>JBMOJU010000185.1:0-10177 GCA_049315625.1 Paracraurococcus sp.
ACGCCCACTTCCATCCCGATCCTGCGCAAGATCGACGTGATCGAGGTGGAGCAGGACGCCTTCGCGACCGAGATCGGCGCACCGGTCGCTGCCGACCTGATCCCCGGGAACTCCGAGTACATCTTTGCCTCGGGCGACGGCATCGAAGTCCAGATCAACGACCTGTTCCAGGTGGACAAGGCCGAGCAGTTCCGCCGCACCGTCGACCAGTCCGGCAAGATCCTCCTGCCGATCGTCGGCTCGATCGAGGTGGCCGGCAAGTCGCAGAGCGAGCTGGTCGGCGCCATCGAGGCGAAGCTCAAGCCGATCATCCGAGACCCCCGCGTCGACGTGACCATCGTCGAGGGCCGTGCCTTCACGTTCACGGTCGATGGCCAGGTGCGCAACTCGGGCGTGTACGCCCTGCAGCGCCCGGACTTCGACATCGAGCAGGCCGTGGCCCTTGCCGGCGGCGCGAACGAGGGTGCGCGCCGCATCCGCATCGTCGTCCCTCCGCGTTGCGCCGAGCCTAGCAGCGGCCCTTTCGCGCGGACAATGAGCGATCGGCCCTACCGCCCGGCCAGCGCGTGCAACTCCTCGGCCAGTTCCTCCAGCTCCTCCAGCACCGCGCGCACGCTGCCCGGCGGTGCCTCCGGCTCGCCCAGCGGCAATTCCAGTTCGCCCTCGGCCAGCCCGCCTTCGCGCAGCAGCCGCTGCACGCCCTTGATCGTGTAGCCCTGGGTGTAGAGCAGGTCGGAGATCCGCCGCAGCAGGGCGATATCCTCCGGCCGATAGTAGCGCCGGCCGCCGCCGCGTTTCAGCGGCTTGAGCTGGGGGAATTTGGTCTCCCAGAAGCGCAGCACGTGCTGCGGGATGTGCAGGTCGTCCGCCACCTCGGAGATCGTGCGGAAGGCGGTCGGCGCCTTGCGGGCGCGCAGCCGGTTGGCCTCGCCGGCATCCTCGCTCATCGGCACGGGCGGATCATGCCTCGTCGTCCGCGCCGGTCACGGCCTGGCCGTTGATGCGCGCCTTCAGCACCTGGGACGGGCGGAAGGACAGCACCTTGCGCGGCAGGATCGGCACCTCGATGCCCGTCTTGGGGTTGCGGCCGACCCGCTGGCCCTTTTGCCGCACCATGAAGGTGCCGAAGGCGGAGATCTTCACCGCCTCCCCGGCCTCGAGCGCCGTCGCCATGCGGTCCAGCACGGCCTCCAGCAGCGCCGCGGATTCGTTCCGCGACAACCCCACCTGGCTGTAGATCGCCTCGGCGAGGCTGGCACGCGTCAGCGTGTTCATGGCGCAACTGGGTCCTGCAAGCCCTTATGTCGCTTAGGAAACCCGTATCGGTTGCGGCGGTCAAGCGCTGCTTCGCGCCGGCCCGCCGATGGTGGCCGGGCGTGACCCTGGGGTTGCGCCCGGCTGGTAACCGGACCTTATCCCCTTTGCCGCATCCTGCCGCCCTGGCGGAGGATGCAGATGCGTTGCAGCGAACTGGCCTGGACCCCGGCAGCGGGATGGCATGGCGCCGAGGCTGGCGGCGGTCCCGCCGGCCTCGTGCTCTATTTCGGCGCGCGGGAGGCATTGGCGGACGGCACCCGGCACCGCGAATTGCAGGCCGCGCATCCCGGTGCCCTCCTCCTCGGTTGCAGCACCGGCGGCCAGATCCGCGGTGAGGAGGTGGAGGATGACGGCATCGCCGCCCTCGCGCTGTCCTTCCGCGCCACCCGGCTGCGCCTGGCGGTGGAGCCGGACTGCAGGCCGCACCGGTCGGGCGATTGCGGCGCGGCGCTCGGCCGGGCGCTGGCGGCGCCGGACCTCGCCGGGGTCTTCGTCCTGTCGGACGGGCTACGGGTGAATGGCAGCGGCCTGGTCGGCGGGCTGGCCGGCGTGCTCGGCCGGCAGGTGCCGGTGACCGGCGGCCTGGCCGGGGACGGTCCGCATTTCCGCGCCACCCTGGTCGGCGCCGGCGGCCACCTGCCGCAGGAAGGCCTGGTCGCCGCCATCGGCTTCTATGGCGATGCGCTGCGGCTGGCGCATGGCAGCGCCGGCGGCTGGGACGCCTTCGGCCCGGCCCGCCGCGTCACCCGCTCGGACGGCAACATCCTCCGCGCGCTGGATGGCGCGCCGGCGCTCGACCTCTATGAGCGCTACCTGGGGGAGGAAGCCGCCGGCCTGCCGGGCACCGGCCTGTTCTACCCGCTGCGGGTCTGGAACCCGGACCGGCCGGAACACGACATCGTCCGCACCCTGCTGGCGATCGACCCGGTGGCGCGCAGCATGACCTTCGCCGGCGATGTGCCGGAAGGCTGGGTCGCCCAGCTGATGCGCGGCGGGTCGGAACGGCTGACCGCCGGCGCGGCCGAGGCCGCGTCCCAGGCCGCCGCCGGCGCGGGCGCGCCCGGCGACAGCGTCGCCCTGCTGGTCAGCTGCATCGGCCGCCGCCTGCTGATGGGCCAGGGCACCCATGACGAGATCGAGGCCGTCGCCGGCAGGCTGCCGCCGGGGACGCGGCGGATCGGCTTCTACTCCTACGGGGAGATCGCGCCGCACCCGGCCTCCGGCACGGCGGAGCTGCACAACCAGACCATGACCATCACGCTGCTGTCGGAAGCGGCCTGAGCCGCATGCCGGGGCCCCTGCACCGCCTCTTCGCCAAGCAATTGGCGCGGGCGACCGATGCCGCCGGCGCGGTCGACATCGCCCGGCTCGGCGCCCTGGTCGGCGCCGCCTATGCGGAAGCCGAGCGTGACCGCCGCCGCACCGACCGCGCCATGGGGCTGATGGCGGAGGAATTGGCCGCGGCGAACGCCAGGCTGGAGGCGCTGGTGCAGGCGCTCAGCACGCAGAACCGGCGGTTCGAGGCAGCGCTGGACAACATGCCAATGGGCCTGGCGATGTACGATGCCGGGGAGACGCTGGTGGTCGCCAATGCGCGGCTGAACGCGGTGCTGAGCCTGCCGCCCGGGACGCTGCGGGTCGGCATGTCCTACCACAAGGTCGTCGCCACCTGCACCGCTGCCGGGCATTTCCCGGACGCCTCCGCCGAGGAGGTCTATGCCGCGCGCCGTCGCATCTTCGCCCCCGGCAGCGCCTATGCCTTCGAGGAGCGGCGCGGCGACCGCATCGTCGCCGTCGCCGGCCGGGCGCTGGACGGCGGCGGCTGCATCCTCATCTTCCAGGACATGACCGAGCGCCGCCAGGCCGAGGCGCGGGTCGAGCACATGGCGCGGCACGACGCGCTGACCGGCCTGCCGAACCGCGCCCAGCTCCGCACCCGCATGGACGAAGCGCTGGCCCGCACCCGGCGGGGCGAGCAATTCGCGGTCCTCTGCCTGGACCTCGACCGCTTCAAGGCGGTGAACGACACGCTGGGTCATCCGGTCGGGGATGAGTTGCTGCGGGCCGTCACCCTGCGGCTGCGCGGCCTGGTGCGGGAGACGGACACGGTGGTCCGCCTTGGCGGCGATGAATTCGCCATCATCCAGGCCACGGTGGCCCAGCCGGACGCCGCCACCGCCCTCGCCCGCCGGCTGATCGCCGAACTCGCCGAGCCCTACGTGATCGAGGGGCACCAGGTGGTGGTCGGCGCCAGCGTCGGCATCGCGCTCGCGCCGCAGGATGGCGGCAGCGCCGACCTGCTGCTGAAATCGGCCGACCTCGCGCTGTACCGCGCCAAGGCGGATGGCCGCGGCACCTGGCGGTTCTTCGAGCCCGAGATGGACGCCAGGATGCAGGCGCGCCGGCAACTGGAACTCGACCTGCGCCACGCGCTGGCGGCCGGGGAATTCCACCTGCTCTACCAGCCGCTGATCAACCTCGCCTCCGGCCGGGTGACGGGGTTCGAGGCGCTGCTGCGCTGGCGCCATGCGGAGCGCGGGCTGGTCTCACCGGCCGATTTCATCCCGCTGGCGGAGGAGACCGGGCTGATCCTGCCGCTCGGCGAATGGGTGCTGCGGGAGGCCTGCGCCGAGGCGGCGCGCTGGCCGGCGGATGTCTCGGTCGCGGTCAACGTCTCCGCCGTGCAATTCGCCAGCCCGCGCCTGGTGGATGCGGTGGCCGAAGCCCTCGCCGCCTCCGGCCTGCCCGGCGCGCGGCTGGAGATCGAGGTGACGGAATCGATCATGCTGCAGGACACCGTGGTGACCATGGGCGTGCTGCACCGGCTGCGCGGTTTCGGCATCCGCATCTCGATGGATGATTTCGGCACCGGCTACTCGTCGCTCAGCTACCTGCGCAGCTTCCCCTTCGACAAGATCAAGATCGACCAGTCCTTCGTGCGGGACCTGGAGAAGCGCGGCGATGCGCGGGCGATCGTCCGCGCCATCTCCGGCCTCGGCGGCTCCCTGGGGATGCGGACCAGTGCGGAGGGGGTGGAGACGCCCGAGCAGTTTGAGCAATTGCGCGCCGATGGCTGCACCGAGGGCCAGGGCTACCTGTTCGGCCGGCCGATCCCGGGCGATGCCGCCCGGGCCATGCTGCGGGCGCAGCCGGAGGCGGTGGAGTCGAGCGCGGCCTGACCGCGGCTCAGAACCGCGCCAGCGCCGCGCCCCAGGTCAGCCCGCCGCCGATGCCTTCCAGCACCATCAGGTCGCCGCGCTCGATCAGGCCGCGCCCCACCGCATCGGCCAGTGCCAGCGGGATCGAGGCGGCGGAGGTATTGGCGTGGCGATCGACCGTCACCACCACCCGCTCCCGCGGCAGGCCGAGCTTCTTGCCCATGGCCTCGATGATGCGGGCATTGGCCTGGTGCGGGATCAGCCAGCGCACATCGGACTGCACCAGCCCGTTCGCCGCCAGCGCCTCATCCACCACCGAGGCCAGCTTGGAGACGGCGTGGCGGAAGACCTCCTTGCCCGCCATGCGCAACATCCCGGTGCCGCCGGTGGAGCCGGCGCCGCCATCGACGTGCAGGATGTCACCATGCCGGCCATCGGCATGCAGGTGGGTCGACAGGATGCCGCGATCGCTGGCATCGCCCTGCCCCTCACCCGCCACCAGCACCACCGCGCCGGCCCCGTCGCCGAACAGCACGCAGGTGCCGCGGTCGGTCCAGTCGAGGATGCGGGAGAAGACCTCGGTCCCCACCACCACGGCGCAGCGGGCCTGGCCGGTGCGGATCAGCGCATCGGCGACGCCGAGCGCATAGACGAAGCCGGTGCAGGCGGCCGCGATGTCGAAGGCGAAGCCGCGCGAGGAGCCCAGCGCCGCCTGGATCCGCACCGCGGTCGCCGGAAAGGCGCTGTCCGGCGTCGCGGTGGCGCAGACGACGAGGTCCACCGCCTCCCCCGGGATGCCGGCACGCTCCAGCGCCTGCCGCGCCGCCGCCGCGCCCATGGCGGATGCGGTCTCGCCCGGCGCCGCGATATGCCGCTGGCGGATGCCGGTACGCTCGACGATCCAGGCGTCGGAGGTCTCGATGCCGAAGGCCTCGGCCAGCCCGTCGTTGGAGACCACGCGTTCCGGCAGGTAGCCGCCGCAGCCGGCGATGATGGCGCGGGTCACCATGACGGTCTGCTCCCCAACGGTCTGATTCCTAGGGCCGGACAGGCGCCAGCGGCGCGGCCGGCGCGGTGGAGAGGCGGGCTAGGCCTTCGCGGATGCGGTCGTTGAAGTGATGCGTCACCATGTCCATCGCCACGTCGACGGCATGGGCGAAGCCCAGCGCATCGGTGCCGCCATGGCTCTTCACCACCACGCCGTTCAGCCCGAGCAGGATGGCGCCGTTGTAGCGGCGCGGGTCCATCCATTCGCGCAGCCGGTCCAGCGCCGGGCGGGCCAGCAGGTAGCCGATCCGCGCCGGGATGCTGCTGGTGAAGACCTGGCGCAGCAGGTCGCGCATCAGCTTCAGCGCGCCCTCGCCGGTCTTCAACGCCACGTTGCCGGTGAAGCCATCCGTCACCACGACGTCGACGGTGCCGGCGGTGATGTCGTGGCCTTCGACGAAGCCGTGGAAATTGGCGCCGATATGGCTTTCCCGCAGCACCTCGGCCGCGGCGCGGACCCGGTCGTCGCCCTTCAGCTCCTCCGACCCCACATTGAGCAGGCCGAAGGTGGGCGCCGTCAGGCCGAGCACCGCCCGGGCGAAGGTTTCGCCCATGACGGCGAACTCCACCAGGTTGCGGGCGTCGCACTGCACATTGGCGCCGAGGTCGAGCATGATCACGTCGCCCCGCGCCGAGGGCATGATCGCGGCCAGCGCCGGCCGGTCGATCTCCGGCAGGGTCTTCACCACGATCTTGGCCAGCGCCATCAAGGCGCCGGTATTGCCGGCCGAGACGACGCCGGCCGATTCCCGCGCCGCGACGCTGTCGATGGCGATGCGCATGGAGCTGTTGCGGCCCTGGCGCAGCGCCGCGGTCGGCTTCATCTCCGAAGAGATGACGTCCGGCGCGTGGCGGATCATGCAGACCTTGGCCGCGCGCGGGCGGCGCGCCAGCATGCCGCCGATCCGCGCCTCATCGCCGACGAGCAGGAAACGGGCCTGCGGATGACGTTCCGCGGCCAGGTCCAGCCCGTCCAGCACGACATCGGGTGCGTTGTCGCCCCCCATGGCATCGATGGCCAGGGAGAAAGTCTTCGACACGATCTGCGGTTCCTTGCCGGCCGGGGCGTGGCGGCTCAGGTGCGGACCACGCCCTTCACGGCGTCGGCAGCGATGACCTCACGGCCATCGTAATGGCCGCAGGCGCCGCACACATGATGCGGGCGCTTCAGTTCGCCGCAATTCGCGCACTCGGCATGCGCCTGGGTCGGCAACGCCTCATGCGCACGGCGCATGCCGCGGCGGGAGGGCGAAACCTTCTTCTTCGGAACGGCCATGGCGCCGAGCCTTTCTTGTCACAAACAGCAGGATTCTGCGGGAGCGCGCGGCTTTAGCACCCCACCCCCCCTGGTGCAAGCATCGCACCCCCGGCCGGAGGCGCGGCCGGGAACCCTATACCTTCCGCCGCAACGCGGCGAGGGCGGCAAAGGCGCCGGATGCCTCGTCCACCGCCTCGGGCGGCAACGCCGCATCCGGGGCGCGTGGATAGGGGTCGAGCGCCAGCGCCAGTTGTTCTGCGACCGCCTCACCCAGATCGACCACGTCATTCTCCGACTCGATCTCGTCTAGGTCGTCGGGGCCATCCGCAGCCTCCCGCCCCGCCGGCAGGACGCGGAAGCCGATGGCGGCATCCACACGCTGGGCCACCGGCTCCAGCGTCACGACGCAGTCCTGCACCACGGAAGCCTCCAGCCGCCCCGCCACCCGGATGCTGCCATCCTCCTCCGGCTCCAACCGCAGCCGGGCACGCAGGCTGGCCACGGCGGGGATGCCGAAGCGGCGGGCCAGCGCGGCGCATTCGGCCGCATCCGCCTCCAGCAATTCGGTCCGGCCCTCCACCCCGACCCGGCCAAGCGCCAGCGGGCGGGAGAATTCGGGTGGCGGCGACTCAGGCAGCATCGGCCGGGGCCTCCGGCGCCGGGAAGCGGGCCTCGCCCTGCAGCAGCCCGGCAAAGGGCTGCGCCGCCAGGGCGGCAGCGGCGCGCAGCACCTGGGCGGCAAGACGGTCCGCCTCCGGCGTCGTCGCGCCCTCGGCGCGCCAGACGTTGCGCCGCAGCGCCGCGGCCAGCGCCGCCGCATCACCGGCCTCCAGCGCCGCCTCATAGGCCTGGGCGCGGCCATGGAAGGCCTCCCACATCGCCCGCACCCGCTTGCCGACCGAAAGGTCGCTGACGCCCATCTCCCGCAGGTTGATGTCCATGTCGGCGAACATGGCGTCGAACACCGCCTGGGCCAGCACCGCGCCGCGCGGGTCGGCATCCCGGCGCAGCCGGCGGATCAGCAGGGCGACATGCAGCCCGACCAGGTCGAACCGCCCATCCAGCGAATCCGGCACGCCGAGCGCATCGAAGAAGAAGGGGTCGCGGGCGGCGGCGACCGCCTTGCCGTAGAGCACGAATCCGGCCCGCTCATGCGGCTTGCGGCGGAACAGGGCGGAGAGGCCCATGGCGGCGGGGTCCTTCGGGTTGCGGTCCGCGTCGCGGTTGACCGGGACGCGGCAAGGTGGCATTCGGCCGCAGACATGGATCGCCCTTCCCGCCCGGTCAACGCGCCGCCCCGCCGTCCGCGCGCCCTGCGCGGCGCCGGCCTCGCCATCCTCGCCATGCTGGCGCTCCCCGGCTGCAGCTTCTTCCAGGCGCCGACCATCCAGCGCGGCAACCGGATCACGGATGAGCAGCTGAAGGAGATCACGCCGGGTGTGCAGACCCGGCAGGATGTCCAGGCGGTGCTCGGCTCCCCCACCCAGACCAGCACCTTCGGCGACGGCATCTGGTACTACATCAGCAGCAAGACCCGGCAGCGCCCGGGCCGGGCGCTCTCGGTCACCGATCAGGAGACGGTCGTCGTCACCTTCGACGGCCGCGGGACGGTGCAGGAGGTCCGGCGCGTCGGCGAGGACCAGGCCCAGGCGGTGACCATGGTGTCGCGCGAAACGCCGGTGCCGGGCAACGAACGGACCATGCTGCAGGCGCTGTTCGGCAATATCGGCCGGTTCGGGCCGAGCGGCGGCATGCCAGTCGGTGGCCAGGGCGGCTCCGCCCCCGGGCCGGGACCCCAGCGGTAGACCGCAGGCCACGTCGCTTCAGAAGTGGCTCCAGCCGCCCTGCGGCAGGGGAATCTCGGCGCCGTCGGCATCGACCACCCGCACCGCGGCGGCGCCGGCGATGAATTCGCCGATCCGCGTAACCGGCGTGCCGCCGACCAGGGCGGGCAGCGGCGCACCGGACGCGGCGAAGAGCAACTCGTAATCATCGCCGCCGGTCAGGACCAGCGGCAGCAGCGCCGGGTCGGCCGCGACCAGCGCCGCCGCGGCCGCGGAGAGCGGCACCTCGGCCGCCCGCAGCACCGCGCCGCAGCCGCCGGCCCGGCACAGATGACCGAGATCCTGCACCAGGCCGTCCGAGACATCCATCGCCGCCCGCGCCACCCCGGCCAGCGCCTGGCCCAGGGCCAGCCGCGGCTCCGGCAGCCGGTAGCGCCGCGCCAGCAGGCCCGCGGCATCGCCGGCCAGGCGCCCCTGCAGCACCCGCAGCCCGAGCGCCCCGTCGCCGATGGTGCCGGAGACATAGATCGCGTCGCCCGGCCGGGCGCCGGCCCGGCGCAGCGCCGCGCCCGGCGCCACCGTGCCGAGGATGGTGAGCGAGAGCGAGAGCGGCCCGGGGGTCGAGACCGTGTCGCCGCCCAGCACCGTGATCCCATATTCGGCCTGGTCGGCCGCCAGCCCATCGACGAAGCGGCCGAGCCAGTCGGCCGGCAGGTCGCGCGGCAGGGCGGTGGTCATCAGGTAGCCGAGCGGCGCCGCGCCCATCGCCGCGAGGTCCGAGAGGTTCACCCGCAGCAGCTTTCGGCCGATCGTCTCCGGCGGGTCGTCGGGCAGGAAATGCACCCCGGCGACCATGGCATCGGCCGCGAGCACCAATTGCCGGCCGGCCGGCGGGTCGAGCAGCGCGGCATCATCCGCAAGGTCCAGCGCGCCGGGCCCGGCGAGGCGGCGGAAATGCCGGGCGATGAGGGCGACTTCGCCCGGTAGCGCGGCCGGGTCCTCAGCCACCGCGGCGGCGCGACGGGCCGGTGAACTCCGCCGCCCGCAAGGTGCGGGCCATGGCGTCGAGCACGCCATTGGCAAAGCGCGGCTCATCGCCGCCGAAGAAGCCATGCGCGATGTCGAGGTATTCGTTGATCAGCACCTTGGCCGGCGGCGAATTGGCCGCCGTCTCGCGCAGCTCGGCGCAGGCGGCGCGCAGCAGCGCCCGCAGCACCGGGTCGAGCTTGGTCATCGGCCAGGCGGCGTCGAGATGCGCGGCGACGACCTGGTCAACTGCCTCCGCGTCCTTGGCCACCAGCATGACGATGGCGGCAAACAGCGGCGCGTCGGCCTCCGGCACCCGGCCTTCCTCGAAGCCGCCCTCGCCGGGCTGCGTGCCCAGGCGGTGGTGCTGGAACTGGCTGACGACCACCTCGGCCGGCTCGTTGCTCTGCTCGCTCTGGAACAGTGCCTGAACCGCAGCGACGCGGGCGCCGGTGCGCGGCCGGCCGCGGGGCGCCTTGGCGGGACCTGGCTGCTTGTTGCCGGCGGGCTTGCCACCGGCGGAACCGGGCGCGGCATTGGCCGGGCGCGGCTGCGGCGGGGGCGACGCTTGCGCCCGCTGCTCGGCC
>JBMOJU010000186.1:0-10168 GCA_049315625.1 Paracraurococcus sp.
CGACCGCTACCCGCACGAGTTCAGCGGCGGCCAGCGCCAGCGCATCGGCATCGCCCGGGCGCTGACGGTGGAACCCGAACTGATCGTGGCGGACGAGCCGGTCAGCGCGCTCGACGTCTCGGTCCAGGCGCAGGTGCTGCTGCTGCTGCGGGAATTGCGCGAACGCCGCGGCCTCGCCTTCCTGCTGGTCAGCCACGACCTGGCGGTGGTGCGCTGGTTCTGCGACCGCGTCGCGGTGATGTATCTTGGCCGCATCGTCGAGGAAGGGCCGGCGGCCGCCGTGCTGCAGGCGCCGCTGCACCCCTATGCGCGGATGCTGCGCGATGCCTCCCCCATCCCCGATCCCGGTCGCCGCGGCGCCCTGCCGCGCATCACCGGCGAGATCCCGTCGGCCGCCAACCCGCCGCCCGGCTGCCCCTTCCACCCGCGCTGTGCCCACGCCATCCCGGCCTGCGCCGCGAACGTCCCGCCGCTGCGTGATCTCGGCCCCGGCCGCCGCGTCGCCTGCCTGCGCGCCGAGGAATTGATGGAGGCGCCGGCGTGAAGCTGCACCGCGTGCTGGACCAGGACCGCGCCGAATTGTGCTTCCAGCTGGATGGCGAAACCCTCACCGCCCGCGCGGGCGACACGCTGCTGACCGCCATCCTCGCCGCCGGCGCCGGCTGGCTGCGGACCAGCGAATTCGGCGACGGCAAGCGCGCCGGCTTCTGCCTGATGGGCGCCTGCCAGGAATGCTGGCTGACGGTGGAAGGCCAGGGCCGTCGCCGCGCCTGCGGCACGCTGGTGGCGCCGGGGATGCAGGTGCGCCGCACATGAAGGTCGCGGTTGTCGGCGCCGGCCCCGCCGGGGTGCGCGCGGTGGAACAGCTGGTCCGCGCCGGGCTCACACCCACCTGGATCGACGAGGCGCCGGATGGCGGCGGCCGCATCTACCAGCGCCCGCCCGCCGGCTTCCGCCGCGACACAAGCGCGCTCTACGGCTTCGAGGCGAAGCCCGCCACGGCGCTGCATGCGGCGCTGGATGCGCTGAAGCCGCGCACGGACTGGCGGCCGGATACGCTGGTCTGGAACATCCGCCCGCGCGCCCGCATGCTCGACCTGCTGCGCGACGGCGTGCAGCAATCCATCGGCTACGATGCCGTGCTGCTCTGCACCGGCGCGATGGACCGCGTCATCCCGCTGCCCGGCTGGACGCTGCCGGGTGTTGCGACGCTCGGCGCTGCGCAGATCGCGCTGAAGGCGCAGGGCTGCGCCATCGGCCGGCGCGTGGTCTTCCTCGGCACCGGGCCGCTGCTGTGGCTGGCCGCCTACCAGTATGCCAGGGCGGGGGTGGACGTCGCCGCGGTGCTCGATACCACCTGCTTCGCGACGAAGCTCGCCGCCGCGCCCGGCCTGCTGCACGGGCCCAGCACATTCGCCAAGGGCCTGTACTACGTTGCCTGGCTGCGCGCCCGCCGCATCCCCGTCGCCGAGGGCGTGGTGCCGCTGGCGATCGAGGGCGGCGAGGCCGTCGCCGCGCTGCGCTGGCGCGACGCGGCCGGCGCCGAACATCGCACCGCATGCGACGCCGTCGGCATGGGCTGGGGCCTGAAGCCGGAGGCGCAGCTGGCCGACCTCGCCGACACCCCCTTTGAGTTCGACTCGCTGCAGCACAATTGGGTGCCGCGCCGCGACCCGGCCGGGCGCACGCCGGCGCCGGGTCTCTACCTCGCCGGCGACGGCGCCGGAATCGGCGGCGCCGCGGTAGCGGAGCTCGCCGGCGCCCGCGCCGCGCTCGCCCTGCTGGAGGACCACGGCCACCGCACCGATGCGGCGCTGACAACGCATCTGGACCGGACGCTGCGCCGCCAGGCCCGCTTCCGCACCGCGCTGGACCGCGCCTTCCCCTTCCCCGCCGCGCTCGCCGCCGGCATGGCCGACGCCACCATCCTCTGCCGCTGCGAGGCGATCACCGCCGGCGACCTGCGTGCCGCCGCCGCCGAGCCGCCCAATGATCCTCCCACTGGCCCGGCACCCGAGGTGAACCGCGCCAAGGCCTTCACCCGCATCGGCATGGGCCGCTGCCAGGGCCGCGTCTGCGGCGCGGCGGGGGCGGAAGTGCTGGCCGCCGCGCTCGGCTGCGGCACGGCGGCGGTTGGCCGGCTGCGCGGCCAGCCGCCGGTGAAGCCGATCCCGATGCCGGTGGCTGCCGCCCCCTGATCTGGCCCGCATATTGCTGCACACTGTCGGCACCAAGCCACGCCGGGCGGCCTGCCGGCCCGCCTGCTCAAACCGCGCGCGCTTGCCTGGATCGGGAGCGAGAATCCATGCAGTTCACCAGACGTCAGGGCGGCGCCCTTGCCCTCGCCACGCTGGTCGCGGCGCGCACCGGCCAGGCGGCCACGCCTGGCGTGCTGGTGCGGTCGGATTCCCCGCCGGCGAATCTCGACCCGCACCAGCTCTACGACGTGCCGATGATGGGCTACGCGCTGAACACCTATGACGGGCTCTACCGGTACGAGAACAACCCGCCGGAGCTCCTGCCCTGGCTTGCCAGCGGCCACACTGCCTCGGCCGATGGGCTGGAGTGGGAGTTCCGCCTGCGCCCCGATACCCGCTTCCATGACGGGACGGCGCTGATCGCCGAGGACGTGGTCTACAGCTTCCGCCGCGCGCTGGCCCTGAAGCGGGCACCCGCCAGCGCCTTCCTGGCGATCCTGAAGCCGGAGAACGTGACGGCGCCGGATACGCTGACCGTGCGTTTCAAACTGGACCGCGCCTATGGCCCCTTCCTCGCCGCCATCCCGATCATCGCCATCGTCAACAGCAAGCTGGTCCGGGCCAATGAGAAGGACGGCGACTGGGGCGCCGGCTGGCTTGCGTCGAACGAGGCCGGCTCCGGCGCCTACAGCTTCGTCCCCGGCTCCCTGACGACGCTTGAGAAGCTCGACATGGTACGGTTCGCGGGGCATTTCCTCGGCTGGAAGGACAACCCGAGCCCGGTCCCGCGCATCGCCATCCGCGCCGCGAAGGAAACCTCCACCGGCGTGCTCGGCCTGCTCAACGGCTCGATCGACTGGACCGACAGCTACCTGCCGACCGACCAGCTGGAGCAGATCCAGAACAGCCGCGTGGCGCGGGTGGAGAAGGACGTCTCCATGCGGACCTTCATCATCCGCATGAACAACGCCCGGGCGCCGTTCAGCAGCCTCAACGTCCGCAAGGCGTTCGCCCATGCCTTCAACTACGAAGGCTTCATCCAGGAGATCCTGAAGGGCTACGCCGACCGCAATGCCGGGCCGGTGCCGAACGCGCTGTGGGGCGCGCCGAAGGATGCGCCGGGCTATACCTACGACCTCGACAAGGCGAAGCACTTCCTGAAGCTGGCGCAGGCCGAAGGCTACAACCCGAAGACCCCGGTGCGCATCCACATCCAGTCGCAGCTGGAACAGACCAACCAGGCGGCGCAGCTGTATCAGTCCGACCTGCAATCCATCGGCGTCAACCTGCGCATCGTCGCCGATACCTGGGCCAACATCACCGCAGCCACCGGCAAGCCGGACACCTCGCCCGAGATGTGGATCCACTGGGTCAGCACCTATTTCGTCGACCCCGAGAACTGGGTCGGCCAGATGTATGACAGCCAGTTCCACGGCACCTGGAAGGCATCCTCCTTCTACAAGAACGACAAGGTGGATGAGCTGCTGCGCCGTGCCCGCGGCCTGGTGGTGCAGGCCGAGCGCGCCCCGCTGTACGAGGAAGCGACGCGGCTGGTGATGGCCGATTGCGCCGATATCTGGGTGTACAACACGGTCGAGCTGCGCGGCGTCTCCCGCCGCCTCTCGGGCTACCGCTTCTGCCCGGCCGGCGGCGGCTCGGAATTCCGCTGGCTGCAGATGCATGGCTGAGATGCTCGGCTTCGTCCTGCGGCGGGCGCTGCTGGTGCTGCCCTCGCTGTTCGGGCTGCTGGTGGTCACCTTCCTGCTGATCCGCACGGTGCCGGCCGATCCTGCCGTGGCGCTGGCGGGGGACAATGCGACGCCGGCGCAGATCGCCGAGATCCGCCGGCAATACGGGCTGGACCTGCCGCTGCACGTCCAGTTCGGCCGCTACCTGGCGGGCGTGGCGCGGTTGGATTTCGGCACCAGCCAATTCTCCGGCCGGCCAGTGGTGCAGGACATCGCCCAGCGCCTGCCGGCGACCTTGGAGCTGACCTTCGCTGCGCTGCTGCTGAGCGCCGGGCTCGGCATCCCGCTCGGCGTGCTGGCGGCGGTGAACCACAACCGGTGGCCGGATTTCGTCCTTCGCATCGTCTCGGTCGGCGGCATCGCCATCGCCGCCTTCTGGCTGGCGATCATGCTGCAACTGCTCTTCGCCATGGAACTCGGCTGGCTGCCGCTGCGCGGACGGCTGGATGTCGGGCTGTCGGCGCCGCCGGGGCCGACCGGGCTGCTGCTGCTCGACGGCCTGCTGCATGGCCGGCTCGACATTTTTGTGGATGCGCTGCGGCACCTGATCCTGCCGGCGGTCACGCTCTCGCTCGGCGGGCTTGCCACCATTACCCGCTTCACCCGGGCCGGCGTGCTGGACACGCTGCAGAAGGATTTCGTGCTCTATGGCCGTGCCACCGGCACGCCGCGCGGCCGGCTGGTCTGGATCTACGTGCTGCGCAATTCCGTGGTCGCCACGGTGACGCAGATCGGCCTGCTCTTCGGCAGCCTGCTGGCCGGCGCCGTGGTGGTGGAGGCGATCTACGACTGGCCGGGGATCGGCAGCTATACGGTGCAGGCGATCCTGACCGCCGATGCCAAGGTGATGCTGGCCGTCACCCTGCTGGTCGGGGTGATCTACGCGGTGGTCAACATCCTGACCGACGTCGCGCATGCGCTGATCGACCCGCGGGTGCGGGAGCAGCATTGATGCTGATCTTGCGCAAATTCCTCCGCGACATCCCCGCGGTGATCGGCGCGCTGCTGGTGCTGGCGGTGGTGGCGCTGGCCGTCTTCGGCCCCTGGATCGCGCCCTATCCGGAAGATGCCAGCGCCTCCCACCTGCTGCGCCGGTTGAAGCCGCCGAGCGCCGCCTATCCCTTCGGCACCGACAATCTCGGGCGCGACATCCTCTCCCGCGTCATCCTCGGCGCGCGCGGTGCGCTGAAGGTGGCGCTCGTCGTGGTCGGTCTCTCCATGGCCATCGGCGTGCCGCTCGGCCTCATCGCCGGCTACGGCCGCGGCCTGGTGCCGGAAGCCATCATGCGCGTCACCGACGTGTTCCTCGCGCTGCCACAGCTCATCCTGGCGCTGGCGCTGGCGCAGCTGCTCGGCCCCTCGGTCGAAAGCGCGATGCTGGCGCTGACGCTGACCTACTGGCCCTATTTCACCCGCATCGTGCATGCCGAGACGCAGCGGCTGCGCAACGCGCTGTTCATCGACGCCTTGCAGGGGATCGGCGCCGGCACGCCGCGCATCCTGCTGCTGCACATCCTGCCGAACATCCTCTCGCCCATCATCGTCCGCGCCACCATCGGGCTCGGCTTCACCATTCTGGTCGCGGCAGTGCTCGGCTTCCTCGGCATGGGGGCGACGCCGCCCGACCCCGACTGGGGCCTGGCCGTGGCGCAGAGCCGCACCTACCTGCCGAAGGCCTGGTGGTTCGCCACCTTCCCGGGCTTGGCGATCCTGCTCGCCGTGCTCGGCTTCAACCTGCTGGGCGACGGGCTGCGCGACCTGGTCGACCCGCGCCTGCGGCGGTCCCGCTGAGCATGGTGGTACCCACTCTCGCCATCGCCGGCCTGCGCGTGGCGATCCGCGGCGACGAGGGCGTGGCGCGAATCCTCGACCATATCGCGCTGCGGCTGGAACCGGGGCGGATCCTCGGCGTCGTCGGCGAAAGCGGCTGCGGCAAATCCACGCTGATCCGCGCCATCCTCGGCATCCTGCCGCCAGCCGCCGAGATCGGGGCAGGCGAGATCCTGTTCGAGGGCGAGAACCTGCTGGCGTTTTCCGAATCCGAGCTGAACCGAACCGTGCGCGGCAGCCGGATCAGCTTCATCCCGCAGGACCCCTACCTGGCGCTCAACCCGCTTTTCACCATCGGCGCGCAGCTGCTGGAGACGATGCGCTGGCACGCACCGGGCGATCGCCGCAGCCATCGCGCGCGGTTGATCGAGCTGTTCCGCCGCGTTCAGCTGCCCGACCCGGAAGCGGCGCTGGACCGCCACCCGCACCAGTTCTCCGGTGGTCAGCGGCAGCGGCTGTTGATCGCCGCGGCGCTCGCCTGCGCCCCGCGGCTGGTGATCGCGGATGAGCCGACCACGGCGCTCGACGTCACCACCCAGCAGCAGATCCTGCGCCTGCTGCGGGAGTTGGTGGATGATCTCGGCATCGCCATGCTGTTTGTCACGCACGACCTCGGCGTGGTGGCGGAGCTCTGCGACGACGTCTCGGTCATCTATGCCGGGCAGACGGTGGAATCCGGCCCCGCCGCGGTGCTGCTCGACCGCCCGCTGCACCCCTATACGCGGGCGCTGCTGGCGTGCCACCCGGACCGCAGCACCGGCTTCGTCGGCATCCCCGGCGCGGTGCCCTCGCCGCTGCGGGCGCCGCCAGGCTGCCGCTTCGCGCCGCGCTGCGCCTCGGCCCGCGCGGCGTGCGTCGCACGCGCGCCGGCGCCGCAGCAGCCGGAGCCGGGGCGCAGCGTGGACTGCATCCTGCACGAGGCCGCGGCATGACCCCGATCCTCGAGGTCGAGGACCTCTCGGTCGCGCTCGGCGGGCGGAAGCGCTGGATCGGCCGCTCCGTCCCGCCGGTGCAGGCGGTGCGTGGCGTCAGCCTCTCGGTCGCGCCGGGCGAGGTGCTGGGCATCGTCGGCGAGAGCGGCTGCGGCAAGACCACGCTCGGCCGCACCATCCTCGGCCTGCAGCGCGAAAGCGGTGGGCGCATCCTGCTGGACGGCGCCGTGGTCAGCGGCCTCGCGCCGCAGGCGGCACGGCGGGCGCGCAACGCGATCCATTATGTGCATCAGGATGCCGGCGCCTCGCTCGACCCGTGGTGGAGCATCGGCCGCACGCTGGAGGAGGCGCTGATCGTCCAGGGCGTGCGCGACAGCGCCGAGCGTCGCGCCCGGATCGCCGAGGTGCTGGAGGCGGTCGGGCTGGATGCCGCTGCCGGCCGGCGCTACCCGCATGAATTCTCCGGCGGCCAGCTTCGCCGCGTGGCGCTGGCGCGCATCCTGGCGCTGCGCCCGCGCATCGTGGTGCTGGACGAACCCACCTCCGGCCTCGACATGTCGGTGCAGGCCATGGTGCTGACGCTGCTGCGCGACCTGCAGGCGCGCTACGGCCTGACCTACCTGTTCATCTCGCACGACCTGTCGGTGGTGCGGCGCTTCTGCGACCGCGTCGCCATCATGTATCTCGGCCGCATCGTCGAGATCGCGCCGACCGCGGACATCTTCGCCGCGCCGGCGCATCCCTATACGCGCAGCCTGCTGGCCGCCGCGCCGCGGCTTTCGGGGCGACGGGCCGGGGCCGTGGCGGCCTTGCAGGGCGAGCCGCCAAGCGCCGCGCGCCTGCCGCCCGGCTGCGCCTTCGCCCCGCGTTGCGACATGGCGGAGCCGCGCTGCCGCGTGATCGACCCGGCGCCGGAGCGGCATGGCGCGGCGCTCGTCGCCTGCCATCGCGCGACCGCCCCGGCCGAGGCGGTGCCGGCGGGGTGACGCCGGCCGCCGGGCGCGGTCCTCAGGGCAGATCGGGCGCCGCCGCCTTGGCCCGCAGCAATTCCAGCAGCACCGCGTCGCGCTGCCGCACCATCGCCGCCGCGTCGCGCGGCGCCAGCTCGGCATCGACGCCGGCGACGATCTGCGCGTGCAGTGCCGGCGACATCCGCGTCGCGCCCAGCTCCTCCCACATCGCCGCCATGGGCGGGCCGAGATGCGCCAGCAGATGCGCCATGCCGCCGGCGCCGCCCGACAAATGCAGGTTGAGGAAAGGGCCGAGCAGCGCCCAGCGCAGGCCGGGACCATGCGCGATGGCGGCGTCGATATCCTCGACCGAGGCGACGCCCGCCTCGACCAGGTGGAAGGCCTCCCGCCACAAAGCGGCCTGCAGGCGGTTGGCGATATGGCCGTTCACCTCGCGCCGCACGCGGATCGGCTTCTTGCCGATGGCGGCGTAGAAATCCATCGCGCGGGCGATGGTCGCCTCCGATGTCAACGCGCCGCCGACCACCTCGACCAGCGGGATCAGGTGCGGCGGGTTGAAGGGGTGGCCCAGCACCACCCGCTCCGGTGCCCGCGTGCAGGCAGTCTGCACCTCGCTCATCTTCTGGAAGGAGGAGGAGGAGGCGAGGATTATCTCCGGCGGTGCCGCGGCGTCGAGCCGGGCGAAGAGCGCACGCTTCACCTCCAGCCGCTCCGGCCCGTTCTCCTGCACGAAATCGGCACCCTCCAGCGCCGCCTCCGGCTCGGCGTGGAAGCTGACGCGGTCGGGCGAGGCGCCCGGCGCCAGGCCGAACGCCTCCATCGCCGGCCAATGCGCGGCGATGGCGCGCCGTAGCGCATCGGCGGCCCCCGGGGCGGGATCGGTCGCCGAGACGTCGAGCCCGGCGGCGAGGAAATTCGCCGCCCAGCTTGCGCCGATGACGCCGGTGCCGATGACGGCGATGCGCTGGATCATGTGTCCTCCCCAGGCTCCGCCTGCATCCGGGCGGCGATGTCCACCGGCATCGGCACCGCGCGCAGCGCGCCGTCGATCTCGCGGCCCCAGATGCGCACCTGCTCGCCCTCCGCCGCCAGGCGGCCATCGGGCAGCAGGAAGCGATGCGCGACTGAGAAGCTGCGTCGGCCGGACAGCACCGGCGGCCCGACCTCGTGCACCACCACCTCGCCGAACCGCGCCGGCGCGCGGAAGGTGCAGCGCACATCCACCAGCGGGGAGCCGCGGAAGCCCGCATCCGCCCGCTGCAGGGCGACGAAGTCGACGCCCCGCGCCAGCGTCATCTCGGTGAAGCCTTCATCCATCCAGCGGATGAAGTGGGGGTGGAAAACGATCCGCGCTGGATCGCAATCGCCCCAATGCACCAGGATGCGGCGAAGGAAGGGCGTCAATCGACCTCCACCAGCACCGCCATGCCCTGGCCGCCACCGGCGCAGGCGCCGGCGATGCCGCGCTTCAGCCCGCGCCGCTTCAGCTCCATCATCACCGACAGCACGCAGCGCACCCCGGTCGCCGCCAGCGGGTGGCCGAAGGCGATGGCGCCGCCATTCACGTTGAAGCGGTCCCGCGCCACGCCCAGCGCCCGCCGCACCGCCTCGGCCTGGGCGCCGAAGGCCTCGTTGATCTCGAACAGGTCGATATCCTGCACGGCGAGGCCGAGCTTCCGCAGCAGCGCGATTGTCGCCGGGACCGGGCCGATGCCCATCACCTCGCCCGGCACGCCGGCGGCGGCGGCCGCCACCACGCGCCCCAGCGCCGCGGTGCCGCCGAGGCCGGCGGCGACCGTCCGCGTGGTCAGCACCACCGCCGCCGCACCATCGACGATGGCGCTGCTGTTGCCGCCGGTCTGCACCCCGCCGAAGACCGGCTTCAGCTTGGCGAGTGCTTCCAGCGGCGTCGGCCGGATGTGGTTGTCGAGCGCGACCTCAGCCACCTTGCGCGGCAGCGACAGTTTCCGGGGCTTCAGCCCCTTGCCCTCGAACACCGCCTCCACCACCGGCGCGATCTCGGCCGCGAAGCGTCCGGCCGCCTGCGCGTCAAGCGCGCGGGCAAAGCTCTCCGCCGCATAGGCGTCCGTGTCCTCGCGGCTGACGCCGTGCAGCCGCGCCAGGTTTTCCGCCGTGCCGCCCATCGCGGTGGCGCAGCCGGTGTCGTACAGCGCCTCCCACAGGAAGTCCTTGAACTCCACCTGGCCCAGCCCGAAGCCGCCGCGCGAGGTATAGGAAGCGACCGGCGCCCGGCTCATGCTCTCGGTGCCGACGCAAAGCGCCGCCTCCACCTGGCCGGCGCTGGTCGCCCGCGCGCCCTGGGCGATCGCCTCGAACCCCGTGGTGCACAGCCGCTGCACGCCGTGCGCCGGCCGGTCGTCGGGCATGCCGGAATACAGGCCGACATGGCGGGCGAAGAACAGGCTGTCGAAGCTGGCCTGGGTGCAGTTGCCGGCCACCGTCACGCCGATCCGCGCCGGGTCGATGCC
>JBMOJU010000187.1:0-10167 GCA_049315625.1 Paracraurococcus sp.
ACCACCCGGCTGCGTTCGATGGGCCGCTTCACCTGATGCTTGATGTTCAAGCGTCAGGATCGGACCACCGGAGCGCGATGGCTTGAAGCGGAATCGCCGAAAGGCCTGAATCGCGCGACAAAACAACGGCTAGGGCGGGGTGCGTGCGCGAAGCCGAGCGCATCACGGCCTAGCGTACGCGCATCTCCGCGACATTCAGCAAAACGGCACCGTTCTGCCGATCGCGCGCCGTCACCGATCCGGCACAGCCCTGGTCGGCCAGCACCGGCGATCCAGGGGCCGTCGCCTCGAGCTTGGCGCGCACGCGGCACAGCACGCGACGCGTGCTGGCCGGCGAGCCGCCATGCCAGCGCGCCAGCGCGGTGGTCCAGCTGCCGGTCTCGGAATACCAGCGGTGCAGCATGCCGCCAGCCCAGTCGGCCGAGCGTTCCGCATCCAGCGGCCAGTCGGAATTGCGCGCATGCACCCGGGCATTGACCTGCACGCAGCCGGCCATGACGGAAGATCTGCCGGGCGCCGCCGACAGCAAGGCCCGGGCTTCCTCCGGCGTCTCGGGGAAGTAGGCGCGGCCGCCGATATTCAGGGCGTGCGCGTGCAGGCCGCTCTCCGACAGCGCGATCGCCACCATCAACCCATCCGGCAGGCCATGGATGCGTTCAGCACGCCGGGCGGCGGTCAGGCACGCGGCGCGCGGGGAGCTCTGCACCGGCTCCATCTGGAAGGCGTGGATGACGCGCGGCGCCGGCAGCAATTCCATCGGCGCATCCGGCAGGCGCGGCGCCCGGGCGACCCGAACCGCTCTCGTGCCGTGCCGTTGGGCGTTGCGCGCCAGGTAGCGTTTGGCCTTCGCGCGATGCACGACAGGCTTGCCGACACGGCTCGCGTCACGCTTGACCGAGGCCTGGCCGGATGCGGGCTGGGCGTGTTTCGCAGCCAGGGCAGGCGGCGCTGCCAGGGCCGCGGCCAGAAGGGCGAGGCTGAACACCCGGACCGCTGTCGCGGTCCGAGGTCCATGCCCCGGAGGCAGGGCGCCCCGCGGCTCGCGCGGGAACGCCGCTGAGGGTCGCCGGGGGTTACCCACCGGCTGGCCGTTCGCGGACGTCATCGCGAAGCCGCTATCACGTGAAAAGGGTCCCGGCAACCTTGCGGCAACAGAAATGCCGGATGCTTGCGCTCGACCCCACCTGTGCGCCGCCGCAAAACCGACCAGATGCTGTGCCTGGATTCCGCGGAATCGGGAGTGTGACCTCCATGCGCCGCCTGTCCCGCCGTGCGCTGATCGCCGCCCTGCCCCTGCTGGCCGGGGGCGCTCCGCTGCGCGCCAATGAGGCCGCGGCCTATCCGGCGGCCCCGGTCACGCTCGTCGTCCCGTTCTCGACAGGCGGGGCGGCCGATATCGCGGCGCGGTTGCTGACGCGGCATGCCCCGCGCCACCTGCCCAATCCGGATGCCCTGGTGCAGGTGGAGAACCGGCCCGGCGCCTCCGGTGCGGTCGGCACGCTCTCCGTGGCGCGGGCCAGGCCGGACGGCCAGACCCTGCTGCTCGCCCGCGTCGCCTCCTCGGCCATCCTGCCGGCGACCGATCCGCGCACGCCCTATGCCTGGGACGAGTTCACCATCCTCGGGTTGCTGGAGGAGACCCCGTTCATCCTCTGCGTGCGCGCCGATTCGCCGTGGGAGACGCTGCGCGACCTCATCACGGTGTTGCGCGACCAACCGGGGCGCATCGCCTTCGCCACCACCGGGCCGGCAACGCTGCTCGATCTCGGCGTCCGGCACCTGTTCGCCACGGCGGGGCTGCCGATCGATGCCGGCCTTGCGGTGCCGTTCCGTGGCGGCGGCGATGCGGTGGCGGCGCTGGCCGATGGCAGGGTCCAATTCCTCGGCACCAACCTGAGCGACGCGCTGCCCGCGCTGCGCGCCGGCACCCTGCGCGGCCTGGTGATCGGGACCGCCGAACGGCTGCGGATCCTGCCCGCGGTGCCGACGGCGCGGGAGGCCGAGGTGGCGGCGCTGGCCGGCGTGACCGGCTGGAGCGCCCTGTTCGGCCCGCCCGGCCTCGCCGAGGAGCCGACCCGCGCCTGGATCGCCGCCCTCGCCGCGCTGCGCGACAACCAGGCGTGGCAGGATGGCGTGCGCGCCGCCGGCGGTGTGCCGCGGCTGCTGGGGCCGGAGGAAACCCGTGCCTATGTGCGCGGCCAGGTCACCCTCTACCGGGAATTGGGCAGGCGCCTCGGCCTCATCTGAGGCTGTTGCGCCCGGGTCACATTGTGGCTGATCGGCAGCCACGCGTGTGAACGTGAAAACTCATTGCGAACCGTTCGCGGCATCAGGGGTTAGTCGCTGGCCCGCGGGCCGGCACCGGGCGACCCGGAGTGGCTTCGCCCGCCCGCAACCGCCGGCCGGAGTCCCGCCTTGATCCCAACGCAAAGCGCCCTGCCCTGGCCCACGGCCACGCCGCGCACCGGGGTCGGCCCGCTGCTCACCGTGATGCTGGGCGTCACGCTGCCCAGCCTCATCGCCACGCTGCTCGTGCTGGTCGGCAATGGCGGGGAATTCGCCTATGGCATGGATGGTCCCTACATCCACATGGCGATGGCGGATCAGATCCGGCAGGGCCATTACGGGCTCAACCCGGGCGAGCCGGCCTCGCCCAGCTCCTCCATCCTCTATCCCTTCCTGCTGGCGCTGCTCTCGCCGCTGCCCTTCGGCGCCGCGACCAGCCTGGTGTTCTGCCTGGCCGCCAATGCCGGCTCGGCCGCGCTGATCTGCCTGCTGGCGGCGGAATGCGGCATCGCGCTGCGCAGCGTCGCCCCGGCCTGCCTGGCGGCGATGGCGGCCGCCCTGGCGCTGGGGCTGAACCTCGTCGGCCTGGCGATGGGCGGGCTGGAACACGCGCCGCAGGTGACCTTCAGCCTGGCCGCGCTGCTGGGCCTGGTGCGCTTCTGCCACCGCGACCGGGCGGAATCCTGGTGGATCGCCACGCTGGTGCTGCTGCCGCTGCTGCGCTTCGAAACCGGGTCGGTGACGCTCGGCTGCATCCTGGCGATGCTGGCGCTCGGCCGCTGGCGCCTCGCGGCCTCGACCGTCGGGATCCTCCTGCTGGTGCTCGGCGGCTTCTTCGCCACCATGCACGCCCTCGGCCTGCCGGCCCTGCCGCAATCGGTGATCAGCCGCTCGATGGTCGCCGGCACCGGGGCGGCCAGCAACTGGCGGCATCTGCCCGGCAGCCTGGTCTGGATCCTCTACACCAACCTCCGGGTGAACCTGCTGAGCCATGGCGGGGCGCATATCCTGCTCGGCATCCTGGTCGTCGGCTGGGGCGCCGTGGGCGGCCTCGGGCCGCGGGCGCCAGCCGTCTTCCGCTGGACCCGGCCGCTGGCGGGCTTCGACCGGCGCGACCGCGCCAGGCTCGCGGCGGTGTCCCTGTTTGCCTGCGCCGGCGTCGCGCATGTGCTGGCGGGCAGCCTGGTCTCGATCTCCCGCTACGAGATCTACGTCCTCGCCCTCGGCCTCGGCGCCATGCTGGTGGTGTTCGACCGGCCGGCTGCGGCGCTGGCCGGGCGGCTTGGTCCCGCCGCCAGCGCGGCGATCTGCGCCTCCTTCCTCCTCGGCGGCGCCGGCTATGCGCTGCGCAGCATCGATGCGGTGAAGGCGGCGCAGGCGCTGCATGCGACGGACAACCAGATGGCGCGCTTCGTCACCGACTACTGGCGTGGCCCGGTCATCGTCACCCGCTGGGGCCGGATCAACTGGCGCAACCCGCATGTCGTCGCCGCCATGCCGCCACCCACGCGACTGGTGCCGGATGCCGTCCAGATCGAACAGGCGGAGGCCGAGGCGGCGCGGCGTGGGATCGGGCTGGCGCTGCTCTATGACGGCGGCGGCACGGTGGAGCCGCCCTTCTGGGAGCCGGTGGCCCGGCTCGCCGCCCGGCGGATCGGCGCCGGGGACACCAATTTCGGCATCACGCTCTACGCCGTGACGCCGGAGGCAGGCCCGCGCATCCGCGCCGCGCTGGCGGAATTCGCGCCGACCGTCCCGGCGGTGACGGTGCTGGAGATCCGGCCCTGACTTGCCACGCCCGGCGTTGCCGCTAGCCTCGCGCCGAAGCGAGGAACCCCACCATGGACAGCATCCTTTCCAACACCCCCACCCAGGCGCAGGCCCTGGCGGCCCGCTACGGGGCGGCGGTGCCCGCCACGGGGCCCTGGAACGAGACCATCGCCGGCATGCTGGCGCACCGCTCGGTGCGTGGTTACCGGCCGGACGCGGTGCCGCCGGGCACGCTGGAGACGCTGATCGCCGCCGCCTCCTCGGCCGCCACCTCCTCCAACCTGCAGACCTGGTCGGTGGTGGTGGTCGAGGACCCGGCGGCGCGCGCCGCCCTGGCCGAGGTCGCCGGCGGGCAGAAGCACATCATCCAATGCCCCCTTTTCATGGTGTGGATCGCCGATACCTCGCGCAACGAGCGGCTCGGCATCGAGGAAGGCAAGCCGCTGGAGGGCCTGCCCTACCTGGAGACCTTCCTGGTCGCCGCGATCGACGCGGCGCTGGCGGCGCAGAACGCCGTGGTGGCCGCCGAGACGCTGGGGCTTTCCACCGTCTATATCGGGGCGCTGCGCAACGACCCGGACCGGGTGGCGAAGACCCTCGGCCTGCCGCCGGGCGCCGCCGGCGTCTTCGGCCTGTGCGTCGGCTATGCCGCGGCAGGTGCCGAGGGCGAGGTGAAGCCGCGCCTGCCGCAGTCGGTGGTGGTGCACCACGGCAGCTACAAGCTGGAGGGCGAGCCGGCCGCCCGCGCCGCCTATGATGCCGAGATGAGCGGCTTCTCCGCCCGGCACGAGATGGCGGCGGCGACCTGGTCGGAGCGGGTGATCGACCGCAACGGCACGGTGCGCGCACTGCGCGGCCGGGACCTGCTGGGCGCGGCGCTGCGCCGGCTGGGCTTCCCGCTGAAGTAGCAGGGCGGGCACCGGCGCGAACGGCGTCTGGCGCAACAACGCCGGGCTGGCCCATCGGGCCCGGTACCTGGGCAAACCGGGTACCGACGGCACGTCGCCGCGCCCGGCGACGGCAACGCCGACATCCTGGTCCGGCGCATCGCCCTGGCCGTCGGCGGGGGAAACCGATCCACGCCACCAGGCGGCTCCGCCCTCCGGCGAGCCGCGTCGTTACCCGCTGTGCGTCGATGCGGCGCGCGGCAGCGGCCTTGCTCAGGGCCGGATCGAAGGCCTCGCCCGCCACCACGCTCAGGGTCTTGAGGTCGCTGGCCTGGGCACCGGTCATCGTCTCGTGGCCGGGTCCTTGCCGGTGTGGGCGCCCGGCTCGGGGTCGGTCTTCGGGTCGGCGTCATGCGGCGGGGCCGGCGGCTGCGCCATGCTGGGGGTCCTCGTCCCGGTTGCGTGTTCGCCTCACATGCGTCCTGGCGCCGCATAGCCTGCCACCCCACCTGCCGGGTCATGCTGCATCGCAGCAAAAACTTCTGCTGCACCGCAGCGAAACTTGCCCCATGCTTCGCACGCTGGTCACCGCGCCGCCGCCGCGGCGACCGAAAGGACCATCCGCTTGACCGATTCCCGGATCGACATCGCCGACCTCGTGCGCCGCAGCCAGGCCATGGCGCGGGAGAACGGATTCGCCGCGGCGGGCCTGGCGCAGGCGGGCCTCGGCGGCGCCCCGCCGGGCGACGGCGCGCTGCGCGAGGTGACGGCGTTCGGCAGCAACCCCGGCCAGGTGCGCATGCTGGAATTCATCCCCGACGGCCTGCCGCCGGGCGCCCCCCTGGTGGTCGCGCTGCATGGCTGCACCCAATCGGCCGGGGGGTACGACCGCGGCTGCGGCTGGTCCGATCTGGCCACGCGCCGGGGCTTCGCCCTGCTGCTGCCGGAACAGCGCGCCGCCAACAACGCCAACCGCTGCTTCAACTGGTTCGAGCCGGGCGACACCGGCCGCGACCAGGGCGAGGCCGCCTCCATCCGCCAGATGGTGGCCCATATGGTCGCGCGGCATCGGCTGGACCCGCGCCGGGTCTTCGTCACCGGGCTATCCGCCGGCGGCGCCATGACCGCCAGCCTGCTGGCGACCTATCCGGAGGTCTTCGCCGCCGGCGCCATCCTGGCCGGGCTGCCGCATGGCGCCGCGCGCTCCATGCCGGAGGCCTTCGAGGCCATGGCGACCGGCCGCCCGCGCCCCGCCGCAGGCTGGGCGGAAGCGGTGCGCGAGGCCTCCCCGCATGCCGGCCCCTGGCCGCGCGTCGCCGTCTGGCACGGCGATGCGGACACAACGGTGCGGCCGGTGAACGCGCAGCAGATCCTGCTGCAATGGCGCAGCCTGCACGGGCTGGAGGCGGCGGCGGAGGCCGGGCAGACGCTCGGCCCGACGCACCGGGCCGAGGTCTGGAACGGGCCGGACGGCCGGGCGCGGGTCGAACACCACGCCATCGCCGGCATGCCGCATGGCGTGCCGATCGGCGGCGGGATCGGCGAGGCCGCCCCCTTCATCCTCGATGTCGGCATCTCCTCGACCGTGGCGATCGCCGGCTTCTTCGGCCTCGATGCGGATGCGCGCCCGGCGGCACAGAAGGCGCCCCGGCCTGCCGCCGAACCGGCGGCAGCGCCCATCAGGTCGCGCGGCGTCATCGCCGTCGGCGCGGACGGCACCGCCCGTCCGGCCGCCGCAGCGTCGCCGCCACCGCCGCCCGAGGCGCCGGCGTCGGCGCCGCGCGGCAAGCTTGGGCAATGGCTCGCCGGTGTCCTGCCGCAGCGCGCGCCGGAGGCGGCAGCGCCTGCCGCGGAGCCGGCGCCGGAGCCGCGCGGTCGCCGCATCGACCCCGGCGAGGTGATCCGCCGGGCGCTGCGCGCCGCCGGCTTGCTGGACCGCTGAGCGCACCACCGGCATCCTGCGGCCCGAGCAAGAGGAGTAGCGCCATGGAATCCCGCAGCCTGGGCCGCAGCGGCATCACCGTCCCGCCCGTCATCTTCGGCGGCAACGTCTTCGGCTGGACACTCGACAAGGCGGCGTCCTTCCGCGTGCTCGACCGCCTCGTCGATGTCGGGTTCACCTGCATCGACACCGCGGATGTCTACTCCGCCTGGGTCCCCGGCAATGCCGGCGGCGAGTCGGAAGCGATCATCGGCGAATGGCTGGCCGCCCGCGGCAACCGCGCCCGGGTCACCATCCTGACCAAGGTCGGCATGCAGATGGGGCCGCGCGACGCCGCCGGGAACGGCCCGAAGGGCGCCGTCGGCCTGTCGCGCCGCTGGATCACCCAGAGCATCGAGGATTCGCTGCGCCGGCTGAAGACCGACGTGATCGACCTGTATCAGGCGCACAAGGACGATCCGGAAACGCCGCTGGAGGAGACGCTGACGACCTTCGCCGAGCTGATCAAGGCCGGCAAGGTGCGCGCCATCGGCGCTTCCAACTACGAGGCGCCGCGCCTCAAGCTGGCGCTGGAGACCAGCGCGAAGCTCGGACTGCCGCGCTACGAGACGCTGCAGCCGCTCTACAACCTGATGGATCGCGCCGGCTTCGAGGCCGAGCTGGGCCCGCTCTGCGCCGCGGAGGGCGTCGGCGTCATCAACTTCTACGCCCTGGCCTCCGGCTTCCTGTCCGGCAAGTACCGGTCGGAGGCGGATTTCGGGAAGAGTGCGCGCGGCGGCGGCATGGCGAAGTACCTGACGCCGCGCGGCCACACGGTGCTGGATGCGCTGGACGCGGTGGCGAAGCAGGTGTCGGCGACGCCGGCGCAGGTGGCCATCGCCTGGTTGCTGGCCAAGCCTGTGGTCAGCGCACCGATCGCCAGCGCCACCAGCGACGCACAGATCGACGATCTGGTGAAGGCGGCGTCGCTGGTGCTGCCGGCGGAGGCCGTGGCGGCGCTGGACGCGGCCAGCGCGGGGTAGGGCAGCCTCGGCCTGACGGGAACGGCGACGCGTTCCAGCCAGGCCGGGAGGATCTGCCCCAGGGACACAGTAGCCGCCGGCGGCCGCCGCATGCAGTTCGCCGGGCGGGAGAAGCTGCCCATCGCCATGGGCGTGTGGCATAGGCTGCGCCTCCGCCTCGAGGGGAACCGCTTCATGGCCTGGCTGGACGAGACGATGCTGTTCGAGGCGCAGGAGTCCCGCATCGCCGGTGCGGGGCGCGTCGCGCCCTGGTCGATCGCCGACAGCCACACGGTGTTCGAGGCGCCGCGCATCGAGACGCTGCGATGAGCGAGCCGACCGGCTTCCCCAGCTTCGCCGAAGCCACCCGCGTCTGGTTCCGCATCGGCTGCCTGTCCTTCGGCGGCCCGGCCGGGCAGATCGCGCTGATGCACCGGGAGGTGGTGGATGAACGCCGCTGGGTCTCCGACGCCCGCTTCCTGCATGCGCTGAATTTCTGCACCCTGCTGCCGGGGCCGGAGGCGCAGCAGCTGGCGACCTATCTCGGCTGGCTGATGCATGGGGTGAAGGGCGGCCTCGCCGCAGGGCTGCTTTTCATCATCCCCGGCGCCGTGGTGATGCTGGCGCTGTCGGCGATCTACGTCGCCTTCGGCGAGGTGCCGGTGATCGCCGGCCTGTTCTACGGCCTGAAATGCGCCGTGCTGGTGCTGGTGGTGGAAGCCCTGCTGCGGGTGGCGAAGCGCGCGCTGAAGGGCCGGGTGCCCTGGGTCGTCGCCGGCCTGGCCTTCGCCGCGCTGTTCCTGCTGAAGCTGCCCTTCCCGGTGGTGGTGCTGGCGGCCGGCCTTGCCGGCTACCTCGCCCCCGCCGCCTTCGCCGGCGGCGGCCATGGCGCGGCGAAGGACGGGCCGCCGGCGCTGCTGGACGCGTTGCTGGCCGCCGAGCCGGACCGCATCGCCCGGCTGAGCGGCGCGGCGCGCCGGGCCGGGCTGGTCGCCGTCGCGCTCTGGATCTGGCCAGTCGCGCTGCTCGCCGGGCATGGCGTCTGGGGCGACATAGCCTGGTTCTTCTCCAAGATGGCGGTGGTCACCTTCGGCGGCGCCTATGCCGTGCTGGCCTATGTGGCGCAGGAGGCGGTGGAGCATTACCGCTGGCTGTCGGCCGGGCAGATGCTGGCGGGGCTGGGCCTGGCGGAGACGACGCCGGGGCCGCTGATCCTGGTGCTGCAATTCGTCGGCTACCTGGCGGGGCACGCCGAGGGCGGGTTCTGGGGCGGCGCCTTCGGCGCGCTGCTGACGCTCTGGGTCACCTTCGCGCCCTGCTTCGCCTGGATCTTCCTCGGCGCGCCATATGTGGAGCGGCTGCATGACGCGCCGCGGCTGAAGGGCGCGCTGGCCGGGGTGACGGCGGCGGTGGTCGGCGTGATCGCCAACCTGGCGCTGTGGTTCGGCCTGCGCGTGCTGTTCGGCGCGGTGCGGGAGGTGCCGCTCGGCCCGGCGACGCTGGAGCTGCCGATCGCCGCCAGCCTCGACCCGGTGGCGGCGCTGCTGGCGATGCTGGCGGCGGTGGCGCTGTTCCGCATGAAGCTGGGCGTGGTGAAGACGCTGGGGCTGACGGCGGTGGTCGGGATGGTGCTGCGGCTGGCCTTCGGCTGGCTGCTTTCGGCCTGAGCTAAACCGCCTGGCCGGCGACCCAGCCGCTGCTCCAGGCCCATTGGAAGTTGTAGCCGCCGAGCCAGCCGGTGACGTCCACCGCCTCCCCCACCACGAACAGGCCGGGGACGGCCTTGGCCGCCATCGTCTGCTGCGACAGCGCCGCGGTGTCGATGCCGCCGAGCGTCACCTCGGCCTTGGCGTAGCCTTCCGTCCCCGCCGGCAGCAGCCGCCAGGCCTTGAGCTGTGCGGCCAGCGCATCCAGCGCGCGGTCGGGCAGGTCGGCCATGCGCGGGCCCGGCAGGTGACGCTCGGCCAGCGCCTGGGCCAGGCGCTGCGGCAGGAGGTCCGACAGCACCGTCTTCGGCTCGGCCCGTGGCCGGGCGCGCTTGGCGGCGCGCAGCAGCGCCGGTGCGTCCTGCCCCGGCAGCAGGTCCAGCAGTAGCGGCTCGCCCGCCTGCCAGTAGGAGCTGGCCTGCAGGATGGCGGGACCCGACAGGCCGCGATGGGTGAACAGCATCGCCTCCCGGAAGGCGGCCTTGCCGGCCCGGGCGATGCTGTCCAGCGCGACGCCCGACAGCGGACGCATCAGTTCCAGCTCCTCGCCGGCGAAGGTCAGCGGCACCAGGCCG
>JBMOJU010000594.1:0-2276 GCA_049315625.1 Paracraurococcus sp.
TGGGACAAGCGCATCGCCTGGTCCGGCTGGGTGGCCTGGGCGCGCATCCTGCTGCAATCGGCCGAGGCGAAGCGCTGGCCGGAAAGCCTGACCGGGTTGAACGGGCTGGGACTGGTGGGCTGACCTTTCCCCGGGCGGCCTTCCGCGCCATCTTGCGCGGAACGACCTGACCCCGGGGAAACGACCGATGATCCGCCTGTCGCGCCGCGCCGCGCTTGCCCTGCCGCTCGCGGCGCCAGCCGTTGCCCGCGCCCAGGCCTGGCGCCCGGCGCAGCCCATCCGCATCGTCGTCCCCGCCGCGCCGGGCGGCACCGCCGACATCAGCGCCCGGCTGCTCGCCCCGTTCCTGCAGCAGCATTACGGCCAGAACTGTGTGGTGGAGAATCGCTCCGGCGCCGGCGGTGTCATCGGCACGTCCGAGGTCGTGCGCGCCGCGCCGGATGGCCTCACCCTGCTGCTCGGCAATATCGGGCCGCAGGCGATCGGCCATTCGCTCTACCGCACGCTGCCCTATGGCCGGGACAGCCTGCTGCCCGTCGCCGGCACGGTGCGTGGGCCGAACGTGCTGGTGGTCCACCCCTCCATCCCCGCCAATACGGTGGCGGAGCTGGTCGCCCACCTGAAGCGGAACCCCGGCCGCCTTTCCTACGGCTCCCCCGGCGTCGGGCAGAGCCCGCACCTGACGGGTGTCTGGTTCACCCAGGCGACGGGGACGGAGGCGATCCACGTGCCGTTCCGCGGCGCCGGCCCGGCGGCGATGGAACTCGTCGCCGGCAACATCCAGTTCATGTGGGACAACCTGACCAGCGGCATCAGCCAGATCCGCGGCGGCCGCGTGCGCGCCCTGGCGGTCAGCAGCGCCGAGCGCAACCCGCAGCTGCCGGACGTGCCCGCAGCGCGGGAGACCATGCCGGAGCTGGCCAAGTTCGACGTCAACACCTGGTTCGGCATCTTCCTGCCGGCGGCGACGCCACGCCCGATCGCCGAGAGCCTGAACGCCGCCATGAAGGCCTGGCACGCGACCGAGGAGGTGCAGGCGCGGTGGCGGGAGATGGGCGGGGTCTCGCTCTATGGCAGCATCCCGGATTTCACCGCCTTCGTGAACAACGAGGTCGAGAAGTGGGGCGAGGTCATCCGCAAGGAAGGCCTGCAGCTGGAGGTCGGGTGATGGTTGGTTTTTCGCGTCGCGCCGCGCTCGCGGCCCCCGCCTTGCTGCTGGTTGCCCCGGCCCGGGCGCAATCCTGGCGTCCCGGCCAGCAGGTCCGCGTCATCGTGCCCGCCGCGGCCGGCGGCACCACGGACATCATGGGCCGGCTCTGCGCCCAGCATTTGCAGGCCCGCTGGGGCACGCCGGTAGTGGTGGAGAACCGCGCGGGCGCTGGCGGCACCATCGGCACCCTCGAAGCGGTGCGGGCGCGGCCGGACGGCACGACGCTGCTGTCGGGCAATATCGGGCCGCAGGCGATCGCCTATACGCTGTTCCGCAACCTGCCTTACCACGCCGGGCAGATCACCCCGATCGCCGGGCAGATCCGCGGCCCCAACGTGCTGGTGGTGAATGCCGGCACGCCCGTGCGCAGCATGGCCGAATTCGCCGCCTGGCTGCGTGCCAGCCCGGGCCGCATCAGCTACGCCTCCACCGGCGTCGGGCAGTCGACGCACCTCACGCCGGTCTGGCTGCTGCAACTGCTGAACGTGGAGGCGATCCACGTGCCCTTCCGCGGCTCCGCCCCGGCGCAGATCGAGCTGCTGGCCGGCAATGTCGGCTTCATGATCGACAACCTGACCGGTGTCATCGAGCATATCCGCAGCGGCCGGCTGCGCGCCCTGGCGGTCACCGGCGCCGAGCGCAATGCCGAACTGCCCGATGTGCCCGCGGCGCGCGAGACGCTGCCCGAGCTGGCGCGGTTCGAGGTCAACACCTGGTTCGGCCTGTTCGGCCCGGCCGGCCTGCCGCCGGAGATCGTCGGCGCGCTCAATGCCGAGATCAACGCGCTGCTCGACCTGCCGGAGACCCGGCAGCGCTTCGCCCAGTTGGGCGGCCTGCCGCTGCGCCTCTCGCCGGAGGAATTCGCCGCCTGGGTCCGGGCAGAAACCCAGAAATGGGGTGCGGTGATCCGCAAGGAGGGCTTGCAGCTCGACGCCAGCTGACCGCTGCCGGGCGGTTGACGCGATGCAGGCCGCGCCGCAGCTTCGGCGCGCATGATCCTTTCGCCCCTCTGGCTGCCGGTGACGCTGGCGGCCGCGCTCTTCCAGACCTGGCGCACGGCCCTGCA
>JBMOJU010000595.1:0-2273 GCA_049315625.1 Paracraurococcus sp.
TCCCCGGCCCATCATCCGCCACTGTCAGCACTGCCCCACCCGCTGGCCGCGGCGCCAGATGGACGGTGATCCGCCCGCCGGACCGCCCATGCTTCACCGCGTTGTCCAGTATATTGGACAACATCTGCGTTACCAAATCCTTGTCACCGTTGATGCAAATTCGAGACACGATGTGCGTTTCGATCATCTGGCCGCAGGTTTCGGCGGCCGGCGCATGCACCTCCGCCACCGTCTCGACGATCGTCGAAAGATCGAGGCGTCCGAAGCCGGCCCGCCGCGCCCCGCTTTCCGCCTGGGCGATGCGCAGCAGCGCGGCGAAAACCTCCAGCAACTGCTCGGCGTCCCGGATCGCCGCCTCGGTCGCGGCGCGCCAGGCGGCATCATCCTCCGCCGTACGCAACGCCGCCTCCAGCCGCTGCCGCAACCGGCCCAGCGGCGTCCGCAGGTCGTGCGCGATGTCGTCCGTCACTTGCCGCAGCGCCTGCATCAACCCTTGGACCCGATCGAGCGTACCGTTGATGTGTCGCGCCAGCCGGTCGAATTCGTCGCCGCCCCGGCGTACCGGCAGGCGGTGGCCGATCTCGCCGGCCTCGACCCGGGCCAGCGCCGCTGCCATGGCCGTCGCCCGCCGCGTCACCCCGCGGCCGATCAGCAGCCCGCCGCCGAGGCCGAGCAGCAACGCCGTGCCGCCCACCCAGCCGGCGGCGGAGAATAGGATACCCTCCAACTGCCGCACCGGCGCGAGGTCCCGCCCCACCACCAGGTAGCCGCCGCCCCGCAGCGGCGTGCCGAGCGCCAGGAGCGCCGTCTCCACCCCCGCGCCGGAGAGCCGCAGCGTTTCCCAACCCGCCGTCCGTGGCGCGGCGGCCAGGTTGCCGGCCAGTTGCCGGCCATCCGGGCCGGCCAGCAGGAAATACTGCGTCCCGCTGCGGTCGGCCGCCAACCGCGCCTCGATCGACAGTGCGACGGCAGTCAGCCCGCCGAGCCGGACCGCCTGGACCAACACGCCCGAATCGCGCTCCACCTCCTGCGCCACCTGGCGCAGGGCGAAGCCGGTGGTCGCCCACCACGCCACGCCGGACAACGCCAGCGTCCCGAGCAATGTCAGGACGAGATGCAGCAGCGTGATGCGGAAGGCGGTGCTGCCCCACCAGCGGGGCGGATCGTCAGTCGGGGGCACGGAGGCAGTAGCCGGCGCCGCGCATGGTATGGATCAGCGGCGGCGCGCCCTCCCGGTCCAGCTTGCCGCGCAGGCGGCTGATATGCGTCTCCACCACACTGGTCTTCGGGTCGAAGTGGAAATCCCAGACCCCTTCCAGCAGCATCGTCCGCGTCACCACCTGCCCGGCGCGCCGCATCAGGTACTCCAGCAGGCGGAATTCGCGCGGCTGCAGCTCGACCCTATGGCCGCCGCGGATGACGCTGCGCTTCAGCAGGTCCATCTCCAGGTCGGCGACCCGCAACACCGTCGCCTCGGCGCTCAGCGGCGGCCGGCGGGCGAGCGCATTCAGCCGCGCCAGCAGCTCGGCGAAGGCGAAGGGCTTGCCGAGGTAGTCGTCCGCGCCTGCCTCCAGCCCCTCCACCCGGTCGCCGACGCCGGCGCGGGCCGTCAGGAACAAGGCCGGCGTCCGCACGCCGGCGGCGCGCAGCGCCCGTACCAGGCCGAGCCCATCCAGCTTCGGCAGCATCCGGTCCACCACCAGCACGTCGTAGGAGCCGTCGCTCGCCAGGAACAGCCCGTCCCGCCCGTCGGCGGCCCGGTCCACCGTATGGCCGGCCTGGCTCAGCCCGCGCACGACATAGTCGGCGGTCTCCGCATCATCCTCGACGACCAGGATCCTCAACCTGCCCTCCGGGCTTCGGCCCCATCCATGATGTAGCGCGAAGCGGGGGCGGCGGTCCCATACGGATCGGTATGGTTGGGGCGAGGCTCTGGGCAACCGGCAGGCCGCTTCATGGCGCCATGCCGCCCGCACGGGTGGCGCCGCCCCGGAGGACCGCATGCCCACCCCGAACCGCCGCATCAAGACGCTTGCCGCCGGTGCCCTCGCCCTGGCGCTCGGCACCACCGCCCTCACCCCCTTCGTCTTCCACGCCGAGGCCCAGCCCTCCGCGCCGCTTGCCGGCACCGCCATCGCCCTGCCCCGTCCGGCCGGCCCGGATTTCGCCGACCTCGCCGCCCGCGTCGGCCCGGCCGTGGTGCGCGTGACCGTCACCGGCCATGCCGAGGCGCAGCAGGTCGCCGACCTGCCGCCCGAGCTGCGCGGCACGCC
>JBMOJU010000596.1:0-2268 GCA_049315625.1 Paracraurococcus sp.
ACATGCCGCTCATGACCGACAACGGCACCTTCATCATCAACGGCACCGAGCGCGTCATCGTCTCCCAGATGCACCGGTCCCCGGGCGTCTTCTTCGACCACGACAAGGGCAAGACCCACAGCAGCGGCAAGTACCTGTTTGCCGCCCGGGTCATCCCCTACCGCGGCTCCTGGCTCGACTTCGAGTTCGACGCCAAGGACATCTGCTACGTCCGCATCGACCGGAAGCGCAAGCTGCCGGCCTCGACCCTGCTGCTCGCGCTGGATTCCGTGCGCACCGAGACGCTGCGGGCGGAGAAGGGCTCGGCGCTGGAGCCGAACGAGATCCGCGGCATGGATGCCGAGGAGATCCTGAACGAGTTCTATGGCCAGGTCGCCTTCACCCGCGGCCCCAAGGGCTGGTCGCGCCCCTTCGATCCGGATGCCTTCCGCGGCGTGAAGCTGCAGGAGCCGCTGATCGACGCGACGACCGGCCAGGTGGTGGCCGAGAAGGACGCCAAGCTGACCCCGCGCGCGGCGCGCAAGATCGCCGAGGGCGGGACGACCGAGGTGCTGGTCGGCCGGACCGACCTGCTCGGCCGCTTCGTCGCCGAGGATCTGGTCGATCTCAACACCGGCGAGATCTGGGCCGAGGCCGGCGAGGAGCTGACCGAGCCGAAGCTCACCGCGATCGAGAATGCCGGCGTCGAGAAGCTGCCGACCCTGGCGATCGACCAGTCGGTCGGGCCCTGGATCCGCAATACCCTCACGGTCGACAAGAATACCAACCGTGACGAAGCGCTGATGGACATCTACCGGGTGATGCGCCCGGGCGAGCCGCCGACGCCGGACACCGCGGAGACGCTGTTCCGCGGCCTGTTCTTCGACGGCGAGCGCTACGACCTTTCCTCGGTCGGCCGGGTCAAGATGAACATGCGGCTCGGCTTCTCCGCCGAGGAAGTGCCGGACACCATCCGCACGCTGCGCAAGCAGGACATCATCGCCACCGTGCGCGTCCTGCTCGAGCTGAAGGATGGCCGCGGCCAGATCGACGACATCGACAACCTCGGCAACCGCCGGGTGCGTTCGGTCGGCGAGCTGATGGAGAACCAGTACCGCGTCGGCCTGCTGCGCATGGAGCGCGCGATCAAGGAGCGCATGGGGTCGGTCGATATCGACACCGTCATGCCGCATGACCTGATCAACGCCAAGCCGGCAGCGGCCGCGGTGCGCGAGTTCTTCGGCAGCAGCCAGCTGTCGCAGTTCATGGACCAGACCAACCCGCTGTCCGAGGTGACGCACAAGCGCCGCCTCTCGGCGCTTGGCCCGGGCGGCCTGACCCGCGAGCGCGCCGGCTTCGAGGTGCGCGACGTGCACCCGACGCATTACGGCCGCATCTGCCCGATCGAGACGCCGGAAGGCCCGAATATCGGCCTGATCAACAGCCTCGCCACCTTCGCCAAGGTGAACAAGTACGGCTTCATCGAGACGCCCTACCGCCTGGTGCGGGACGGCAAGATCGTCGGCGAGCCGCGCTACCTCTCGGCCATGGAGGAAGAGCGGCTGGTGGTCGCCCAGGCCGACGCCGAGGTGGATGCGACGACCGGCGAGTTCCTGTCCGAGCTCGTCTCGGTCCGCCAGGGCGGCGACTTCCGGCTGGTGAAGCCGGAGGAAGTGACGGCGATCGACGTCTCGCCGAAGCAGCTTGTCTCGGTCGCCGCGGCGTTGATCCCGTTCCTCGAGAACGACGACGCCAACCGGGCGCTGATGGGTTCCAACATGCAGCGCCAGGCGGTGCCGCTGGTGCGCGCCGATGCGCCGCTGGTCGGCACCGGCATGGAGGCGGCGGTGGCCCGGGATTCCGGCGCGACCATCGTCGCCAAGCGGGACGGCGTGATCGACAGCATCGACGGCGCGCGCATCGTGGTGCGGGCGACCGGCGATGATGGCACGACGCGCGGCGTCGACATCTACCGGCTGCGCAAGTTCCAGCGCTCCAACCAGTCCACCTGCATCAACCAACGTCCGCTGGTGAAGGTGGGCGATGCGGTGCAGGCCGGCGAGATCATCGCCGACGGGCCGAGCACGGAGCTGGGTGAGCTGGCGCTGGGGCGGAACGTCCTGGTCGCCTTCATGCCCTGGAACGGCTACAACTTCGAAGACTCGATCCTGATCTCCGAGCGGATCGCCCGCGATGACGTCTTCACCTCGATCCACATCGAGGAGTTCGAGGTCATGGCCCGCGACACCAAGCTGGGCCAGGAGGAAATCACCCGCGACATCCCGAACG
>JBMOJU010000597.1:0-2264 GCA_049315625.1 Paracraurococcus sp.
CGAGCGCGCCGCGGAAGATGAAGGGGAAGCCGAGGACGTTGTTGACCTGGTTCGGGTAGTCCGACCGGCCGGTGGCGATGATGCAGTCGGGCCGCACCGCCTTGGCGTCCTCCGGCGTGATCTCCGGGTCCGGGTTGGCCATGGCGAAGATGATCGGCTTGTCGGCCATGGCGCGGACCATGTCCTGCGTCACCGCGCCCTTGGCCGACAGGCCGAAGAACACATCGGCGCCTTCCAGCGCCTGGGTCAGCGTGCGGGCCGTGGTCTCGACCGCATGGGCCGACTTCCACTGGTTCATGCCCTCGGTGCGGCCGCGCCAGAGCACGCCCTTGGTGTCGCACATGATGATGTTCTCGGGCCGCATGCCCATGGCCCGCAGCAGCTCGGCACAGGCCACCGCAGCGGCGCCGGCGCCGTTGATCACCAGCTTCGTCTGCGCCAGGTCGCGCCCGGTCAGGTAGGCGGCGTTGATCAGCCCGGCGGCGGCGACGATCGCGGTGCCGTGCTGGTCATCGTGGAAGACCGGGATGTCCATCAGCTCGCGCAGCCGCTGCTCGATGATGAAGCACTCGGGCGCCTTGATGTCCTCGAGGTTGATCCCGCCGAAGGACGGCCCCAGGTAGCGGACCGCGTTGATGAAGGCGTCGGCATCCTCGGTGTCGATGCAGAGGTCGATGCCGTCGACATCGGCGAAGCGCTTGAACAGCGCGACCTTGCCCTCCATCACCGGCTTGCCGGCCAGCGCGCCGAGATTGCCCAGGCCCAGCACCGCGGTGCCGTTGGAGACGACGGCGACGAAATTGCCCTTGGCCGTGTAGTCATAGGCCAGGCTCGGGTCGCGGTGGATGTGCAGGCAGGGCTCGGCGACGCCGGGGCTGTAGGCGAGCGACAGGTCGCGCGCGGTGATCAGCGGCTTGGTGAGGCGGATTTCCAGCTTGCCGGGGCGGCCTTCCGCATGCAGCGCCAGCGCTTCCGCCGGCGTGACCCGGGCGGTGCGTACGTCGGCGAGCGAGACGGGCGGCATCGTGCCCTTGGTCAGATCGTCCATTTGAAACCGGGTCCTCTCGCTCGCTTACCGAGGGCGCCCATTCCGGCCTTCCCTCCCTTGCCACCATTTACGCAGCCGGGGGGGCCGGCGTGAAGGCGGTGGCTTCGCGGCTGCGAAGGCCAGCCACGGAAAAGCGACGGTCGGGCGACTGTCCGGCGGCAGCGCGGGACTGCCTTCGGGCCGCCGGATCGGCTAGGGATCGGCATGGACCAGGCCTCCGATTCCGCCGCGCGCGTGCTGACCGCCGAAGGTGCCTCCCCCGCCATGGCGCAATGGTTCGCGCTGAAGGCGGGGCACCCGGACGCCATTCTGTTTTTCCGCATGGGCGACTTCTTCGAGATGTTCTTCGCCGATGCTGAAGCGGCGGCGGAGGCGCTCGATATCGCGCTGACCTATCGCGGCGAGCACCAGGGCATGAAGGTGCCGATGTGCGGCGTGCCGGCGCACAGCCATGAGGGCTACCTGGCCCGGCTGATCCGCCGCGGCTTCCGCGTGGCGATCGCCGAGCAGATGGAAACGCCGGAGGAAGCCAAGCGCCGCAAGGCCCCGGCGGTGCGGCGGGCGGTGGTGCGGCTGGTCACCCCCGGCACGGTGACCGAGGAGTCGCTGCTGGAGGCCTCGCGGCCCGCCTGGCTGCTGGCCCTCGCACCCGATGAGGCGCGACTCGGCGCCGCCTGGCTCGACCTCAGCACCGGCGCCTTCGAGACCGAGTCGCTGGCGGCGGAGGACCTGCCGGCGCTGCTGGCGCGGCTGGAGCCGGCCGAGATTCTGGCACCTGCCGCCCTCGCCCTGCCCGGCGCGGTCGAGGCCAGCCCACCGCGCGACGGCGCCCGCCGGCTGGCGGAGGCCTATGGCGTCGCCACGCTGGAGGGCTTCGGCAGCTTCTCCGCCGGCGAGGCCGCGGCGGCGGCGATGGCGCTGGACTACGTGCGCGCCACGCAGAAGGGCGAGGCCGGGCGCACCCTGCCGCACCTGACCCGCCCGGTCCCGCGCGGCGGCCGCGGCGTGCTGCAGATGGATGCGGCGACGCGGCGCAGCCTGGAGATCCTGCGCAGCGAGCGCGGCGGGACGAAGGATTGCCTGCTGGCCGCGGTGGACCGCACCGTCACTGCCGCCGGCGCCCGGCTGCTGGCCGACCGGCTCGGCTGCCCGCTGGCCGAGGCGGCGGGGGGGGGGGGGGGGGGGGGGGGGGGGGGGGGGGGGGGGGGGGGGGGGG
>JBMOJU010000598.1:0-2260 GCA_049315625.1 Paracraurococcus sp.
GGCCGGCGCTGCTGGCCGAGGCCTTCGCCGGCTTCGCGCCGGGCCTGGCGCGCGGCCCGGTCTTCGACCAGGACTGATCCAAAGAAAAAGGCGCCCGGTTGCCCGGGCGCCCCTGTCGTTCGTCTGAGGCCGGAAGCCTCAGGCCGCCTGGCCCGAGTTCAGCCCGCCATTCTTCATCAGCGTCTCGACCACGTCCCAATCGACCAGCTTGTTGAGGAAGTTGTCGAGGTAGTTCGGGCGGACGTTGCGGAAGTCCAGGTAGTAGGCGTGCTCCCACACATCGCAGCCCAGGATCGGCGTGCCCTCGCCGGTGGCGACCGGGTTGGAGCCGTTCGGGGTCTTGGTGACCTTCAGCTTGCCGTCGGCGCCGATGATCAGCCAGGCCCAGCCGGAGCCGAACTGCGTCACGCCGGCCTGCTTGAAGGCCTCCTTGAACGGCGCCAGGCCGCCGAGATCCTGCTCGATCTTCGCCGCCAGTGCGGCCGGCAGCTTGTCGCCGCCGCCCTTGGGCGACATCACCTGCCAGAACAGGATGTGGTTCCAATGCTGGCCGGCCTGGTTCAGCACCGGCAGGCCATCGGTGCCGGCCTTGCCGGCCTCGGCGACGATCGTCTCCAGGCTCTTGCCGGCGAGGCCCTTGCTCTCGATCAGGCCGTTCAGCGCGGTGACATAGGCGTTGTGGTGCTTGCCGTGGTGGAGCTCGAGCGTCTCCTGGCACATGCCCTGGGCGGCGAGCGCATCGACGGAATAGGGCAGCGCGGGCAGGCTGAAGGCCATGGGGTGTCTCCTCGTGTTTCGATGGAACGCACCCAGGGAACGCACGCGGCAAGGGGGTGTTGCGCAGCCCTGGAGCCGGCGAAACAGCTAGGCGGGGTGCCGTGGCGCGTCAAGCAACGGGCGGGCATAAGGCGGCCATGGCTGCCGCTTCCCCGCTTTCCCCCGTCGGCGAATTCGCCCGCCGGCACGACCCCGACCGCTTCCTCTGCGCGCTGTTCGCCCCGGCGGCGCGGCGCGAGGCGCTGTTCACGCTGATTGCCTACAACCATGAGCTCGCCCGGGCGCGGGAGGCGGCGAAGACGCCGCTGATCGCCCTGATGCGGCTGCAATGGTGGCGGGACGTGGTGGAGCAGGCGGCCGAGGGAAAGCCGCCGCGGCGGCATGAGGTGGCCGGACCATTGCATGCGGCGATCGCCGCCGGGGCGCTGGAGGCGGCCGACCTGTTGGCGCTGGCGGATGCGCGGGAGGCCGAGGCGGAGGAGGAGGGTATCCCGACGTGGGAGGCCTTCGCCGCCTACCTGCGCGGCACGGCGGGTGGCTTCGCGGTGGCGGCGGGGCGGTTGCTGGGCGCGCCGCCGGCGCTGCTGCCGGATTTGCAGGCGGCGGGCGCGGCCTATGGCCTGGCCGGCGTGTTGCGCAGCGTGCCGGCGCTGGCGGCGCAGGGCCGCTGCCTGCTGCCGCAGGACGCGCTGGCCGCGGCGGGGCTGGCGCCAGAGGCGGTGGTGCAGGACCCGGCTGCGGCGCGTCCGGTGGTCGCGGCGCTGGCGGCGTCCGGCACGGTGCCCCTGGCGCAGGCGCGCAGCGGGTTGCGACGGCTCGGGCGGCCGGCGATCGCCGCCGCGCTGCCGGCGGTGCTGGCGCGGCGGGACCTGCGGCGGTTGGCGCGGGGCGCTGATGCCGCCAGCGGACCGCGCAGCCTGGGCGACCGCCTGGCGGTGACGCTGGCGGGCCTTGCCGGGCGGCCGTGAGACGGAGGCGCGGCTTCGCTGCTACGCCCGCCTGCGCTTCTTCGCCGGTGCCGCCTGCGTCGCCACCAGCGGCGCCAGGAAGCGCCCGGTATGGCTGCCCGCCGTCGCCGCCACCTCCTCCGGCGTGCCGGCGGCGACGATCCGGCCGCCGCCATCGCCGCCCTCCGGCCCCAGGTCGAGTATCCAGTCGGCGGTCTTGATGACCTCCAGGTTGTGCTCGATCACCACAACCGTGTTGCCGGTCTCGACCAGCTGGTGCAGCACCTCCAGCAGCTTGCGCACATCCTCGAAATGCAGGCCGGTGGTGGGCTCATCCAGGATGTACAGCGTGCGGCCGGTGGCGCGGCGGGAGAGTTCCTTGGACAGCTTGATCCGCTGCGCCTCGCCGCCCGACAGCGTCGTCGCCTGCTGGCCGAGATGGATGTAGCCCAGGCCCACCTCCCGCAGCACCCGCAGCTTTTCGGCGATGGCAGGCACGGCGGAGAAGAACTCGACGCCCTCGTCGACCGTCATCT
>JBMOJU010000188.1:0-10064 GCA_049315625.1 Paracraurococcus sp.
ACATCGCTGCCGGTAACGACTTGAGTTAATGCGGCGGGAATGGTCGGCGCAGTACGAATGGTACGCGCACCACTTGCTGGCCATGAAGGCCGGCCTGCCGCCCGCGATCGCCGAGGCGGTGGCGGCGGAGCAGAAGCCGGACGGCATGGATGCTGACCAGGCCCTGGTCTGGGGATTCAGCACCGAACTGCACCGGACCAAGCATGTCTCGGATGCGACCTACGCGGCCGTCGTCGCCCGCTTCGGGGAGCGGGGCGTGATCGATCTGATCGCGGTCAGCGGCTACTACGTCGCGGTGGCGATGACGCTGAACGTCGCCCAGGTGCCCCTGCCGCCGGGGGTCCCGGTGCCGCTCCAGCCGCTCTGACTCAGGGCCGCGGTCACCGCCGCCTCGCCGGCCGCGGATAGTTGGCGACCATCCGTTCCGCCAGGTCGTGGTAGGCGTCCAGCGCCGCCTCGGCCGCGGGCCGGTCGCCGGCCTCGGCCAGCAGGGCGACGCGTTCAAGGCCGCCGCGCAGCGCCGCATAATCCAGCGGCCGCTGCTTGGTGCGGTCTGGCCGTCCGGCCAGCCGCACCGCATCGCCCTGGGGGAAGCCACGCTCCACCCGGCGCATCTCGGCGTTGACCGTATCGACGACGAACCGTGTCAGGCCCGCATCGCCGCGCGCCAGGGTCTGGTCGAGCAGCCCGACATAGGTCGCAAGCTCGCCCATCTCCAACCGGAAGCTCGCCGGTTGGGTCGCATCCTCGGCCGCGCCGACGGCGGCCAGGAAGGCGAGGATGTCGGTCCACTGCGCCGCCGGCAACGCCGGGCCATGGCCGGCAATGGCGGCCTCCAGGGCGGGCCAGCGACCGTCATGCCCGTAGGGCGCGCTGTCCGCCACGTTCAGCAGCGTCGGGGTGCGGAAGCGCCCCCCGGTGCCGACGTCATGCGCGCGGCTGTCTGTGAAGGCGGTGCCCGGCACGTGGCAGCCGGCGCAGGCGGCGGCGAAGGCCGCTTCGCCGCGCGATTCCGCCGCGTCGGCGCCCGGCGCCAGCCGGCCTTCGCCCGTGAGGCGCGGATTCGGGATGAACTCGAACTCGTTCATGTAGGCGACCAGCGCGTCGAGGATGAGCGGCGCCGGCTCGGCGCCGGCGAACTCGTTGACGATCACGTGCCGGGCGAATTCCCGCAACGAGGCGATGCGGCCGTCCCGCCCATAGGGCGCCAGATGGCGGATGCCGCGCAGGCTGGGGATATCGACATGGGTCTCGACGCCGTCCTCGGCCGCCGGGTTGAACAGGCTGCCGGTCGGATCCAGCCCGCCGGGCCGCGCCGAATGGCCGGGGATATGGAAGTCGGGGTTGATGTGCCCGTTCACGTGGCAGGAATTGCAGGACAGCCCGGCCTCCCGCGCCGTCTCGCCGTACAGCAGGGGGGAGGAAAAGGCCGTATTGCCGAGCGCCACGATGAAGCTCTGGCGGCCGCCGGCGACCTCGCTGCGCAGGATCTGCGCCGGGAAGCGGTCCACCGAGGGGTCGATGCGGGCCCCGTCGGGCAGGGCCGCGCCGCCAAGCAGGACGGTCGCCGCCAGGATCGCGGCACGCCTCAGAACTTCCATGCCCATCCGAGCAACCCTCCGACATCGTTGGCGGCCTCGCCGGCCTCCCGCAGCCGCCGCCAGCCGAGCGTCACCGAGGCGCTGCGCAGGATCGGCAGCGGCGCCACGAAATAGAGGTCGTAGGTCAGGCTGGCCGTCTGCTGCACGCGGGTCGCGTGGATCGCCTCCGCCCGGTCCTCGGTGCGGTTGGCCAGATAGGCGTAGGACACCGTCCAGGGCGCACGGCGCAGGTCGAAGCCGGCGGTCAGGTATTCGCTGGTGCGGTCGCGGAACCCCTCCGCCTGGTCCTTGTGGACATATTCGGCGAAAGGTACAGCGGTCAGGCGCAGCGGCAGCGGGATGGTCCAGAAGCCGGCCAGCGACCAGGCCTGCTCGGTCGCCGCCCGGCCTGCCTCCACCGCATCCTGCCCCGGCTTCCGCGCGGCGTAGGAGGCGGTGTAGCCGGCCAGCCCGCGCGGCATCGGGATGCCGTAGCCGGCCAGCGACGCCACCGTCCCGCCGGAGAAATCGGCATTGTCCGCCCCGCCGGTGCCGCGGCGGTTGCGCCAGCGCCAGTCGGTGCGGGTCACCGCCTCGCCGGTTTCGGGGTCGACCGCAGCCCGCGCCTGCGCCCAGCGCGGGTTGAAGCCGGCATAGGAGAGCGCGCTGCGGTCGGCCTCGAACATCTCGACCTGCAGGTTGTGGCTGCCGATGGTGGGGGTCAGCCCGAGCAGGTCGGAGGCCCAGAGCCGCGCGCCGATTCCGAGCTTCTCGGTCAGCTCGTACTCCCGGCCGAAATCGGTGCCGTAGAGCCCCGGGCCGCGGTCCCAGGCGCTGCCGAAGCGCGGGTGGATCTTGCCGCCGAACAGGTCGAGGACGCCGCGGCTCCAGGTCAGGTAAAGCTCATCGGCCCAGAGCGTCTGGTCACGGAAGACGCTGCCGCGGCCATCCGCCGCGCTGCCGGCCTGTTCCAGCCGCAGCACGCCGTTCACCGCGAAGCCGTAGGGCAGCAACAGATAGGTGGCGATCAGGGATTCGGTGAAGAGGTTGCCGTTGGCCGGTGCCGTTCGGCGCCTGCCGTTGAGGTCCAGTTCCAGCGTCGCCTGCACCTCGCCGCCGAAGATGATGTCGTCGCCGCCACCGCGGGTCAGGGTGCCGGTGCGGTCGGCGACGCCCGGGCCGACATTGCGCATCTGCGCCTGCGCCGGCACCGCCAGCAGCACGAGCGCGGCGGCGAGGCGGAGTGCTGCCCTCACGCCGCAGCCCGCGCCGCAATGGCCTGGATGCGGTCGGACCGGCTGCGGACGGAGCTCACGCTGGTCGGCAGCCGCCCGGGCGGCAGCAATTCAGGGTAAGCGAGCTTGCGCAGATCCTCGATGACGGCGGCGGCTTCGGCCCAGTCGGCGCCGCGATGCTCCGCCGCCGTCTGGGCGGCATAGAGCAGGAAGCCCATGCTGTCGTGGTATTCGACCACGTTGACGATGCGGCCGCGCTCGATGCTCTCGCCGTAGTCCGACGCGACGTCGTAGACCATCATCGCAAGGTGGCCGAGCATGAAGCGGTCACTGGCAAGGCGCGCCGGGGCGATGGCGCGCTTGGCCGCGGCGAGCTTCGGGGCAAGGGCCGTCCAGGCCTCGCCGAACCGGCCATCGGTGCCGGTATTGCCGCCCTCGGCCCAGGCTTCCATGACGTCCAGCTCGCGCTCGAAGCCCGCGGCGCGGCGGGCGGCGAGGCGGGGTTCCAGCCAGGTGTAGAGCTCACGGATCGGGTGGCCGAAATGCGGGACCGCGAGGCGCGCCTGGCCGGCCTCCAGCAGCGTCCGGCCGATCAGAAGATGGCCCTCCAGCAGCCCCAGCTTTTCCAGGAAGTCGGCATCGGCCGCTTCCGGCGTGGCAGCGTCGCGCTGCGGCACCTCGGCCACGCGACGGAGGCCGGCGCGGCAGATGGGGATGTCGGGCAACGGGTTGGCCGGCGCCGCCATGGCGCGCAACGCGGCGCCGGCGAACAGGCCGGCAGGCAGGGCGAGGAGGGGGCGTCGGCTCATGGGTCACCGCGAATGCGAGTTACTCGCAATTGCATATCGTACCCGTCCCGTCGCATCAACCGGTCTTCTGGAGTCGGATTACCGAACCGAGAGCGTGATCGCTTGATGCGGAATCGCCGAACAGCCTGAATCACGCGACCGATCAGTAGCCAGCGCGCCACGCGCGCGTGGATGCGAACGCATCGCGCGCCGGCCGGCCGCGGACGCGCCACGCGGCTTGGGGGGAGGAAGCCGACGGACCAGGTCGCAGGCCGGCATGTCCCCCGCCGGGCAGGATGAAACGGAATTCATCCCGCCATCGGCGGGGCGGGCGTCAGACGAAGGCCGGCTTCTCCCCGCTGCCCAGCAGGAAGCGTCCCACCGTCTCCAGGTGCCAGGGCGTCGCCTGCAGATGCTGGGAGACACTCATCGCGTCGCGGAAGCGCCGTTCGAACTCGTTCGCGGCCAGCACCGCGGTGGTGCCACCGGCGCGGTAGCAGGCGACCGAGACATCCGTCGCCTGGCGCATCACGGTGGTGGTCGCCAGCCGCAGCGCGACCCGCGTTTCCATGGCGAGCTCGCCCTGCGCCACCGCCTCGGCCCAGGCCTCCCGCGCCGTGCCAAGCAGATACATTCGGCAACCGCGCAAACTCGCCTCGAGCTGGGCGATCTCCGACTGCACGCAATGGTTCTCCGCCATCGGCTGCGCCCCGGCGCGCGCCGTCTTGCCGCGTGCCAGCGCCACGTAGCGGTTCAGCAGGCCGCGCGCGACGCCGAGCGCGGTGGCCGAGAAGCCGGTCGCGTAGCAGAGGTGGGAGGTGATGGCGGTAATCGGCCGGTGGTCGGTGCGCCGCTCGAACCGGTCCCGCACGCAGGCATGCGCCGCCGGCACGAACAAATCATTGACCTCATAGATGTCGCTGCCGGTGCCGCGCAGGCCAAGCGAGTTCCATTCCGGCGTGACCGTGGCCTGGCCATGCGGGAAGAGCACCGTCACGTCCTCCGGCTTGCCTTCGGGAGACAGCCGCGGCGCGCCGTCCGGGTAGACCGCCGGCAGGTGCGCGCCGAGCATGGTGCAGTGCCGGTTGCCGCTGGCGAAGTCCCAGTTGCCGGTCACGCGGTAGCCGCCTTCGACGATCACCGCCTTGGCGCGGCCATGCCGGGCGCCCCAGGCGAGGGCGGCGCGGCGGTCGCCGAAGAAGCTCTTCACCACCTCCGGCGCCAGGTAGGCGGAGGCGGTCATGGCGGACACATTGCCCTGGCAGACGCCCCAGGCGGCGCTGGCATCACCGATCGCCACCGCCTCGCAGATCTCGGCGAAATCGGGCAGGGAGATGTCGCCGCCGCCGATCGAGGGCGGCAGCAGCAGCCGAAGCAATTGGTTGTCGACCAGCGCGTCCACCACTTCGGCGGTCAGCTGCTTGCCCTGCTCGATGGCCGGGCCGGAGGCTTCCAGCAGCGGCTGCAGGGCGCGGGCGCGGGCGAGCGGATCGGCGCCCGACATAGCCACCGGGCGCTCCAGTTCGACGGTGCCGAGTTCGGCTGCGGGCATGGACAGGAACCTCCCCAGGGTCAACGCCCGGACGCTAACAGGCGCCCGGACAAGGTCAAGGCAATCGACCGACCAAGACGGCGGCGATGGCCGCTGCGGCATCCTCCGGCAGCAGCAGGCGCTCGGCAACGAGCGCCTCGGCCGCCGCCCGCACCGCCGCCACCCGCGCCTCCGGCGTCGGCCAGCGTTCGGCGAGGGAGGGCCGCGGATCACCGGCGGAGCGGCGCTCCGCCTCCGTCGCGGCGAAGGGCAGCACGCTGCCCTGCAAGGGGCAGAACAGCCCGGGGCCGAAGCCGGCGGGGCGAGGATTCCACGCCGTCCAGGTGGCCAACGGCGCCGCCAACCCGGGCTGCCGGATGCCCCCCACCGCCATGCCATCCGGGTCCGCGAGCGGGGCGAAGACCGGATAGCGGCCGATCTCCCGCGGCGGCAGCACCCCTTGGTCGGAGACCACCAGCGGCACATGCAGGCCGGTGAAGGGCAGGCCGGGGATCTCCGGCACCGCCCGGGCAGGCGGCACCAGCGTGCCGGCGGCCCGCGTCGGGACGCGGCTGGCCGGGGGCTCGGTGCCGTCCCGCACCCAGGCATCGAGCGCCAGCAGCAGCGCCCGCGCCGGCGCCGCGGCCCGGGTCGGGTTCAGCGGCATGGCGCAGATGTCGAGCCGCCGCACCACGTCGCCCGGCATGGCGAAGTGCGGCGCGCCCGCGACCATGTAGGCGCGCACCCCGGCCGGCAGGTCGAGGTGGTGGCCATCCGCCGGGTCGGTCACCAGCAGGGAGGCATGCGCCCCCCACCACTCGTATTCGGTGTCGGTCTGCATCACGCGCGGGCAGGTATTGGACAGGGTGCAGCGCTTCAGCAGCCCGTCGCGCGTCCCGGTGAAGGGATCGCGCATCTCCTGGTAGGCGAAGGGGAAGGCATCGGCGCTGAAGGCCGGGTCCTGCGGGTGGCGCGGCGCCTTGTCCGGCCGCGCCCAGCGCGTGTTCATGAACAACCGGCGGCTGCCGGCGATATGCGGCATCAGCCCGTCGAACACCGCCCGGCCGGCGACGTCCTCGTTGAAACCCAGATACAGGAAATCGCGGAGGAAGCGGCCGCTCTGCGAGATCCCGAAGCCGAGGCTGCGCTGGAGGCGACCGGCGAGCGGGTTCTCCGGGCCGGCGGCATGCCGCAGGAAGGCGGCGACGTCGCGCACCGCGGCGAAGCCCAGCGCCAGCACCGCCGGGTCCTTGGCATCATAGACCAGTTCGTAAAAGGCCGAAGGGCCGAAGCCGGCCGGGCGGTCGATCTCGATCCCCGCCGCGGTGAAGCGGAAGCGCATATCCGCCGGCGCCTGGCGCGGCGCATCCCAGCTGTCCCGCACTGTCAGCCGGGCCTTGGCCGGGTCCGCGGGCGCCCAGAACAGCGGCATGACCGCCGGGCTGCGCGCATGGTCGAAGACATGGTCCTCCCGCACCGCGCCGGTCACGCCGGCCAGGCGCGGTACGGCGATCCCCAGCTGGCCCTCGGCCGGGACGAAATCGCCCTGCCAGCCGACCCAGGCCAGCGTGAAGCCCTGGGCGTAGAGGAAGCCGTTCCCCGGCTCACCCTTCCGCTCGTCCGCGTCGGCGTCGTTGAACAGCGGCAGGTCAAGCTTGCGACCGCGGTTCGGCACCTCCAGCAGCAGCGTGCCGTTGCCACGCGCCGCCTCGACGGGGCGGAGGATGACCACATCGGCCACCGCCTCCACCCGCCCCGCGGCGTTGCGCGGGGCGAGGGCGATATCCGCCATCGCCGCATTGCGCGGATCGGCCGGATCGACCGCGATGGTGGCGCGCGCGGTGAGGCGCTCGTACCGCCCGGCGGCGCCGAATTCGCGACCGCCGAAGGCCGGCGCCGCGCCGGTGATCTCGAAGCGGCTGACCTGCGCCTCTGCGGCGAGCGGCAGGAGCAGGAGGAGGGCGAGGAGGCGGCGCATGCTCAGCGCCTCAGCCGCGCCAGGGTATTCGCCTCGGCCGCAGCGGCGATCCGCGTCGCATCCTCCGGCAGCAGCAGGCGTTCGGCCACCAGCCGGTCGGCCGCCGCCCGCACCGCCGCGACATAGGCGGCCGGGGACGCGTAGCGCTCCTCCAGCGAGAGGCGCGGGTCGCCCGCCGCCAGCCGCTCTGCCTTCGTCGCGGCGAAGGGCAGCACGGCGCCGGTGTTGTAGCAGAGCGCGCCCGGGGCATAGCCCGCGTCGCGCGGGTTCCAGCCGGTATAGGTGGCCTTCGGCGCCTCGATCACCGGGCCGCGGACGCCGCCGATGGCATTGCCGTCGGCATCGACGCGGGGCAGCAGCACCGCGTATTCGCCCTGCACCACCGGCGGCACGACCGTGTTGTCCACCAACTGCGCTGGCCCGTAGGTGCCGCGGTAGCCGAGCGTCGGGATGGCCGGATACAGCCCGGCGGCCGGCAGCAGCGTGCCCGCACTCCGCATCGGGTAGCGGCTCGCCGGCGGCTCCACGCCTTCCCGCAGCCAGGCCTCCATCGCCGCCAGCAGGGCGCGCATCGGCGCCCCGGCCTGCAGCGGGTTCACCGGCAGGGCGCAGCGGTCGATCTTCTCGGCGACCGCCTGCGCCGCGGCATAGTGCGGGTGGCCGGTCATCAGGTAGGCGCGGACCTCCGGCGGCAGGTCCAGGTGGCGGCCCTGGGTATCGGTGACGAGGAGCGAGGCGCGGGCGCCCCAGAACTCGTATTCGCTGTCGGTCTGCATGATGCGCGGGCAGGTATTGGTCGAGCGGCAGCGCTGCATCAGCCCGTCGCGCCTGCCGGTCAGGTGGTCCTCGGTCGCCGCGTAGGTGAAGGGGAATTGGTCGGCTGGGTAGTGGCGGTCGCCATGCGGGGTCGGGTTGCGGCCGGGCTGGGCGAAGCGGGCATTGGTGAAGCTCCGCCGGCTGCCGGGGATATGCGGCAGCATGGCGCCGAAGACCTGGCGCCCGGCCTCGTCCTGGTTGAAGCCCAGATACAGGAAGTCCCGTACGAAGCGGCCGGATTGCGAGACGCCGGTCAGGATCGCCTGGTCCACCGTGCCGCGCTGGCCGGAGGACAGCGGGTTGGCGGCGCCCTTCTCCCAGCGCAGGAAGGCGGCGACGTCGCGGAGGGCGGCGAAGGCCATGCCCTGCACCGTGGGGTCCTTCGCGGTGTAGATCAGCTCGTACAGCGCTCCGGCATCGAAGCTGGCGGGACGGGTGATCTCCACCCGCTGCGGGTCGAGGAAGCGGAAGGACAGGCCGGCCGGAATCTGCCGCGCATCCAGGGCCTGGGCGCGGACGGTCAGCGTCGCCCCCTCCGTCGTCGCGGCCGGGTAGGTCAGCGGCACGACCACCGGGTTACGCGCATGGTCGAACAGGAACTCCTCGCGCGACAGGCCTGTCACGCCCGGTACCACCGGCGCCGCCAGCCGAAGCCCCTGCCCGGTCGGGATATCCGCCTGCCAGCCGACCCAGGCGAGGGTATAGCCCTGGCGCATCAGGTGGCCATTGCCTGGATCGGTCCCGCCGGAGAGCAGGTTCGCCCCCGGCGCGTCGTTCATCAGCTGGCCGATGATTTCCCGGCCCCGGTTCGGCACTTCCAGCAGCAGCGTGCCGTTGCCGCGCGCGGCCTCGGCCGGGCGCAGGATGACGACATCCGCTGTCGCCTCCACCTTTCCGGCCGCGTTGCGCGGGGCCAGAGCCAGGTCGGCGATGATCGCGTTGCGGGCATCGGCGGGGTCGAGCGCGATGGTCGCCCTGGCCACGATCCGCTCGTAGCGCCCGGCCGGGCCGAATTCCTGGCCGCCGAAGGCCGGCGCGGTGGCGCCCTGCAATTCGAAGCGGGTTACCTCGGCGCGCACCGGTGCGGCGGCGAGCAGCCCGGCGACCATGAGGCCCGCGGTCCTGATGCGCATGGATGGTTCCTCCCTGGCCGCCAGCCTAGCTCACCCCAGCCGTTGCGCCAGCCAATCCGCGCGGGCCAGCCGGTAGAGCAGATGCGGGCGGAGGGGATGCGCCTCCGGCAGGCGCGGATGGGCGAAGCGGCCGGCCGGCGCCATGCCGAGCCGTTCCATCAACCGCCGGGAGGGTTCATTCGCCGGCACTGTGAAGGCGACGATCTCCGCCAGCCCGATCGGGCCGAAGCCGGCAGCCAGCGCCAGCCGCGCGGCTTCCTCGGCGAAGCCCTGGCGCTGCTGCGCCGGGGCGATGCGCCAGCCGATCTCGACCGCCGGCGTGAAATCCGCCTGCCAGGGGATGTGCATCAGCCCGACCGCGCCGATGCAGCCCGGCGCGTCGCGCCGCTCCACCGCCCAGAAGCCCCAGCCATGGGCGTCGAGATGCGCCTGAAGCCGTGCCGCCCAGGCGTCGCTTTCGGCCCGGGTCATCGGCGCGGCGAAGTGCTGCATCGCCGCCGGGTCGGCATTGATGGCGGCGAGCGGGGCGAGGTCGGCCTCCCCCCAGGGACGGAGGCGGAGGCGCGGGCCCTCCAGGGTCATCGGATTCGGCATGCGCCATTCGGGCATGCATCCACCTCAAGGTAGCCAGCGCCCCAGGTCGGCGGGCAGGCCAAGTTGTGAAATTCGGTTACGTGTAAATACATCCCGGGTTTCGGCGCCATAGCAACTGAATAAGCCTTGACCTGCATTTAGCTTGGTAAACGACGTAACCCCAATCTTCTCCGCCACCAGCGAGCATACGTGCAATGCATTCTGGTCAGCGAACCACAGGCTATCGTCCACCTTGCCTGCAGCACGCCGCGCCACCGCTTTGTAGTAACATTGCATCAGCCTCAGGAATTCGCGGCTGCCACGGCCCTGACGGCAGAGGAGTGCATTGGCTGGCCTACGAAACCAAGGCAGTGCGCGTGGCTCCATCATGATCGCAACATCGGCAGCAGGCAGCATCGCGGCAAAGGTC
>JBMOJU010000599.1:0-2248 GCA_049315625.1 Paracraurococcus sp.
CTAGTTGATCCCTTCTGCTTTGAGGCTTTCGATGGCTCTCTTGGCGTCAAGGCAAGGGAAGTTCTTGTTCTGCCGAAATGGCCAACTTCCTCGTGTACCGCTCTTGAGTTGCCATTCGTCGGATATTCATACCGTTAGGCATGCAAAATTGCTCCGTTCGTCGGCAATTAGACCGACTGCTTGGGAGCGATGACATGAAATTTTGGTGGGTCAACCATAAACAGACATACAAAGAAGAAGTTGAAGGCGGCTACATCTGGAGCCCAAAGACACGTGCTGATGGGGGGAAGAATCAGGCCTACATCAACTTGACGTTGACTCAACCCGGTGACAAATACGTGCAGGAGGCGAATGGCTGTTACCGCTACCAGGGCCGCGCCGACGACATGTTCAAGGTGAGCGGCATCTGGGTCTCGCCCTTCGAGGTGGAGACCGCGCTGATGGCCCACCCGGCGGTGCAGGAGGCCGCGGTGGTCGGCCGGCAGGATGCCGATGGGCTGGTCAAGCCGATGGCCTTCCTGGTGCTGAAGCCCGGCCAGGCGGCCGACCCGGCGCTGCTTGAGGCACTGAAGGAGCAGGTGAAGGCCCGTGCCGGCGCCTGGAAATACCCGCGCTGGCTGGAGGTGGTCGACGACCTGCCGAAGACCGCCACCGGCAAGATCCAACGCTTCAAGCTGCGGGCGCCGTGATCGCGGGCGAGATCCGGCTGGCGGAAGGCCGGCTGGAGACCGGCTGGTGGGGCCCGGGGCCGGACGCCGCACCCACCATCGTGCTGCTGCACGAAGGCCTGGGCAGCCTGCGTCTGTGGCGGGATTTCCCGGAACGGCTGACGGCGGCGACCGGCTGCGGGGTCTTCGCCTTCTCCCGCTTCGGCTATGGCGGGTCCGACCGCATCACCCTGCCGCGGCCGCTGGACTACATGCAGCACGAGGGGCGCGCGGTGCTGCCGCGGGTGCTGGACGCGATCGGCCTGCGGCGGGGGATCCTGCTCGGGCATTCCGATGGCGGCTCGATCGCCGCCATCCATGCCGGCCAAATGCAGGATGCCCGCGTGCGGGGCCTGGTGCTGCTGGCGCCGCACTTCTTCACCGAACCGGCGGGGCTGGCGGCGATCGCCGCGGCGCGGCAGCGCTACGAGACCGGCGAACTGCGCGTCCGCCTGGCGCGGCACCACCGCGACGTGGACTGTGCCTTCCACGGCTGGGCCGGCGCCTGGCTGGACCCCGGCTTCCCCGCCGCCTTCGACCTGCTGCCGGACGTCGCGCATATCCGCGTGCCGATCCTGGCGATCCAGGGCGAGGCCGACGCCTATGGCACCGCGGAGCAACTGCATGCCCTGGCGCGGGAGGCCGATTGTCCGGTGGAGGTCCGCTTCCTGCCCGGCATTGGCCATGCGCCGCAGGCCGAGGCGCCGGAGGCGGTGCTGGAGGTGGTGCGGGATTTCGCCGCCCGATGCCGGGAGCCGGAAAAATAATGCAGGCTTCCTTGCGTCATGGCTGCAAACTGCATTATAAATCACCATAAAGCCGCCCCGGGAGGAGTCCGCGCATGCCGGAGATCGATTTCCGCACCGACCCGGGCCGCTACCGGCATTGGACGCTGCTGTTCGACGGGCCCGTCGCGCATCTGGTCATGGACGTGGACCCGGAGGGCGGGCTGGTCGAGGGCTATGAGCTGAAGCTCAACTCCTACGACCTCGGCGTCGATATCGAGCTTGCGGATGCCATCCAGCGGCTGCGCTTCGAGCATCCGGAAGTCGGCGCCGTGGTGCTTCGCTCCGGCAAGGACAACGTCTTCTGCGCCGGCGCCAATATCCGCATGCTCGGGAAGTCGACGCACGGCCACAAGGTCAACTTCTGCAAGTTCACCAACGAGACCCGCTGCGGCATCGAGGATGCGACGGAGTTCTCCCGCCAGCGCTACATCTGCGCGGTGAACGGCCCGGCCGCCGGTGGCGGCTACGAGCTCGCCGTCGCCTGCGACCACATCATGCTGGTGGATGACCGCCGCTCCTCCGTCGCGCTGCCGGAGACGCCGCTGCTGGCGGTGCTGCCCGGCACCGGCGGGCTGACCCGCATCACCGACAAGCGGCGCGTGCGGCGCGACCTGGCGGATGTCTTCTGCTCGGTGGAGGAAGGCGTGCGCGGCCGGCGCGCCGTGGAATGGCGGCTGGTGGATGAGGTCGTTCCGCCCTCCGCCTGGGAGGCGCGCGTCGCCGAGCGGGCGCGGGAATACGCCGCACAGACCG
>JBMOJU010000189.1:0-9999 GCA_049315625.1 Paracraurococcus sp.
GCGGCGTGCCGCAGATCGAAGTGACCTTCGACATCGACGCCAACGGCATCGTCTCGGTCCAGGCCAAGGACAAGGCGACCGGCAAGGAGCAGCAGATCAAGATCCAGGCGCGGTCCGGCCTGTCCGACAGTGACATCGAACGGATGGTCAAGGAGGCCGAGGCCAATGCCGACGCCGACAAGAAGCGCCGCGAGGGGGTCGAGGCCCGCAACCAGCTCGAAGCGCTGATCCACAGCACCGACAAGACGCTGAAGGATAACGGCGACAAGGTCGGGCCGACGGAGAAGGCCGAGGTCGAGACGGCGCTGGCCGAGGCGCGCACCGCGCTCGAGGGCGGCGACCCCGAGGCGATGCGTGCCGGCGGGGAGAAGCTGTCGCAGGCTGCCATGAAGATGGGCGAGGCCGTGTACAAGGCGCAGCAGGCGGCGGAGCAGGCCGGTCCGGCCGGCCAGCCCGGCGGCACCGGCGGCCCGGCCGGCGACAAGGTGGTGGATGCCGACTTCGAGGAAGTCGACCCCACCAAGAAGAAGCCCGGCTGAACCAGTCCGGCACGGCCGGATGAGCAGCGGCGCCCGGTGATCGTCCGCCGGCGCTGATGGGCCGGTGGGCGGGGCCGGGCGCCGCGCTGTCCGGGGCATGGCTTTTGCGTCCCCTCGGGGACTGGACCGTCGACGCCGCCGCTGCGGGCGATTTCCCGGGCAAAGGCTGACGGGTCCGTGATACAGGGCTCGGTTATGGCGAAGCGGGATTACTACGAGATACTGGGCGCCTCACGCGAGGCGACCGAGGACGATCTCAAGAAGGCCTATCGCAAGCTGGCGATGAAGTACCACCCTGACCGCAATCAGGGGGACAAGGACGCCGAGTCCAAGTTCAAGGAACTGAACGAGGCCTACGACGTCCTGAAGGATGGCGAGAAACGCGCCGCCTATGACCGCTTCGGCCATGCCGCCTTCGAGCAGGGCGGCGGGGCCGGCGGCGGCAACCCCTTCGGTGCCGGCTTCGAGGACATCTTCGAGGAGATGTTCGGCCGCTTCGGCGGCGGCCAGCGCGGCGGCGGCCGCCGCCAGGCCTCCGGCCGTGGCGCCGACCTGCGCACCATGGTGGAGATCGGGCTGGAGGAGGCCTTCGGCGGCACCAAGCAGACCGTGCGGGTCCCCTCCTCGGTCAGTTGCGAGGCCTGCAATGGCTCCGGCGCTGAGGCCGGCAGCGCCGCGGCGCAGACCTGCCCGACCTGTCAGGGCCAGGGCAAGGTGCGGGCCCAGCAGGGCTTCTTCCTGATCGAGCGTACCTGCCCGACCTGTTCGGGCGCCGGCCGCATCATCAAGAACCCGTGCAAGGTCTGCCAGGGTGCCGGCCGGGTGCAGCGCGACCGCACGCTGAACGTGTCCATCCCGGCGGGCGTCGAGGACGGCACCCGCATCCGCCTCGGTGGGGAGGGCGAGGCTGGGCTGCGCGGCGCGCCGGCGGGCGACCTCTACGTCGACGTCTCCATCAAGGCGCACCCGATCTTCCAGCGCGACGGCGCCAACATCTTCGTGCGCGTGCCGCTGCGGATGACCCAGGCCGCGCTCGGCGGCGCGGTGGAGGTGCCAAGCATCGATGGCGGCCGGTCGCGCGTGACCATCCCCGCCGGGACCCAGGCCGGCGACCAATTCCGGCTGCGGAGCAAGGGTTTCTCCGTGCTGCGCAGCGCGGTGCGGGGCGACATGTTCGTGCAGGTCTCGGTCGAGACGCCGCAGAACCTCTCGCCCAAGCAGCGCGAATTGCTGGAGCAGTTCGAGGCCGAGGCCAGCAAGGGCGGCCGCACCAGCCCGGAGGCGGAGGGGTTCTTCGCCAAGGTCGCGGCGTTCTGGGACGGGCTGGGGCGGTAGCCCTGCCGGGCGCGTCGGAGTCGGTCGACCGCCCGGGAACCAATCGCGGGGATCGCCGTTCAGCCTGACAGCCGTCGCACTCCCCCCAGCGGCGGCACTGGCAGGCGGCGGTGCGGATTCGGTCCCACCCGCATCGCCGCCCGCCCCCCCAACCGGACAACCCGACGAGGTTCCGCATGGTGGAGAGGGAAGGCGCCGTCACCCCCGACGCTGCCGGCGACGTCGCGCGCGAGGAAACCCCCGAGCTCATCGCTGCCGGCAAGGTCGCCGGCACGCCGGTCTTCGACCGCGCCGGCGAGCGGCTCGGGACGGTCGAGGATCTGATGCTCGACAAGCGGACCGGCCGCGTCGCCTACGCGGTCATGCGCTTCGGCGGGTTCCTCGGCATCGGTGAGAAGGTCCACCCGCTGCCCTGGTCGGTGCTGCGCTACGACGTGCGGATCGGTGGCTATGTGGTTGATCTGGAACGCGAACGGCTGGATGGCGCCCCGGCCTATGGCCCGGGCGACGCGCCGGACTGGACCAGCCGCGACTGGGGCCGCCGGGTGGACGACTACTGGGGCGCCCGCTCGATCTGGGGCGCCCCGGGATCCTCCTGAGGACCGGGCGTGATCAGCCGAACAGGCGCTGCGCCTGGGTCGCCACGCGGGCGCCGAACAGCCGCGCGGTTTCCAGGTCGCCCGGCAGCATTTCCTCGACCGAGGCGTCGGAGGGCGACTGGGCCAGCGCGCCTGTGGCGCCGGCGAGCCAATTCACGTCGTTGCGGCCCGCCGCCTTGGCGTTGGACGGCATCAGGCCGGTGCCGACCCACAGCATGCCGTGCTGCATCGCCAGGGTGACCAGCCAGGCGATGGTCGAGGCCTTGTCGCCATTGATCGAGGCGGAGTTGGTGAAGCCCGCCGCCAGCTTGTCCTTCCACACCTGGCCGAACCACGGCTTCGAGGACGCGTCGGCAAATTTTTTGAACTGCCAGGATGCGTTGCCCATGTAGGTGGGCGTGCCGAAGATGATGGCATCGGCGGCGGCCAGCGCCTCCCACCCGCCCTCGGGCAGGTTGCCCAAGGCGTCGATGGCGATGGCCTGGGCCTCGGTACCCGGCACGGCGGCGGCGCCGGCCACGACGGAGTCAGCCATCCGCCTGGTGTGCCCGTAGCCGGAATGGAAGACGACAGCGAGCTTGGTCATGGGGTTCTCCTGTGGGTCCGCGATGGACGTGCCGCCTTCGTCGCGCCGTTCGGTTCCGCTCGCCAATCGAGACCGAGAATGACCGCTATCACCGCGGCGCGGCTTGCGAAGTGCCGTCGGCGCCAGGGCCCTTGCTGGCGGCGCCCCGCCCAGCCATGACGACCGCGGAATCCGCATGGGGGAACGCGCATGTCCGTCCGTATCGGCATCGCCGGCATCGCCGGCCGCATGGGTCGCCTGCTGGCCGAGGAAACGCTGTCGGCCGGCGCCACGCTTGCCGGCGGCACGCGCCGCCAGGCCGTCGGGGAGGCGCCCGCTGCCATCCTGCCCGACATCGCCGCGCTGTTGGCCGCCAGTGACGTGGTGATCGACTTCACCCATGCCTCCACCGCCGTGGCGCATGCCGAGGCTGCCGCCGTCGCCGGCAAGCCCTTCGTGCTCGGCACCTCCGGCCTCTCGGCCGCGCAAGAGGCCGCGGTGGCGGCCGCGGCGGGACGCACCGCCATCGTCTACGCCGCGAATTTCGCCCCCGGGGTGAACCTGTTCCTGGCGATCGCCGAGCGCATGGCCGCCGCCCTGCCGCCCGAGCAGTACGACGCCGAGATCGTCGAGATGCACCACCGGCAGAAGGTCGATGCGCCCTCCGGCACCGCGGTCGCGCTCGGCCGCGCGGTCGCGCGCGGGCGGGGGACGACGCTGGAGGCGGCCGGGACCGAGAGTGGACGGGACGGCCATACCGGCGCGCGCGGCACCGGCACCATCGGCTTCGCCGCGCTGCGCGGCGGCCAGGTGGTGGGGGAGCACACGCTGCTGTTTGCCGCCGGGTCGGAACACATCGCACTGACCCACCGCAGCTTCGACCGCCGGGTCTACGCGACCGGCGCGGTGCGCGCGGCGCTCTGGCTGCAGGGGCGGGCACCCGGGCTGTACGACATGAAGCATGTGCTTGGCATGGGCTGACGATCGGGCCCGATACGTCACATAAGTATGTCTTTATGTCCCTGGCCTTGACCCGCTGCCGCCCGACTGCGAAACAGCGGCCGGCCGGCCGGGTACGCATGAACGCGTGTGCCCTGGTGCCGGATTGGCCAGGCAGGGGTTCCGCCGATCCCCGCGCGCGACAAGAGGACGAACCACGCCATGCGCGATAAGGGTGACTATCTCTTCACCTCTGAATCCGTGTCCGAAGGCCACCCCGACAAGGTCGCCGACCGGATCTCCGACACGGTACTCGACGCCTTCCTCTCGGCCGACCCCTATGCGCGGGTGGCCTGCGAGACGCTGGTGACCACCAACCGGATTGTCCTGGCCGGTGAGGTGCGCGGCCCCGACGGCATCCTCTTCAGCCTTGAGGAGAAGGTGCGCGCGGCGGTGAAGGAGATCGGCTACGACCAGGAAGGCTTCTCCTGGCGGCATGCCTCCTTCGAGAACCACCTGCACGGCCAGTCCGCCGATATCGCCCAGGGCGTCGACGCCGCGGGTAACAAGGACGAAGGCGCCGGCGACCAGGGCATCATGTTCGGCTACGCGACGAACGAGACGCCCGAGCTGATGCCGGCCCCGCTGAGCTACGCGCACAACATCCTGCGGGTGATGGCCGAGCTGCGCCATGCCGGCGATGCCCGCGCCCGCGGCCTGCTGCCCGACGCGAAGAGCCAGGTCACGCTGCGCTACGTCGACGGCAAGCCGGTCGGCGTGACCTGCGTCGTCATCTCCACCCAGCACGAGGCGGGGATGGAGCAGGCGCAGATCAAGGAGCTGCTCCGGCCGATCGTGACCCAGGTGCTGCCCGCCGGCTGGGTCCCGCCGGAGGAGGAATTCTACGTCAACCCGACCGGCAATTTCGTCATCGGCGGCCCGGATGGCGATGCCGGCCTGACCGGCCGCAAGATCATCGTCGATACCTATGGCGGCGCGGCGCCGCATGGCGGCGGTGCGTTCTCCGGCAAGGATCCGACGAAGGTCGACCGCTCGGCCGCCTATGCCGCGCGCTACGTGGCGAAGAACGTGGTGGCCGCCGGCCTGGCGGACCGCTGCACCATCCAGGTCGCTTACGCGATCGGCGTGTCCAAGCCGCTGTCGGTCTATTTCGACCTGCACGGAACCGGCCACGACGTCGATGAGGTGAAGCTGGCGCATGTGGTGCAGGAAGCGGTGAACCTCTCGCCGCGCGGCATCCGCGAGATGCTGCGGCTGAACCGGCCGATCTACGTGCCGACCAGCGCCTATGGCCATTTCGGCCGGACGCCGGACCTGGCCAAGGACACCTTCACCTGGGAGCGGACCGACATCCTCGCCCCCGAGCTGAAGCGCGCCTTCGGCCGCTGACGCCTTCCCCCTCCCCCGCTCCGCGGGGGAGGGCCGGGGTGGGGATGCACGCGCTCCCACTCTCACCATATCGGCCTGGCCGAGCACCCCCACCCGTTGAACGCATGCGTTCAACCCCCCGCAGAGCGGGGGAGGGCTTTCGCATGCGGGACCCCCGATGACCGCCGATCGCCCGCCCCTCGCCGAGGGCGTTCCCGACCGCCTCTATGGCCGCCGCCGCAGCCATCCGCTGCGAGCGCGGCAGCAGATGCTGCTGGACGCCACCCTGCCGCGGCTGCGGCTGGACCCCGCCCAGGCCGCCGACCCGCGCGCCGCCTTCGGCATCCCGGTCGAGGCGCTGTGGCTGGAGGTCGGCTTCGGCGGCGGCGAGCACGCGCTGGCGCATGTCGGGCGAAACCCGCAGGTCGGCTACATCGCCTCCGAGGTGTTCGAAAACGGGCTGTGTTCCCTGCTCTCCCGCCTGGTCGAGGAGGGGGAGGAGGCGACCGGCGCGCTCCCGCCGAACCTTCGCCTCTGGCCACAGGATGCCCGGCACCTGCTCGGGCTGCTGCCGCCGGGGTCGCTCGACCGGCTGTTCCTGATGTTCCCCGATCCCTGGCCCAAGGCGCGGCACGCCAAGCGGCGCTTCGTCAATCCCACCCTGCTGCCGCTGGTCGCGCGCGCCCTGCGGCCGGGCGGCGAATGGCGGATCGCTACCGATGACCCGACCTACCAGGGCTGGGTCGCCGAGGTGATGGCGGGCCAGGCGCTGTTCGACGTCCCGCCCCCCGCCGCGACCCGGCCGGAGGGCTGGCCGCCCACCCGCTACGAGGCCAAGGCGCTGCGCGAGGGCGCCGGCCGCTGTATTGGTCGCTCAGCCGCCGAGCAGGCTGACCAGCAGGTCCACCCCAGGCCGCGCTTCACCAGATAGGCCATGACCAGCAGGCTCAGCAGGATGGTCCCGCCGATCAGGTGGAACGGCGCGGCACGCAGCAGCGACACGGCTTCGCGCCGCAGCGCGGGCCAGGGGCCGAGGGGCCGAGGGGGCGGGCGAGGGAGGGGATGGGGCGCGTGGCCGCTTTTCAGGGGCGCCGCATGAAGGAAGCATTGCGCTGCGGCGCCCTGCTGGCGCTGGTGCCGGCGCTGGCCGCGGCGCAGCCCGTCCCCGACCGGATCTACGCGCTGGAAGGCGGGACGGCGCGCCTGCCCCTGCCCGCCGCCGGCGCCTGGGCGGTGACCGACGAAGCCGGCCGCGCCGTCGCGGTCGCCGCCGACCCGGATGGCGGGTGGCGCCTGCCGCCGGGCGGCTGGTACCGCCTGAGCCGCGACGGCGTGCCCTTCGGCGGCCGCTTCGCCGGAGGCCATGTCATCCTGGTGACCGGCCAGTCGCAGGCGGCGGGGCTTTTCTCCGCCACCTGGCCGCGGGTCGGCGCGCATCCCGCCGGGCCGGGCGATGCGCCGGCGCCGCCGGTCTCGGCCATCCTCGCCTCCTGCCTCGGCCGGCCCGGCTGCCCGCCGGAGGGTACGCGCTGGGGACCAGCGGGGGAGGCGCTCGGTGCACGCACGCTGCTGGCCGAACTGGCGCGGCTGCGGCCCGGCATCCCCTTCGCGCTCGCCGACGTCGCCCGGGGCGGCGCCGGCGTGGCCGACCTGCTGGATCCCGCCCGCCCGGCGCGCGGCCATCTTGAGCGGGTGGCGCAGGCCGCCGCTCCGGCCTCCGCGCTGCTGGTCCTGGCGCATGGCACCACGGATGCGATGCGTGGGACCCCGGCCGCGGATTTCATCGCCGGCACAGCCGCGCTGGTCGCGCTGCTGCGCGAGGCCGGCGGTAACCCCGCCATGCCGGCGCTGCAGGCGCCGCTGCCGCCGCTGCGCGATGCGGTCAGGTTGCTGGGATCCGGCAGGCTGGCCGATCGGGCCGGGCTCACGGCAGGCGATGGCTGGCCCTTCCGCCTTGGCCTCGCCCGGCGACGGACGCTCGACCCGGCGGTCGCCGCCCATGCCGACATCATCCGCGCCGCCCAGGCGGAGGCCGCGCACCGCTTCGGCCTGCGGCCCGGCGGCAACATGGCCGGGATCGCAACCGGGGCCGACGGCATCCACTGGACGGCCGACGGCGTCCGCCAGGCCGCGCGCGAGGTGGCGGCAGCGCTGGTGCTGGCGCTGGACCGCGGCGCGGCGCCGGTTCCGGCAGCCGCACCCGCGGGTCCGGCCGGGCCGGGGCCGAGATGATCCTTGCAGCATCGCCTGTCCCGGCCTATAACCATGTTTCTCATCACCATCCGCGCTTCACCGGGGGGTGGCCTTAACGGGCCGCCTTTTTTGTTTTGGGCACCGACATCGAACGTCCGCAGCATGAGGGTCTGGAGGCGCGCATCGCCGACGCCATCGCCCCCACCATTGAGCACATGGGCTACGAGCTCGTGCGCGTGCAGGTTTCCGGCAAGGAACGGCCGGTCGTCCAGATCATGGCCGACCGGGCCGATGAGCGCCCCTTTCGTGTCGAGGATTGCGAGGCGATCAGCCACGCCGCCGGCGCGGTGCTGGACGTGGAGGACCCGATCAAGGGCGAGTGGACGCTGGAGGTCTCCTCCCCCGGCATCGACCGCCCGCTGACCCGGACCAAGGACTGGAACCGCTTCGCCGGGCACGTCGCCACGCTGGAGCTGATGATCCCGCAGGATGGCCGCAAGCGCTTCCGCGGCATCGCCCTCGGCGCCGATGCCGAGACGGTGCGGGTGAAGCTGGATGAGGGTGCGGAGGCGAGTTTTCCCCGCAGCAACATCCGCCGTGCCAAATTGGTGCTCACCGACGAATTGATCGCGGCGACCGCCGCCCCCGCCGCAGCCGAGGATGCCGATGACGGCGATGCCGAGGATGCCGGCGGGCCACCCCCTTCCAGGAGGAATTGATCCATGGCCGTGGACGTCGCCATCGCCCGCCCGGAGCTGCTTCAGGTCGCCGACGCCGTCGCGCGCGAGAAGATGATCGAGCGCGACGAGGTACTGGAGGCGATGGAGCAGGCCATCCAGAAGGCTGGCCGCGCCAAGTACGGGCATGAGAAGGACATCCGTGCGATCATCGACCGGCGCAATGGCGAGGTCCGCCTGTCCCGCTGGACCGAGGTGGTCGAGGTCGAGCCGGTGGAGAACGAGGCGACCCAGATCCCGCACCGCATCGCGCAGAAATTTAAGCCGGGCATCCAGGTCGGCGAGTTCATCGTCGACCCGCTGCCGCCGATCGATTTCGGCCGCATCGCCGCGCAGACCGCCAAGCAGGTGATCGTGCAGCGGGTCCGCGAGGTCGAGCGCAAGAAGCAGTACGACGAGTACAAGGACCGCGTCGGCGAGATCGTCAACGGCATCGTCAAGCGGACGGAGTACGGCAACCTGATGGTCGACCTCGGCCGCGCCGAGGCGCTGCTGCGGCGCGACGAGACCATCCCGCGCGAGGCCTTCCGCAACGGCGACCGCGTCCGCGCCTACATCTACGACGTGCGGGAGGAGCCGCGCGGGCCGCAACTCTTCCTCTCCCGCACCCATCCCGGGTTCCTCGCCAAGCTGTTCGCCCAGGAGGTGCCGGAGATCTACGACGGCATCATCGAGATCAAGGCGGTCGCCCGCGACCCCGGCAGCCGCGCCAAGATGGCGGTGATCAGCCGCGACAGCTCGATCGACCCGGTCGGCGCCTGCGTCGGCATGCGCGGCAGCCGCGTCCAGGCGGTGGTGCAGGAACTCCAGGGCGAGAAGATCGACATCATCCCCTGGTCCGGCGACAACGCCACGTTCGTGGTGAATGCGCTGGCGCCGGCCGAGGTCACCAAGGTCGTGCTGGACGATGAGGCGCGGCGGGTTGAAGTGGTGGTGCCGGACGACCAGTTGTCGCTCGCCATCGGGCGCCGCGGGCAGAATGTCCGCCTCGCCTCCCAGCTAACCCGCTGGGACATCGACATCCTGACCGAGGCCGAGGAATCCGAGCGTCGGCAGGAGGAATTCCGCAAGCGCACCGGCCTGTTCGTCGAGGCGCTGGACGTTGACGACGTCATCGCCGGCCTGCTGGTGACCGAAGGCTTCACCTCGATCGAGGACGTGATCGCGGTCGAGGACGAGGAGCTGGCGGGCATCGAGGGCTTCGACGAGAGCGTCGCCGCCGAGCTGAAGCGCCGCGCCGAGGCCTTCCTCGAAAGCCGCGACCTGGAGCTGGACGACAAGCGCCGCGAGATGGGTGTCGAGGATATTGTCGCCGAGGCCGGCGGCTTCACCCCGGCGCAGCTGGTGGCGCTGGGAGAGAAGGGGGTGAAGACCCTCGACGACCTCGCCGACCTCGCTTCCGACGAACTGATCGAGATCCTCGGCGCCGATTCGATGGACGAGGACACGGCGAACGCGATCATCATGGGCGCCCGGCAGCATTGGTTCGAGGGCGAGGACGGTGAGGGCGCCGGTCCGGACGACGAGACGCCGGACGATGAGGCGACGGAGGCCGCCGGGGAGGCGGTGGATGGCGACGGCGAAAAAGCCTGACCGCAACGTCGGACGGCGCCGGGTCCCGACGCCGCCGGCGCCCGACGCCCCGCCCCGCCCTGTCCCCGAGGCGGCAGCGGCGGAGGACGCCCCCGAGAAGGGGCCGCTCC
>JBMOJU010000190.1:0-9998 GCA_049315625.1 Paracraurococcus sp.
CGCCGTCGAGCACGCGCAGCGAGCGGTTCACCTCGATGTTGAAATCGATGTGGCCGGGCGTGTCGATGATGTTGATCTGGTAGTCCTTCCACCGGGCGGTCACCGCGGCGGAGGTGATGGTGATCCCCCGCTCACGCTCCTGCGCCATGTAGTCGGTGGTGGTGTTGCCGTCGTGGACCTCACCGATCCGGTGCGACTTGCCGGTGTAGTACAGGATCCGCTCGGTCGTGGTGGTCTTGCCGGCGTCGATATGCGCCGTGATGCCGATGTTGCGGATCTTGTCGAGGTCGGTGTGCGCCACTTGGGCCTCCATAGGCGAAGGCGGGCCCGGCCGCGGGGTCTTCCCCGTGCCGCCCGCCGAACGGTCTGACTCGTCGGAGTGGTGTCGCGGCGGGACATGCCCCCTCCCGCCGCGTTTTGCAAGCGGGTTTCGCCGGATGGGCGGGATGGGGACCGGCCCGGGCTTAACCGGATCGCTACCAGCGGCGGTTACACCTTGGCGCGCCGCTGTACCCGGGCCGCGTCCGGCAGGCGGCCGCGGCCGGCCCGGGTGGGGCTGCCGGGGATCGACCGAAGCCGTTCCACCCGACGGCTGGCTGGGAGTGCTATGGATGCAACTGCTGCGGAATGCCTCGATCGGGCGGAAGATCTCCGGTGCACTGGCGTTGATGATCCTGCTGAGCGGATTGCTCGGCGCCGCCTCCCTGCGGGGGCTGGGCCAGGTCAACGCCGCGGCCGAAGATATCCGCGTGAACTGGTTGCCGAGCGTGAAGCTGCTGGGCCAGTACGGCGAACAGGTGACCCTCTACCGCCTGCGCCAGGCCAATCTGCTCCTGACCGGGGACGCCGCGATGCGGCAAACCATCACCCGGCGCCTTGCCGATGCGCGACAGGCCGCGGAGAAGGCCTGGACCGCCTACGAGCCGCTGGTGACTCCGGGCGAGGAAACGGCCCTGGCCGAGGCGATCCGCGGCGCGTGGCGCGACTATGTCGCGCTGGAAGACCGGCTGGCCGCGGCCCAGGCCAGGGACGATGTGCAGGCCCGGGCGCTGTTCGTCTCCGAGATGGCCACCGCCTTCGACCGGCTGACCATGGCGGTGAACCGCGACCTGGAGTTCAACGTCGAGGCCACCCGGCAGCAGACTCTGGTGGCCAGCCACGCCTTCGAGACCGGGCGGATGCTGGTACTCGGCTGCCTCGGCACGTCCGTCCTCGCCGGTGCGCTTATCGTCTGGCTGATGACCCGCGGCGTCTCCCGCCCGCTTGCCGAATCGGTCGGGCTGATGGAGCGGATCGCCCGGGGCGAGTTGCATTTCGCGGTGCCCGACAAGGACCGGCGCGACGAGATCGGCACCATCGGCCGGGCGCTCGACCAAATCGGGGTCGCCCTGCGCGGTGCCGCGGAGCTGCGGCAGGAGCAGGAGGCGCTGAAGCGGAAGGCGGAGCAGGAGCGGCGGGAGGCGCTGCTGGGGTTGGCCAATACGCTCGAATCCAGCGTCGGCGGGGTGGTCGAGGGCATCGCCTCGGCCACCACCGAACTCTCCGCCGCGGCGACGTCGATGGTGGACATCGCCGAATCGACCAGCACCCGGGCGGCCACCGTCAGCGGCGCCACGTCGCTTGCCAGCGGCAACGTCGGCACCGTCGCCGCCGCGACCGAGGAACTCGCCGCCTCGGTGGCCGAGATCAGCCGCCAGGTCGCCGACAGCGCCCGCATGGCGGCCGGCGCGGTGGACCAGGCCAACCGCACCAACACCACGGTCGCCAACCTGACCGAGGCGGCAGCGAAGATCGGCGAGGTGACGCGGCTCATCGGCGACATCGCCGGCCAGACCAACCTGCTGGCGCTGAACGCGACGATCGAGGCCGCCCGCGCCGGGGAGGCCGGCAAGGGCTTCGCCGTGGTGGCGAGCGAGGTGAAGGCGCTGGCCAACCAGACCGCCCAGGCGACGGGCAGCATCGCCACCCAGATCCAGGCGATGCAGGCGGCGACGCAGGACGCCGCGGCGGATATCGGCGCCATCCGCGAGAGCATCGGCCAGATCAACCAGGTGACAGCGGCCATCGCCGCGGCGGTCGAGGAGCAGGGCGCCGCCACCCGCGACATCGCCGAGAACGTCCAGCGCGCCGCGCAGGGCACCGCCGAGATCACCAGCGCGATCGAAGGCGTCACCGCCGCGGCCGGGGAGACCGGCGGCGCCGCCAGCCAGGTGCAGGCGACTTCGGCCAGCCTGGCGCAGCAGGCCGAAACCCTGCGGGCCGAGGTCGGCAACTTCCTCGGCCGGGTGCGCGCCGCCTGACGGAAGGGGTGGGCAGCGACGGCGGGGCGCCGTTAGCATGGGCACAACCGCCCGCGAGGCGGACGGAGGATCATCCATGCGACGCGCCCTGCCCTCCCGCCTGGCCGCCCTGCTGGCCGCTGCCCTCGCCCTGCCAGCCTTCGCCCAGACCGCGCCCGAATCCGCCAACATGCGCCTCGTCGGGTCGAACGACCTGCAGGCGCGCAGCGCCTACCAGCCCACCATCCATCGCCAGGGCGACCGCTGGATCCTCTATGTCGGCCATCACGGGGGCACCGAGGCCGAGCCGAAGCCGCTGAACCCGCTGACCGGGGAGCGGGAGTTCAACGGGACCTCCATCCTCGACGTCACCGACCCGGCGAAGCCCGTCTACCTCGCGCATATCCCCGGCGAGCCGGGGCTGGATGAGGATGGCGGCGCGCAGATGGTCCGGGTCTGCGACGGGAAGGGCCTCACCAAGGCCAACCCGGCCGGCTTCTACATGCTCCGCACCCAGGGCAATGCCGGGCACCAGCTCTTCGACGTGACGGTCCCCGCCAGGCCGAAGCTGCTGGCGCGCATCCCGGCCGGGCACACCCACAAGAATTGGTGGGAATGCGACACCGGCATCGCCACGCTGGTCTCCGGCAACCAGGCGCCGTGGAAGGTGCGGCGGATGACCCAGGTCTTCGACCTGAACGATCCCGCCAAACCGCGCCACATCCGCGATTTCGGCCTGCCCGGGCAGCAGGTCCAGGAAGGCGAGACGGCCAGCCACCAGCATGGCGAGCACGGTGCCATCCCGACCGAATTGCATGGCGGCATCTCGACCGGGCCTGCCGGCAACCGGATCTACTTCGGCTACGGGACCAATTCGGGCGGCATCGTGCAGATCGTCGACCGCAAGAAGCTGCTGGAAGGCCCGGCGGCGCCGACCGACGCCAACCTCCGCGCGCCGGAGGTCGGGCGGCTGGTGCTGTCGCCGCTGGTCGGCGCCCATACCGCCTATCCGCTGCTCGGCATGCCGATCGCCGACTTCGCCCGCGACGGCAAGGGTGCGGTGCGCGACATGCTCATGATCGTCGACGAGTCGCTGCGGAACGAGTGCCGCGACGAGGCCCGGCAGATGGTCTGGTTCGCCGACATCACGGTGGAGAGCCAGCCGATGGTCGTCGCCAACTTCAACGTCCCGGAGAGTCCGGGCGATTTCTGCTCGCGCGGCGGTCGGTTCGGCGCACATTCCTCGAACGAGAGCATGGCGCCGGTCTTCCACAAGAAGCTGGCCTTCATCGCCTGGTTCAATGCCGGCGTCCGGGCGGTGGATATCCGCAACCCCTACCGGCCGCGCGAGGCGGGGTTCTACATCCCGGCGACGACGGACCGGACCGTGCCGCGCTGCGTGACCGTGGGCGGGGAGCGGCGCTGCAAGACCGCGATCCAGACCAACAACGTCGAGAGCGATGAGCGGGGGTATGTCTACATCGTCGACCGGGCGAATACCGGCGTGCATATCCTGGAGGTAACGGGCGAGGCGCGGGGGATCGCCGGGCTGCCGTAACCGGGGCGCGGCCCCCCCACCCCGGCCCTCCCCCGCAGCGCGGGGGAGGGAGAAGATCGTCCCGCCGCAGGACGGGGAACGGGGAAGTCGTCCCCTCCCCCGCTGGCGGGGGAAGGTCAGGGTGGGGGCGGTAATGCGGCAGGGGCCGCATCGTGTTCGGGTCGACCGCGCCCCCCTACAACGGCGACCCACCCTCCCCCGCCCCATGCGCCGCCGCCGCCAGCTTCGCCGCGATCCCCGCCACATGCCGCCCCTGGAAGCGCGCCAGCTCCAACTCATTCGCACTCGGCGCACGCTGGCCCTGGCCGCCGGCAATGGTGGTCGCGCCATAGGGACTGCCGCCGCTGATCTCGTCCAACGTCATCTGCCCCGCTGCGCTGTAGGGCAGCCCGACCTGCACCATGCCGTGGTGGAACAGCATGGTGTGCATGGCCAGCAGCGTCGTCTCCTGCCCGCCATGCTGGGTGGCGGTGCTGGTGAAGGCGCTGCCGACCTTGCCGATCAGCGCGCCGCGCGCCCAGAGCCCGCCGGTCTGGTCCCAGAACTGCGCCATCTGCGCCGCCATCCGGCCGTAGCGGGTCGGGCAGCCGAGGATGATGGCGTCATACAGGTCCAGCTCCTGCGGGCTGGCCTCGGGCGCCGCCTGGTCCAGCTTCGCGTGCGCCTTCTCGGCGGCCGCGCGGGGGATCGTCTCGGGCACCCGCTTCACGGTCACCGTGGCGCCGGCGGCGCGGGCGCCCTCGGCCACCGCCCCGGCCATGGTCTCGATATGCCCGTACATCGAGTAATACAGCACCAGGATGCGCGTCATGACCGGACCCTTCCCGTTGTCCAGGCCATGACGCGCGGCGGCCCGGGCCGGTTGCGTCAGCCCGGCAGGGCGATGTGCCCCGGCCGCCGCGCCGCCAGCGCCGCCTCGCTCGCCGCCAGGTCGGACGGCGGCAGGTCGATGCCGAAGCGGCGGCGCAGCACCTCCGCCAGCCCCGGGCCGTCCAGCCAGGTCACGGTCTCGGCACCGGCCGCGTCGCGCAGCGTCAGCCGGTGGTTCAGCAGCGTGATGCGCTGCCCGGGCGGGGACCGCGCGGCGACCAGGTTGGCGGTGAACAGCCCGCCCGGCCGGTTCGCCACCAGCCAGTTCGCCGCATCGATATCCGCCGGCAGCTGCGGGTCCGCCCCCACCACGTAGAGCGCGACCCAGGCCTCACCGAGCAGCGCCTCCAGCACCAGCCCCGCCGACGTATCGAGCAGGCGGAAGGCGCCGTGCGGGGTGGCCTGCGGCGCACGGTCGCGCAGCGCCAGCGGCCCGGTCAGGGTGACCGCGCCGAAGCCGGCATCGACCATGTGCGGCCCCTCGGGCAAGTCCACCCGCAGGACCAGATGGTTGCGCGACAGCGTCACCCCGGGCGGCAGGCCATACAGCACCCGCGCCAGCAACGGCCGCGCGCGGAAGCCGATCGCGGCCAGCGCCAGGGCGAGCAGCGAATTCTGCTCGAAGCACCAGCCGCCGCGGCGGGCGCCGACCAGCTTGGCCTGCAGGCCGCCGGGATCAAGTGCCGGGGTGCGGCCTAGCAGGGCCTCGATCCCCTCGAAGGGGATGGCGGCAGCGTGCCGGGCGACCAGACGGCGAAGCACGGCCAGATCCGCCGCCAGCGCCCCGGCCCAGCCGATGCGCGCCAGGTAGCCGTCGAGGTCGAAATCCCCTGCCGTCATCGCCCGCCCACTGCCCTGGCCTTTTGCTTGTAAAGCAGCGTCACGCCTCCAGGCGGTTCTGCCTTTCGGCGACCTGCTTCAGGTCCGGGCGGCGACGGACGGCAGCCGCTCAGCTGCCGCGGTAGGTGGTGTAGCTGAACGGCGCGCAGAGCAGCGGCACGTGGTAGTGGCCCTGCCCCGCCGCCAGGTGGATGCGCACCGGCACCACGTCCAGGTAGGGCGGGTCGCTCGCCAGGCCGGCCGCGGTGAAATAGGCGCCGACATGGAAGCGCAGCTCGTAGCGGCCGGGAACGAAGCCCTCCTCCGGCAGCAACGGGTCGGCGTTGCGGCCATCCTTCGTCGTCACCGTGGTGAGGATGTGCGCCGGCTCGGGCTCCAGCCGCCAGAGCTCCACCGTGATCCCGGCGCCCGGCCGGCCGCGCGCGGTGTCGAGGACATGGGTGCTGAGATAGCTGTCATGGGCCATGGCGGTCGCACTCTCCCTGGGGGCGCCTTGGCCTAGCATGATTCGCGCCGCGGGCGCTTGACGGCGGCGGGCGGCGCGCGCTGTAGCGGGGCGAAATCCGGGGATGAGGACAGGATGGGCACGAGTGTGGCGCCGAATGCGGTGGCGGCGGTCAGCGAGACGCGGCAGTGGGACCGGCTGATGGAACTCGCCCGCCTCGGCGCCATCACAGGCGCCGATGGCTCGCCCGGGGTGAACCGCCAGGCGCTGACGCCGCTGGACCGCACCGCCCGCCGGCTGGTGATCGGCTGGGGCGAGGCGATCGGGCTGACCACGTCGGTCGACGTGCTCGGCAACCTGTTCCTGCGGCATGAGGGGACGGAGCCGGGCGCGGCGCCGGTGGTCTCCGGCAGCCACATGGACAGCCAGCCGGCCGGCGGGCGGTTCGACGGCATCTGGGGCGTGGTCGCGGCGCTGGAGGCGGTGCAGGCGCTGCGCGAGGCGGGCGTCGCCACGAAGCGGCCGATCGAGATCGTCGCCTGGACCAACGAGGAAGGCAGCCGCTTCGCCCCCGGCTGCATGGGCAGCATGGCCTATGCCGGCCACAGCGCGCCCGATACCTGGGACGGCGTAGCGGATGGCGAGGGCATCACCTTCGGCGCCGAGCTGCGTGCCTTGCTGGAGAGCGAAGCGGACCTGCCGCGGCGCGGCCTCGGCGTGGTCGAGGGGCCGCGGCCGCACGCCTATGTCGAGACGCATATCGAGCAGGGCCCGATCCTGGAGGATGAGGGGATCGACATCGGCATCGTCACCGGCATCCAGGGCAGCCGCTGGTTCCTGGTGGAGCTGACCGGCGAGAGCGCGCATGCCGGAACCTCCCCCGTCTCGACCCGGCGCGACGCGGTGCAGGACATGGTCCGCGCCATCACCGCGCTGAACGCGCTGATGGCGGACCCGACCGACGTGCTGCGCTTCACCGTGGCGCGGATCGAGGTGGCGCCGAATTCCTCCAACAGCGTGGCGGAGACCGTCCGCTTCACCATCGACTTCCGCCACCCGGATGCGGCGGTGCTGGCCGAACGCGGCGGCGCGATCGAGGCGACGATCCGCGGCGCGGTTAAGAATTGCGCCGTGGTGGTGACCGAGCGCTTCCACGCCCTGCCGGTGGTCTTCGCGCCGGAGGTGACGGAGGCGGTGGGCCGCGCCGCCGCTTCGCAGGGGCTGAGCGCGAAGCGGATGCCGTCCGGCGCCTTCCACGACGCGCAATTCATGGTGCCGCTCTGCCCCAGCGGGATGATCTTCGTGCCCAGCCGGCGCGGGATCAGCCATAATCCGGCGGAGTATTCCTCGCCGGAACAGCTCGCCCGCGGCGCGCGCGTGCTGGCCCAGGTGCTGGCCGAACTGGCGAACACCTAGCTCCCTCCCCCGCTTCGCGGGGGAGCGCCGGGGTGCGGGTGAGGCCGCCGACCCGCCCCCCCTCCGAACGGCGGAGGCGCCAACCCAACCGAGGAGACCGCCATGGCCAAGCAATTCCCCCGGATCGAGCCCGCCCACCGCGAGTTCCTGCTGCGGCAGAAGGTCTTCTTCACCGCCTCCGCCGCCGCGGATGGCCGGGTGAACCTCTCGCCCAAGGGCCTCGATGCGCTGCGGGTGCTCGGCCCCGACGCCGTCTGCTACCTGGACCGCACCGGCAGCGGCAACGAGACGGCGGCGCATCTCCGCGCCACCGGGCGGCTGACGATCATGACCTGCGCGTTCGAGGGGCCGCCGCTGATCCTGCGGCTGTATGGGCAGGGCCGCATCCTGAAGCGCGGCGGGGCCGAGTACGCGGCGCTGCTGGAAGGCGCCTTCGGCGGCGAGGAACCGCCGGGCGCGCGCCACATCGTCCACCTGACGATCGACCTCGTGCAGACCTCCTGCGGCTTCGGCGTGCCGATCTTCGACTATGTCGAGGAGCGGCCGACCCTGACGCGCTGGGCCGAGGCGAAGGGCGAGGATGGCCTCGACGCCTACCGGCGGGAGAAGAACACCAGCAGCATCGACGGGCTGCCGACCGGCCTGCTGGAGGATGCGCGGTAGCGCCGGATCAGGCCAGGCCGAGCAGCAGCGTCGCCAGCGCCTCCGGCGCGGTGATGTTCGGGCTGTGGCTGGCGTCCATGGCGTGGAAGCGCCAGGCCGGATCGTCCCGGAAGCGCATGGCGAATTGGGCGAAGACGTCGGGGCCGGTCTTCTTCGTGCAGTGGATGTAGCTCCGCGGGAAGGCCGGCGCGGCCTGCGCCACCCGCAGCGCCTGGCTGAAGCTTCGCGCCGGCTGGTGGCGGCGGCGCGGCAGGGTCCAGGCCAGGTCGGCCTCCGCCGTGTCGGGCGCCGAGGGGTTGGGCGGGATCAGCCAGCCGGCCACCGGCTCGGCGACTGGTGCGCCGCCGACCAGATCCTGCAGCGACTGGCCGTCACCCGGCACGAAGGCGTCGAGGTAGCAAAGGTGGCGGATCAGCCGCGGCACCCGGTCGGCGACGCCGGTCGCCACCATGCCGCCGTAGCTGTGGCCGACCAGCAGGATGTCGCGGAGCCCCTCGGCCTCGATCACCGCAAGGATGTCCTGGATATGGGTCTCCAGGTCGACCAGCGGATGCGCCAGGTGGGCGCGCTCGCCGAGGCCGGTATAGGTCGGGGTGAAGACCTCATGCCCCGCCGCGGCCAGCAGCGGGCGGATCTTCTTCCAGGCCCAGCCGGCGGACCAGGCGCCGTGGCAGATGAGATAGGTGGCCATGCTGGCGGCCCTCGCTCGGGGTGTGCTCGGCGACGAGGCTAGGGGCAGGACCGCCGGCCGCAAACCCCCGCCGTGGCTATTTCAGGTGCCGCGGTCGCCCGGGCTCCCTATAGTCGCCGGATGAGCGCTTCGTTGAAGCCGATCTGGACCGTCGACGAGTTCCTTGCCTGGGAGCGCCTCCAGGAGGAACGTTACGAATTCGATGGTGTGCAGCCGATCGGCATGGTCGGCGTCAGCCTCCGCCACAGCGCCATTGCGACCGCCCTGGTCGAGGCGCTGCGGCGGCGGCTCCGCCCGCCCTGCCGCGCCTTCCGCGGCAACGTGAAGGTGCTTACCGCCCCCGGCCGCATCCGCTACCCGGATGCCGTCGTGACCTGCGCCGAGGACCTGCCGCAGGATTCCGACGTGGTGCCCCGCCCGGTGGTGGTGTTCGAGGTGCTGTCGCCCTCGACCGCCGCCTTCGACCGGACCGTGAAGGCGCATGAATACGCCGCGACCGACAGCATCCATGCCCATGTGATGCTGGAACAGGACCGCCCGGCGGCGACCGTGCTGCGCCGGTCCACCGGATGGCAGGCGGAGGCAGTGGCGGGCGCGGAGGCGATCCTCGTCCTGCCAGAGATCGGCCTGGCCGCGCTGCCGCTCGCGGCGTTGGCCGCGGGGTAGAGCATGCCGCGTGCGCATGCGCACGCGGCATTGCGTCACTCGATCTCGAACATCCCCTCCACCTCGACCGCCGCGTCGCCGGGCAGCGAGGGCACGCCGATGGTCGTCCGGGCATGCCGCCCGGCCTCGCCGAACACCTCCACCGCGAGGTCCGAGGCGCCGTTCATCACCACCGCATGCTGGGTGAAGTCCGGCCCCGCGGCGATGAAGCCGCCCAGCCGCACCACCCGCGTCACCTTGTCCAGGTCGCCGCCACAGGCGGCCTTCAACTGCGCCACCAGGTTGATGAAGCAGAGCCGCGCTGCCGCCCGCCCATCCTCCATCGACACGCCGGCGCCGAGCTTGCCGGTGAAGGCGATCTTGCCCTCCCGCAGCGGGATCTGGCCGGAGATCACCACCAGCTTGCCGGTGACGTTGTAGGGGATGTAGTTCGCCACCGGCGCCGCCGGCGCGGGCAGGGTGATGCCCAGTTCCGCCAGCCTTGCCTCGATCCTGCCTGCCATCGCCATCTCCTGTGTTGAGCGGGCCGATTCAGCCCTCCGCGCCCTGCGGCGCTCCGGCCATCGGGCC
>JBMOJU010000600.1:0-2242 GCA_049315625.1 Paracraurococcus sp.
CAGAAGGGCAGCAGGTCGAACTCGATCCCCCGCGCCTCCAGGTTATAGAGGACCTGGTCGGTGGCGCAGTCCGCCAGCGCCGGCCCCAGCTCCTCCAGGTCCTCAACGTCGAGGTTGGAGACGCCCCAGCGGCGGATCCTGCCGGCCGCCCGCATCCGTTCCATCGCCTCGACCGTATCCTCCAGTGGAACGGAGCCACGCCAGTGCAGCAGGTACAGATCCAGCGTCTCGACCCGCAGCCGCTTCAGGCTGCGGCCGAGCGCTGCCTCCAGCTTCCGGCCGGCGGCATTGTGCGGATAGACCTTGGAGACCAGGAAGACTTCGTCGCGCCGCCCGGCGATGGCCTCGGCCACCACCTCCTCGGCGCCGCCCTCGGCGTACATCTCGGCGGTGTCGATCAAGGTCATGCCCAGATCGAGGCCGAGGCGGAGCGCCGCGGCCTCCCGCCCCCGGTCGGAGCCGCGCTCGCCCATATGCCAGGTGCCCTGGCCGAGCGCCGGGATTTCCGTGCCATCCGGCAACCGCACAACCGTCATTCCGCCATCTCCCGTCCTGCCGGTATCATCCGGCCCATGCGCCGCATCGCAACCCTCGCCCTCGCCCTGCTCCCCACCACCGTCCTGGCCCAGCCGGACCAGGATATAGGCTCCTGGCGCCTCGCCTGCGTGCAGGACCGGATGACCGACCGGGCCGCCTGCGCGCTCCGGCACCGCGACTGGGTGGACAAGCCCGCGGCCGGCACGCCCGGCCTGGCGCTGGAGGTGATCGACCGGCGCGGCCGGCTGGTTCCCGCGGTGACCGCGCGGGAGCTGACGATCGAGGGTGCCTCGCGCGGGCTGCTGGCGCTGACCGGCACGGCGCAGCTCCGCTTCCCGCCCAACCGGCTGTTCGAGATGCCCTGCGGCCTCGAAGGCCGCAACGTGGTCTGCGCCCCGAAGCCGGAGGATGCGGCGCGGGCGGAGCAGGAATTGCTCGCCGCCGACCGCGCCCTGGTGCGGATCGTCGGCGGCACCGGCCAGAGCAGCACGGCCGAGCCGGTGGAGCTGCGCCTGGCCGGCACCAAGGACGCCCTGGCCCGCTTCGCGCGGGAGGCACCGCCGGATGCGGCGCGCGAGCCGGAAGGGCTGGACGGGCGCGAGATGCTGCAGCGGCTGTTCCGCTTCTTCGGCACGAACTGACCGCATGCGGTCGGAACCGACCCTGGCGGCGCTGCTGGTCGCGGTCGCCGGCGGCGACCGGGGCGCGCTGCGCGCGGTGTATGAACGCCAGTCGGTGCGGCTGTTCGGCGTCGCCAACGCCATCCTGCGCGACCGCGACGCGGCGGCCGATGCGCTGCAGGACGCCTTCCTGCGGGTGAGCGAGCGGGCCGGGCAATTCGATGCCTCGCGCGGCGAGGCCTCGGCCTGGCTGGCCGGCATCGTCCGCCATGCGGCACTGGACCTGGCCCGCAAGCGGGGCCGGGAGCTGCCGACCGACGACCCGGCGCTGGGCGACATCCCCGTCGCACCCGAGGCGCTGGAGGCGGTGGCGGCCAGCGCCGAGGGGCGGCGGCTGCGCGACTGCCTGGCGGGGCTGGAGGAGAAGAACCGGCGGGGCATCGTGCTGGCCTTCGTCCACGGCCTGTCGCATGCCCAGGTGGCGGCGAAGCTGGAATTGCCGCTCGGCACGGTGAAGGCCTGGATCCGCCGCGGCCTGATCCAGTTGCGGGAGTGCCTCGCGTGATCCCCACCGATCCGCAGGCGCTGGACGCGCTGGCCGGCGAATATGTGCTGGGGACGCTGGAGGGGCGGCTCTCGGCCGAGGTGGCAACCGCGCTGCCGAGCAACCCGGCGCTGCGCGACGCCGTCACGGCCTGGGAGGCGCGGCTGGCGCCGCTGACCGAGCTCGCCGTGCCGGAGGCGCCGCCGCCCGATCTGTGGCGGCGGATCGAGGCGGCACTGCCTGGCGCGGCACCGGCCGGGGCGCCCCGCGCGCCGCGGCGGCGCTTCGGCCTGTGGCAGGGCTGGGCGATCGGGGCGAGCGCGGTGGCGGCCGGGCTGGCAGCCTTCATCCTGCTCCAGCCGGCGCCGGAGCCGCGGCTGATGACGGTGCTGCTGACCAGCCGCGACCAGCCGGCCTGGGTGGTGGAGGCGCGATTGCTGGCCGAGTTGTTCTTGGTGCTGGCGCTGTCGTCGATATCGATCTGGACGGTCAGGATGTCGCCGATCTTGCTGGCGCGCTGGTCGTTGAAGAAGGCGCGGGC
>JBMOJU010000191.1:0-9984 GCA_049315625.1 Paracraurococcus sp.
GGGCCAGCACTTCATGGGCGGCGAGGTGCCGTTCAAGGACATCTACATCCATGGCCTCGTCCGCGACGAGAAGGGCCAGAAGATGTCGAAGTCCAAGGGCAACGTCATGGACCCGCTGGAGCTGATCGACGCCTATGGCGCCGACGCGCTCCGCTTCACCATCTGCGCGCTGACCGGGCCGGGTCGCGACGTGAAGCTCGGCCGCAAGCGGGTCGAGGACCACCGCAGCTTCATCACCAAGATCTGGAACGCGTCGCGCTTCCTGGAGATGAACGGCGTGGCGCCTGACGCGGCCTGGGACCCGGCCTCGGCGATGACGCCGCTGGCGCGCTGGATCCTGGATGCGGCGAACCGCGCGGTGGCGGAGGCGACGGCGGCGCTGGAGGCGTACCGGTTCGATGAGTATGCCGCGGCCTGCTACCGCTTCGTCTGGAACAGCTACTGCGACTGGTTCATCGAATTCGCCAAGCCGGTGCTGAACGGCCCCGATGGCGCCGAGAAGGACGAGGTGAAGGGCGCGGCGCAGCACGTGCTGGGCACCATCCTGCGGCTGCTGCACCCGGCGATCCCCTTCGTGACGGAGGAGCTGTGGGACCACTTCGGCTATGGGCCCGAATGCAGCCTGATCCGTGCGCCCTGGCCGGCAGCGGTGCCGGTCACGGAGGCCGAGGCGGCGCGGGAGGAGCTGGACTGGGTGGTCCGGCTGATCACCGAGGTCCGCGCGGTGCGCTCCGAGGTCAATGTCGCGCCGTCCGTCACCACGCCGCTGCTGGTGCGGGACGCCGCGCCGGAGAGCCTGGCGCGTGCGGCGCGCTGGATCGACGCCATCCGCCGGCTGGGCCGGGTGACGGAGATCGTGCCGTTGGTGGGCGAGCCGCCGCGCGGCGTGGCGCAGGTGGTGGTGGGTGAGGCGACGGTGATGCTGCCGCTGGAAGGCGTGATCGACATCCCCGCCGAGCGGTCGCGGCTTACCAAGGCGCGCGGCACGGCGGAGGGCGAGATCCGCAAGGTGGAAGCCAAGCTCGGCAACCCCGACTTCATCGCCCGCGCGAAGGAGGAGGTGGTGGAGGAGAACCGCGAAAGGCTGGCCAGCTTCCAGGCGGAGATCGCCCGGTTGGACGCAGCGCTGGCGCGCATCGCAGCGTAACGCCAGGCGCTTGCCGCGCGGCGCGTACCAAGCCCGGAAAAGGGAAGGGTGGGGTTCGCGGAGGGAACACTTTTCCCTCCCCGGTCTTGCTTAGACTACCCCGCTGACGCCCCGCTGAGCTTCACCAATTGCCGCATCAGCGGCTCCTGCGCCCGGGCATAGGTCGCGTATTCCTCCGGCCCCACCACCCAGGGCGTCGCGCCGTTGTCCTGGTAGGCGCGCACCAGCTCCGGCCGGCTCAGCGCCTGGTGCGACAGCGCCGCCATGCGCAGCACCTGCGCCTGCGGCAGGCCGGCCGGCGCGACCATGCCGTTCCAGCTCGTCAGGTCGAAGCCGGGCAGGAACTCGGCCAGCGCCGGCAGGTCTGGCAGCACCGGGCTGCGCTCGGGGCTGGTCACCGCCAGGGCGCGCACCTTGCCGTCGCGTATCGCGGCGATCGGGCCGGCGAGGTTGTCGAAGATGGCGTGCACCTGGCCGGCCATCAGGTCCAGCAGCGCCGGCGCGCCGCCACGGTACTGCACGAAGGGCATGTCGGTGCCGGTGCGCATCTTGAACAGCTCGGCCGAGAGGTGCGGCGTCGTGCCGGCGCCGCCGGTGGCGTAGTTGTAGCGGCCGGGGTTGGCCCGCAGCAGCGCGATCAGCTCCGGCACGCTGCGGGCCGGCAGGTCGTTGTTGACGATCAGGACGTTGGGCTGCCGGTAGAGCCCGGTGATGTGGGTGTAGTCGCGCGCCGGGTCGTAGGGCAGGGCGGGGAAGAGCGAGGGCGCGATCGCCAGGTTGGCGGCGCCGCCTAGGCCGACCGTCAGGCCATCGGCGCGGGATTTGGCGATGGCGTCGCTGCCCACCGTGCCGCCGGCGCCGGTGCGGTTCTCCACGATGAATTGCTGGCCGGTGATCTGGGTCATCGCCTGGCAGTAAAGGCGCGACAGGATGTCGTTGGCGCCGCCCGGGGCATAGAGGTTGATGAAGCGTACCGTCTGCCGCGGCCAGTCGACGCCCTGGGCGCGGGCAAGGCCGGGCGCGGCGAGGCCGGCGGCGAGCAGGGCGCGACGGGTGGTGGCGGGGCGGGGCATGCGTGACTCTCCCTTCGGGCGGCTCTCTGGCCGGTTGCCGGGTCAGTCTGCGGTGGCGGCGCGATGCGGCGCCAGCGGAAACGGCTCAGCGCCGGGTGCGGACCCGCGGCAGCTCGTAGAGGAAGGTGCCGCAGAGGCCGGGGTCGTCCGTTCCCTTCGGCGGGTCCGCGCTGCTGAAGGCGGCCAGCGACCATTCCTGGGCGGGGGCGAGGGTGCCGATCGGCGGCGTTTGCCAGACCACGATCTGCCGCACCGGCCGGCCAACGCCGCAGAGCCGGCTGCCGCGCAGCAGGACCGGGTTGGCCGGTTCCGTCACGCGGTAGAGGGTGGCGGTGACGCGCAGGCGGTCGGCGACGAAGTTCGGGATCTCGCCGGTGGGCTCCAGCGGCAGGGTGGCGCGATTGGCGAAGGTGAGGCGGTCCGGGGCCAGGGTGACGCGGCCGGTGATGGCCATGGCGGTGGTGCTGACCGGGTCCCAGGCCGGTGGCTCCTGCGCCGCGGCGGGGCCGGCAGCGAGCAGCGCGAGCATCGCCAGGAACCTTGCCGTCATCGCCCGTCTCCCTTGCCCTCGCCGGTATTCACCCCGAAGCGCGGCCCGGGGTGGCGTCACGAGGGCGTGGGTGGTTCTTCCTCGAACAGGTCCTCGACGCGGATGGTGATGCCGGGCGGGTCGAGCAGGAGTGGGCCGGTGCCGGCGATCCAGGTGGCATGCGACCCGTCCGGCACCCGCCGGTGGTGGATCACCATACGCTGGACCGTATCGAGGATCAGGTAGTGCTGGATGCTGGGCACCCGGAAATAGTCGGGCAGCTTGCGCACCGCGTCGATCCGGGCGGTGGAGGGCGAGGCGACCTCCACCACGATCACCGGTGCGGGCGCGACGAGGGTGTTCGGGTCGAGCCGTTCGCCGCAATTGACCAGCGCATCCGGCTGGTAGGAGACGGTGTCGTTCACTGCCACGGCCAGGGAGTCGACGAAGACCTGGCAGGGAATACCAGCCTGCAGCATTGCGTTCCGCAAGGCGATCGTGACGAGAAGCTTGGTCGTCCCATGTGCTGCCCGCTCCGGCGCCATGGCGACGACCTGGCCGTCGATGAGCTCGAACTTGCCGCCCGGCTGGGCTTCCGCCCAGGCGTAGAACTCGGCTCGCGTCATGCGTTCGGTGGGGATCTGGATCGGCTCTGCCATGGCGCCCCGGATGTGGTCCCGCCCTCGATCCTGCACCAGCCCCCCGGCCCTGGTCCATCGCCCCGTCCCTTGGCAACATGGCCCCGTGAAACTTAAGGTTTCCAAAGGCCCTTCGGCCTTTGGCGGGGAGTGCAGCGGGGCAGCGCCCCTAAGCTGCGCCTGGCAGGGAGGAAATGGATGACCAAGTGGGACAAGTCGAAGCTGCCCAGCCGCCACACCACCGTGGGGCCGGACCGCGCGCCGCATCGCAGCTACTACTACGCCATGGGGCTGACCGAGGCGGAGATCGACCAGCCCTTCGTGGGTGTCGCCACCTGCTGGAACGAGGCCGCCCCCTGCAACATCGACCTCTCGCGCCAGGCGCAGAGCGTGAAGCAGGGCGTGAAGGAGGCGGAGGGCACGCCGCGCGAGTTCACCACCATCACGGTGACCGACGGCATCGCCATGGGCCACCAGGGCATGAAGTCCTCGCTGGCCAGCCGTGACGCCATCGCCGACACGGTGGAGTTGACCGTGCGCGGGCATTGCTACGATGCGCTGGTCGGCCTCGCCGGCTGCGACAAGTCGCTGCCGGGCATGATGATGGCGATGCTCCGGCTGAATATCCCGAGCGTCTTCATGTATGGCGGCTCGATCCTGCCCGGGAAGTACAAGGGCCGCGACGTCACCGTGGTGGACGTATTCGAGGCCGTGGGCCAGCACGCCGCCGGCAACATGTCGGACGAGGAGCTGCACGAGCTGGAATGCGTTGCCTGCCCGAGTGCCGGCGCCTGCGGCGGCCAGTTCACCGCCAACACCATGGCGACCGTCAGCGAGGCGATCGGCCTGGCGCTGCCGGGTTCCGCCGGCACGCCCGCCCCCTACGAGGAGCGCGACCGCTGGGCGGTGGAATCGGGCAAGGCGGTGATGAACCTGCTGAAGCTGAACCTCCGCCCGCGCGACATCGTCACCCGGAAGTCGCTGGAGAATGCCGCGGTCGTCGTCGGCGCCACGGGCGGTTCCACCAATGCCGGACTGCATCTGCCGGCGATGGCGCATGAGGCCGGGATCGAGTTCACCATGGACGACGTGGTCGCGATCATGCGCCGCACGCCCTACATCGCCGACCTCAAGCCGGGCGGGAAATACGTCGCCTACGATGTCTACAAGGTCGGCGGCATCCCGGTGATCATCAAGGCGCTGCTGGATGCCGGGCTGCTGCACGGCGACTGCATGACGGTCACCGGCAAGACGCTGGCGGAGAACCACAAGGACGTCGTCTTCCCGCTCGACCAGGATGTCATCTTCCCGGTCAGCAAGGCGATCTCCGCCACCGGCGGCGTCGTCGGCCTCAAGGGCAACCTGGCGCCGGACGGGGCGATCGTGAAGATCGCCGGCATGAAGACACTGCGCTTCGAGGGCTCGGCACTGTGCTTCGACAGTGAGGAGGAGGCCTTCGCCGCGGTCGACCAGCGCGCCTACAAGGCGGGCGACATCATCGTCATCCGCTACGAAGGCCCGAAGGGCGGGCCGGGGATGCGGGAGATGCTGTCGACCACCGCCGCCATCTATGGCCAGGGCATGGGCGAGCAGGTGGCGCTGATCACCGATGGGCGGTTCTCCGGCGCCACGCGCGGCTTCTGCATCGGCCATGTCGGGCCGGAAGCGGCCGTGGGCGGGCCGATCGCGCTGCTGCGGAACGGCGACCGGATCGTCATCGACGCGGCGCAGGGCAGCATCGACATGCTGGTGCCGGAGGCCGAGCTCGCCGCCCGCCGCGCCGCCTGGACGCCGCGGCGGACCGACTACAATGCCGGCGCGCTGTGGAAATACGCGCAGCTGGTCGGGCCGGCGCATCTCGGTGCGGTGACGCATCCGGGCGGCGCGGCGGAGACGCATGTCTACGCGGACCAGTAGAGCGTGATGGCTTGAGACGGAATCGTCGAAAAGCCTGAATCACGCGACCACACGTTGGCTGGCGCGTGATGCGTGAGCGAAGGCGAGCGCATCGCGCGCCAGGGTGACGCGGATGTAAGCGGGGCTGCCACGCCGCCGCCTGCGTTTCGCCGCAAGCGCAGCGTTTGATGGCGGAAGCAAGGAGCCCCGAAGATGCGTTGCCTGCGTCCCCTGTTGCTGGTCCCGCTGCTGGCCGCGCTCGCCGGCTGCGCGGTCTATCCGGCCGGGCCGGCCTATTACCCGCCGGCCGCGAGCGTCTACGTGGCGCCGCGGCCGTATCACGCGCCGCGGCCCTACGGCTACGGGTATGGCGGCTACGGCTACCGGCCCTATGGCTACGGCTACCGGCGCTGGTAGCGCCTGAGGCCGAAGCATCGCCGCCGGTTCGCGGGAGCGACCCCCCGGCACCGTGGTTCGGTCAGCGCAGGTCGCACCAGACCGGGGCGTGGTCGCTCGGCTGCTCCTCCGACCGCGCCGTGGTGTCGACGCCGCACTCCGTCAGCCGCTCGGCCAGGTCCGGGCTGAGCAGGATGTGGTCGATCCGCAGCCCGCGGTTGGATTCGAAGGCCGGGCCATAATCCCAATAGGTGTAGGGCGCATCCGTCGGATGCAGGGCGGAGAGCGAATCCGTCATCCCCGCATGCAGCAGCGTCCGGTAGCGGGCGCGGGTCTGGGGCCGCACCAGCGCGTCGGTCGGCGGCAGGGCGCCTGGGGCGAGGTCGGCATCGGTCGGGCAGACGTTGAAATCGCCCAGCACCGCGACGGGCGCAAAGCCATCCAGCCGCGCCCGGACCCAGTCCGCCAGCCGTTCCATCCAGCGCAGCTTGTAGGCGTAGCCGTCCTCGCCGCCGGAATTGCCGTTCGGCAGGTAGATGCCGGCGATCTCCATCCCCACGGCGCGGACCGCGACGAAGCGCGCCTGGGCGTCCTCAGCGTCGCCCGGCAAGGCTTCGGCCGTCACCTCGAAGGGGATGCGGCCCAGCAGCGCCACGCCGTTGCGGCCGCCGGGCTGGCCGATGGCGCGCAGCGTGTAGCCGGTATCGGCGAGTTCGAGGGCGGGGAACTCGTCCGTCTTGCACTTCAGTTCCTGGAGAAAGACCAGGTCCGGGCTGTGCCGCGCCAGGAAGCGCCGCAGATGCGGCACGCGGCGGCGGATCGAATTCACGTTGAAGGTGGCGAGACGGGTCATGCCGCCACCATCGCCCGTTCGGCACGCTTTGGTAAGGGCGTCACGCCACCGCGAAGCTGACGCCGCAGCCGCAGCCCGACACCGCCTGCGGGTTGCGCACCACGAAATGCGCGCCGATCAGCGCCTCGTTCCAGTCGAGCTCCGACCCCGCCAGCAGGTCCAGCGAGACCGGATCGACGAAGACGCGCGTCCCGCCCGCCTCCACCACCAGGTCGTCCTCGGCCGCCGCGTCCTCCAGTCCGAAGCCGTACTGGAAGCCGGAACAGCCGCCGGCGCTGACCGAGACACGCAGGCCGGACGCCGGCTTGCCTTCGCGCCGGGCGATCTCGGCCACCTGGGCGGCGGCGCGCGGGGTGACGCGGAAGCGGGGCAGGTCGGAACCGTCGGGCATCGCTCTCTCCTGGCGGCCGCGCCCGAGGGCGGGCCGCCGCAAATCCTGGCAGTGAAGATAGGCGCGGCGACCGCCGAATTCCAACCACCCGCGCGGTTGCGGCGCCCCGGGGGGCCTGTTAGGCAGCCGGGATGACGAGCGAGGCACGCGCGCCCTGGGCCGTCCGGCCCGATTCCTCCCGCGGCCGGCTCCATGCCGAGCCGGGCGGCGACGCGCGCTCGCCCTACCAGCGCGACCGCGACCGCATCATCCATACCGGCGCCTTCCGCCGGCTGCAGTACAAGACCCAGGTCTTCGTCTTCCATGAAGGCGACTATTTCCGCACGCGGCTGACCCATTCGATCGAGGTCTCGCAGATCGCCCGCGCCATCGCCCGCCGGCTGCGGCTGGATGAGGATCTGGCGGAAGCGGTGGCGCTGGCGCACGACCTCGGCCACCCGCCCTTCGGGCACGCCGGGGAGGATGCGCTCGACAGCCAGATGCGGCCCTATGGCGGCTTCGACCACAATGCCCAGTCGCTGAAGGTCGTCACCACGCTGGAAGCCCGCTACGCCGCCTTCGACGGGCTGAACCTGACCTGGGAGACGCTGGAGGGCCTGGCCAAGCACAACGGCCCGGTCCGCCGCCCCGCCACCAGCCTGGCGGAATACGACCGGCTGCACCCGCTCGACCTCGGTACCCATGCCTCGGCCGAAGCGCAGGTCGCCGCGCTGGCCGACGACATCGCCTACAACAACCACGACCTCGACGACGGCATCCGCGCCCGGCTGTTCACGCTGGAGGATGCGGCGGCGCTGCCGCTGATCGGCGATGCGTACCAGGAAGTGCGCGCCACGCACCCGAACATCGCGCGCGACCGGATGATCACCGAGACGGTCAGGCGGGTGATCAACGCCATGGTGCAGGACGTGGTGGATGAGGCCCGGCGGCGGATCGCCGCGCTCGCGCCGCGCAGCGCCGACGACATCCGCGCCGCGGCCGAGCCGGTGGTGGCGTTTTCCGCGCCGATGCAGGAAGCGAACCTGCTGATCCGCGACTTCCTGTTCCACCGGATGTACCGCCACTGGCGGGTGAACCGCGCCATGCAGAAGTCGAAGCGTGCCAGCCAGATGATCTTCCAGCTGCTGCATGGCGGGCCGCAGATGCTGCCGCAGGAATGGCGCGACCGGGCGGGGGAGCCGGGCTCGGTGCAGGCGGCGCGGGTGGTGTGCGACTACATCGCCGGCATGACCGACCGCTACGCGCTGGAGGAATACCGGCGGCTGACGGATCCCAGCATTCCGGGGTAGCTTGCGCGGAGCACGATTTTCCACTCGGGTAACAAGAAGCCCGTCGCGGAATTCCTTCGAAAACATACCTGCTCTTGCCTTGGATCCGGCGGTCCAGGCCTGGCCGACGCGTCGCAACGCGACATGCTTCTGCCCGACGTGGCTCTCGTCGCCGGCGATCGGGAAGCCGGTGGTCCTTATACGCCCCTCGCAATCGGCCAGGAGGATGTCGGTCGGTCGGCTGGCCCGGATCGGCGGCGACCCACCGGAGATCGGTCCAGCGACGTCCGTTGCCGGTGAGCTCCGTCCAGGTGCAGCCGGCGGCCTGCCGCGTCACTTCCGACAGGACGGGTTGGTTCGTCGCCACCACGGCGGCGCTGCGGTCCCCGGCCTGCCGGGTGCGCGGCGGGGGGGGGCTAGCCTCGGCGCCGGGTCTGGTCGTGGTATACGAGATCATGTTACACAACCGTGTGCCAGCATCAGTGCGGTCGGCCAGGCGGCCGATGCGCGCCTGGCGTGGGGTCAGACCGGCAGCAGCGGGCGATGCGGTCCGGGCGGCAAGGTCACGGCCAGCCCGTCGCCCGGCCGCACCACGCCGCCGGCCAGCACCACGCCCATGATGCCGGCGCGGCGGATCAGGCTGCCATCCGCGGCCCGGTCGAGCACCGCCGCGGTCAACCCCGGCTGGAAGCGGTCGAGCTGGGCGCAGGGGTTGCGCAGCCCGGTGATCTCCACCTCGGCGGTGGCGCCGATGCGCAGCCGGGTGCCGGTCGGCAGGCCGAGGAGGTCCAGGCCGCGGGTCAGCAGGTTCTCGCCCACGTCGCCGGGCCGCAGCGGGAAGCCGCGGCCGGCCAGCTCCTCCAGCAGCTCGGCCTGCAGCAGGTGCACCTGGCGGAGGTTCGGCTGCGTCGGGTCGCGGGCGACGCGGGAGCGGTGCTTCACCCGGTCGCCCATATGCGCATCGCCCTCCACGCCGAGGCCGGCGAGCAGCGTGATCGCCTGCTCCGTCGGCTTGCTGAACCCATGCACGGGGCTGCGCGCCACGGCGACGACGATCGGTTGCATCCAGGGGCTCCGTTGCGGTTCGGCCCGGGATAGCAGGTTCCGCGCCGCCCCGGCATCATGCGCCGATGAGCCAGCCCGACGCCGCCCACCGCCTCGCCGCCCATGCCGCCGGGCTGCGCTTTGCCGACCTGCCCGAGGAGGTGGTGGCGAAGGCCAAGGTCTTCATCCTCGATACGCTCGGCGTCGGCCTCGCCGGCGGCAGCGTGCCGGAGGCCGCACCGCTGCTGGCGGCGACGCGCGGCTGGGGGGAGGGGAACGCGGCATCCGTCTGGGGTACCGGCGAACGCCTGGCCCCCGGCGCCGCGGCGCTGGTCAACGCCTTCCAGATCCATTGCCAGGAATACGACAACCTGCATGAGGGCGCCGTGCTGCACAGCATGGCGACGCTGCTGCCGGTGCTGCTGGCCGAGGCGGAGCAGCGCGGCGGCGTCACCGGCGCCGCGCTGATCACCGCCGTCGTCGCCGGCGTGGACGTGGCCTGCAGCCTCGGCCTCGCGGCGCGGCAGGGCTGGCGCTTCTTCCGCCCGGCGACCTCGGGCGGCTTCGGCGCGGTGGCCGGGCTGGCGCGGCTGCGCGGCTTCGACGCGGGGCGGACGCTCGCGGCCTTCGGGATGCAACTCGGCCAGGCCAGCGGCACCATGCAGGCGCATACCGAGGGCAGCCCGCTGTTGCCTTTGCAGATCGGCTTCAATGCCCGCGCGGCGATGCAGAGCTGCGACCTGGCGGCG
>JBMOJU010000601.1:0-2236 GCA_049315625.1 Paracraurococcus sp.
CCATTCACGGCCCGCTGCAAACTTTGCAACACAACCCTCTCCCCCAACCATCCGGGCCCTATCACCGCGACAGGGTACCCCTAGACGTGGGTCAGATTTCAACCGTCAGGTGGGTCAGTTTCGCAGCGGCGGCTACAAGAGCGCCCGGCAGCAGGCGGCGATCGGCGCCGGGGGCTAGGCCGGCCGCCCCGGGACGAGTTGCCGGAACCAGGTCCGGCGAGGTATACTCACTATTCAGTGAACTGTAATTCCGCAGTGGCGCAACGGCCATGGCCGGCGGGAACGTTCGCCCGGACCGCGGAGATCCTGCCTTGGCCCTGAACACCCTGCCCCGCCCCAGCCTGGCGCTAGGCTTCGGCGACGGCGCCCTGCGCGCATCGCTGTCCTTCACCCCGGCGGCCAGCGTGACCTGGCGCTGGGAAGCCCAGGGCATCGGCAACGAGGACTGGCTGCCGGTCGTCGGCGCCGGCGGCAGCAGCCTCCCGGTCGGCCCGTCGCTGTATGGCAACACGCTGCGGGTCTTCGCCGAGTATTCCGAGGCTGGCAGCCCGGTGACGATAGCCACCGGCCAGGTTGCGCTGCTGGGCGGCGCCGCGGGCGATTTCCTCGCGGTGCAAGGCGGGCTGGTGCTCGGCCTGGGCGGCAACGACACGCTGGCGACGACCGGCAATGCGGTTGTCGATGGCGGCGCCGGGCGCGATGTCGTCCTGATCGCGGCGACCCGTGCGGCGGCGACGCTGACCCATGCGGCGGACGGGACCTGGCAGGTCGGCCTGCCGGACGGCACGTTGACGCTGCGGCATGCCGAGCTCGCCCGCTTCAGCGATGCCGACCTGGCGCTCGGCGCCGCCCCGCTGCACAGCGACTTCGCCGGCAGCGGCACCGATGCGGTGCTCTGGCGGGCCGATGACGGCTGGCTCTGGCAATGGCAGATGGCCGGCGGCGCCATCGCCGCCGGCGGCGGCGGCCCGGTCAGCACCGCCTGGCAGGTGCAGGGCACGGGCGACTTCGATGGTGACGGCAACAGCGACATCCTCTGGCGCTACACCGATGGCACGACCTGGCTCTGGACCATGAACGGCAAGGTGGCCAGCGGCGGCGGCTGGATCGCCCAGGTCGATGCCGCATGGTCGGTGGTCTCGACCGCGGATTTCACCGGCGATGGCCGCGCCGACATCCTCTGGCGGCATGCCGGCGACGGCTATCTCTGGCTGTACGCAATGAATGGCACGCAGATCACCGGCGGTGGCGGCCTGGCCTCGCCGGGTGAGCCCTGGTCGCTGGTCGGCGCCGCCGACCTGAACGGCGACGGCCATGCCGACCTGATCTGGCGCAACGCCGGTACCGGCGGTCTCTATGCCTGGGCAATGGACGGGACCAGCGTGACCGGCCAAGCCGATCTGGGCGTCGAGACGGCGGGCGGCCTCACCGACTGGGCCTATGCCGGCGCCGGCGACGTGAATGGCGACGGCCGGGCGGATATCCTGCTGCGCAGCGCCTCGACCGGGGCGATCGGGGTCTGGCTGACGGAGGCCCGCCTCGGCCATGTCGCGCAGTATGTCGGCAATCCCGGCACCGCCTGGAACGTCGCGGCGATCGGCGAATACACCGGCGACGGCAATGCCGACATCCTTTTCCGCCATGCCAACGGCGCGACCTATTTCTGGGCCCTGCAGGGCGGCACGGTGATCGGCCAGGGGGCGCTCGGCAATCCCGGCGCCAACTGGCTGGTGGTCGCCTGAGCCTCGCGCCGGCGCCCTTTGCAGCCGGCGCCGCGCCTGCCTATGTCGGTGCCGATGACCACCCCTCACCTCCAGCTGGACACACTCTCGGGCGATGCGCTGCGTGCCGCGCTGCCCGGCCTGTCACGGCTGCGGCTGACGGTCTTTGCCGAATGGCCCGATCTGTACGACGGCGACGCGGCGCCATCGTGTTGCAAGGGTCGATGGCCTGGACGCAGTGATCCCAGCTTGCGACTGGGATCATGCGATTCGGATATACTCCGGCCGTCCGAGCTCGAGCATGTGGTTCAGCACGTTGGCAGCGATGGCCACTACGGTCGCTTGCCGCCCATCCGTCTGTGAGCGCCGCCCGGCGCCGATCAGACCCTCCACATCGGCCTCCATCAGCATCTGCAGCACCGTCTCGGCGACGCTGCGGAGAAAGTCGCCGTCTCCGGCCTTCGCCAGCAGGTCCGCCAGTGGCAATCTGTCGTCGGTCATCGGGTCCTCGGCCG
>JBMOJU010000192.1:0-9956 GCA_049315625.1 Paracraurococcus sp.
GCCGGCCTATCCGCGAGCCTCGCCGCACCCGCCCTCGCGCAGGAGCGCTTTCCCCGAATCCCGCCGGAGCAGCGCACGGCCGAGCAAGCGGCGCTGGCCGCCGCCATCCAGGGCGGCGCACGGGCGAGCGTCCCGGGGCGCGACAACTCCATCGGCGGCCCCTTCAATGTCTGGATGCGCAGCCCAGCGGTGGGTGATAGGCTCCAGCAACTCGGGGTGCAGCTGCGCTTCCACACCTCCATCCCGCAGGCGCTGAACGAATTCGCGATCCTCATCACCGCGCGCGAATGGTCGTCGCAATATGAGTGGTTCGCGCATCACCGCCTGGCGCTCGCCGCCGGCCTGCCCGCCGCCATCGCCGACCAGCTGGCGCAGGGGCAGCGGCCCGTGGGGATGAATGACGATCAGCGCATCGTCTATGAATTCTGCACGGAACTGCACCGCAACCGCTTCGTCTCCGACGCCACCTTCGATGCCGTGAAGCAGCGCTTCGGCGAGCAAGGCGTCGTGGATCTCATCGCCGTCAGCGGATACTACGTGGCCGTCGCGATGACGCTGAACACGGCGCGGGTCGGCCTGCCCGATGGCGTTGCGCCGCCCCTGCCCGAACTGCGACGCTGAGCGGGGCTTGCGGCTGCGCTGCCCAGCCATGAGGCAGTTTCCGGGCTGAGGGGGCGATTGCCCCCCGGTCCCGGCTTGCGGCACGCGCCCACAGCCAGTGCATGATGCGCCCCGAACCCCGGAGAGAACCCTTGGCCGATTTCGATCTCGTCATCCGCAACGGCACCGTGGCCACCGCAACCGATGTCTTCGCCGCTGATCTCGGCATCAAGGACGGCGTGGTGGTGGCGCTGGGCCAGGGCATCGGCGCCGGCACGCGGGAAATCGACGCCGCGAACCGCCTCGTTCTGCCCGGCGGCGTGGACAGCCACACCCATATCGAGGAGCCCCGCGGCGGCCCCACGGTGAATGCCGACAGCTTCGCCACCGGCAGCGCCTCCGCCGCGGCGGGGGGTACGACCACGGTCATCGGCTTCGCCCGCCAGCCCCGCGGCGGCTCGATGCGCGAGGCCGTGATCGAGCACCTCGCGCGCGCGCGGAAGAGCCGCATCGACTACAGCTTCCACATGATCCTGACCGACCCGACGCCGGCGGTGCTGGAGGAGCTGGCCGGCCTCGTCGCCGAGGGCCATCGCAGCCTCAAGATCTTCCTGACCTATGACGGTGCCCGCATCACCGATGGCGAGGCGCTGGAGGTGATGGCGGCCGGCCGCCGGCTCGGCGCGCTGGTCTGCATCCATGCCGAGCATCATGAGCTCATCGCCTTCCACACCAAGGCACTGCTGGCGGCGGGGCTCACCCTGCCCAAGCATCACGCCTGGGCCAAGCCCATGGTGGTGGAGCGCGAATGCGTCCATCGCGTCTGCGCCATGGCCGAGGCGCTGGATGTCCCCATCCAGGTCTTCCATGTCAGCGGCGGCGAAAGTGCGGAGGAGATCGCACGGGCGCAGGCGCGCGGGCTGAAGGTCTGGGGCGAGACCTGCACGCAATACCTGGTGCTGACCGCGGACGACCTCGACCGCCCGGGCTTCGAGGGCGCGAAGTACGTCTGCAGCCCGGCGCCGCGTTCGCGCGCCGACCAGACGGCGCTGTGGGAGATGATCCGCCGCGGCGTCATCGGCAACGTTACCTCCGACCACGCGCCGACCCGCTACGACGGGCCGGACGGCAAGAGCGTGGTCGGGCTGGATGCGCCGTTCACGCAGATTCCCAACGGCATGCCCGGGCTGGCGGTGCGGATGCCGATCCTGTTCTCGGAGGGGGTGGTGAAGGGGCGCATCGACCTGCCGACCTTCGTCGCCATCACCGCGAGCAATGCGGCGAAGCTGTTCGGCCTGCATCCGCGCAAGGGCACCATCGCGCCGGGCGCGGACGCCGACATCGCGATCTGGGATCCGGCGCGGAAGGTGACGATCACCCAGGCGCTGGTGCAGGACGCCAATGACCACACGCCGTATGAGGGCTTCGAGGTCACCGGCTGGCCGGAGACGACACTGGTGCGCGGCGTGGCAGTGGTGCGGGACGGCAAGGTGGTGGCGCCGCCCGGCCATGGCGTGTTCCTGCCGCGCGGGCCCTACGAGCAGATCCGGCCGCGCGGCGTCTTCCCCGGCACCTTCAATCCAGTGGATGGCGTCGCTGTTTAGATCGACGCCATCCGCCGCAGCCCAACCAGCCGGTCGCATAGCACAAGCACCAGCACCGTCAGCCCGATCAACCCGGTGCTGACGGCAGCCAAGGTCGGGTCCGGGCTGATCTCCAGGTAGTTCAGCAGCTGGATCGGCAGCGTCTTGGTGCGCACGTCGACCAGGAACATCGACACCGGGTAATTGTCGAAGCTGGCGATGAAGGCGAACAGCGCACCGGACACGAACCCCGGCAGGATGTTCGGCACCAGCACCCGCCACAGCGCCACCGGGTAGCTGCACCCGAGCGTCCGCGCCGCATCCACCATGGCGAAGTCGAACAGCGACAGGCTGGCCAGCACCGTGCGCATCACGAAGGGCATGGTGATGACGACATGCGCCAGCAGCAGCGACCACCAGGCGTCACGCAAGCCCACCTCCCGCATCGCCTGCAGCAGCGCGATGCCGAGCACCAGCCCCGGCAGCATCAGCGGGGAGACCATGAAGGTAGTGATCGCCCCCGCGCCGGGCACCGCGCCGCGCACCAGGGCGATGGCGCAGAGCGTCCCCAGCAGCAGCGAGATCGCCGTCGCCAGACCGGCGATCCGCGCCGAGAGCCAGAGCGCGCCGAGCAACCCGTCCACGTTGCGGATCTTCGCATACCATTGCAGCGAAAATCCCTCGGGCGGGAAGCGGAACACCGTCGCCTCGGTGAAGGAGACGGGGATGACGACGAGGATCGGCAGCAGCAGGAACAGGATGACGACGACCAGCGCCGTCCAGGCGAGGCCGAGCCCGAGCCGTTCCATCACCGCCCCCCGAGCCGGCGCTGCAGCACCGAGGCGCCAATGACGACGGAGGCCGCCACCGCCAGCAGCACCGCGGCCATCGCCCCGCCCAATTGCCAGTCGCGCAGGTTGAGGAAGGCCTTCGCCATCACCATCGACATCGTCATGTAGCGGTCGCCCATCAGCAGCGACGGCGTGACATAGGCGGCGACCGCGAGCGAGAACACCAGCGACACGCCGGCCACCACGCCCGGCAGGGACAGCGGCAGGGTCACCCGGGTGAAGCGGAACCAGGGCGAGGCGCCGAGCGTGGCCGCCGCATCCGGCAGGCGCGGATCCATCATCCGCACCACGGAGAAGATCGGCAGCACCATGAAGGGCAGGAAGACGTTGATCATGCCGGCATAGAGCGCGCCTTCGGTGAAGATCATCCGCACCGGCCGCTCGATCAGGCCGAGGTTGAGCATGGCCCAGTTCAGGATGCCGTCGCGCCGCAGCACGATGCCCCAGCCGAAGGATTTCACGATGATCGAGACGGTGAGCGGCAGGAACACCAGCGCGAACAGCACCACCTGCCAGCCACCGCGCGCCCGGGCCAGCGCGAAGGCCGCCGGGTAGCCCAGCAGCAGCGCGCCGAAGGTCGTCACCAGGCCGAGCTGCAACGAGGCGAGGATGACGCCGCGGTAGTATTCATCGCCCACCACGCGCCAGTAGCCGGACAGCGTGAAACCCTCCGCCCCACGGATCGAGGACCACAGCAGCAGGCCGAGCGGCAGCAGGAACACCACGCCGAGGAAGGCGACGCCGGGCAACGCCAGCAGCGCCAGCGGGTCGATGCGGCGCGGGTTCATGCCGCGGGGAAGACCATGGCATCGGCGGCGCGGAAGCCGAGAGTCACCGCGCCGCCCGGCCCGATGCCCTCCGGCAGCCGCGGCAGCTCGACCATGCCGCGGTCGCCCTCCGCCGGCAGGTCCAGGTGCAGTTGCGTGCGGGAGCCGAGGAAGGAGATCTCGCGCACCCGCGCTTCCAGCGTGTTCTCCGCCGCGCCCAGCGTCACAGCCTCTGGCCGCACCGCGACGACCACGGCGCTGCCCGCGGCGAAATGCCCGGGCGCGCGCACCGCACCCAGGGCCGTCTCGACCACCACCTGCCCCGCCGCCGCCGCGGTCACGCGCCCGGCCAGCCGCGTCGACTGGCCGACGAAATCCAGCACGTACAGCGTCTCCGGCCGCGAATAGAGCGTCGCCGGATCGGCGAGCTGCTCGATCCGCCCGGCATTCATCACCGCGATCCGGTCGGAGACGACCAGCGCCTCCTCCTGGTCGTGGGTGACGAAGATCGCGGTGATGCCGACCTCGCGCAGCAGGTGCTTCAGCTCGACCTGCATGATCTCGCGCAGCTTGCGGTCCAGCGCGCTGAAAGGCTCGTCCAGCAGCAGCAGGGACGGCCGCACCACCAGCGCCCGCGCCACCGCCACGCGCTGTTGTTGCCCGCCGGACAGCGCCGTCACCGGCCGCGCGGCATGCTCGGTCATCCGCACCAGCGCCAGCGCCTCGGCCACGCGCGGTGCAGCCTCTGCGCGGCCCACGCCCTGCGCGCGGAGCCCGAAGCCGATATTCTCGGCCACCGTCAGGTGCGGGAACAGCGCGTAGTTCTGGAACACCACGCCGACATTGCGCTTATGCGCCGGCAGCGTGGTGATGTCCGTCCCCGCCACGCTGATCCGCCCGGCATCCGGCCGCAGCAGCCCGGCGATGCAGCGCAGCAGCGTCGTCTTGCCGCAGCCGGAGGGGCCGAGCAGCGAGACGAACTCGCCGCGCGCCACGTCGATCGAAAGATCGTCCAGCACAACCGCGGCGCCGAAGCGCCGGGTGACGCCGGCGACCGCTACATGGCCTGGCATCAACGCGCGCTGATCTCCCGCTCGAAGCGTTCGATCCAGCGGTTGCGGTTGTCGGCGAAGTATTCCCAATCCAGCACCACCAGCTCCGGCAGGTTCAGCCCGGCCGGGGCGATCGCCTTGGTGTTGGTGGGCTTGGAGAAGAAGGTGCCGGCGATCAGCGCCTGGGTCTCGGGGTCCAGCAGCTCGTTGATGAATTTCTCACCCAGCGCCTGGTTCGGCCCGCCCTTCACCAGCGCGACGCCGGCCGGCATGGCGACCGTGCCCTCCTTCGGGAAAGCCAGGTCCACCGGCGCCTTCTGGCTCTTGCGGAACAGCGTGGTCCGGCTGTCGGGCGACAGGAACAGGTCCACCTCGCCGCTCTCGTGCAGCTGCTGCGCCTGCGGCGGGTTGGTGGTGATCTGCAGGATGTTCGGCTTCAGCTCGCGCAGTTTGCCGAAGCCCTCATCAGCCAGCTTCAGGCATTCGGCCAGCGGCTTGCCGGTCGCCAGGTGCGTGGCGGCCAGCAGCGGCACCACCGCCTGGGTGATACGCATGGAGATCAGGATGACCTTGTCGCGGTACTTCCGGTCCCAGACCTCAGCGTAGCTCACCGGCGCCGGCTTCACGTTCTGCGTCTGGTAGCTGATCGACGCGGCGGGGAAGCACCAATTCGCCCACATCGCGTCGCGCGGCCGCGCTTCCGGCTGCAGGTCGGCCAGGTTCGGGATGGCCTTGCCGCGCAGGGGCTCCAGCACGCCCTCGCGCTCGCCGAGGATGAGGACGGGGTCGTCCATCATCGTCACCGTCATGGTGGGGCGGGCGCGGTTGCTGCGGATCTTTTCCAGGTTGATGAGGCTGTTGGTGCCTTCGAACAGGATCTTGAAGCCGTGCTTCTTCTCGATGCGCGGGAACAGGATGTCGGTCAGGCCGGGGGAGGCCGGGCCGCCGACGAAGATCTCCGGGGTCTGGGCACGCAGGATGGCGGGCATGGCGAGCAGGGTGGCGCCGCCCAGCAGGGCGCGCCGTGTCGGGCGGATCAGCATCGGGTCGTCTCCGGGTAACGTTGGCGTCATGCTTCGTCCAGCAAACGGCGTGCCTTGGCGCAGGCGGGCGGGGGGCGTGCGGGTCGCGCGGCCAGGGTGCACACGCGATGGTCGGGGTGCCTAGGGGCTGCGCACATTGGGGGGGCGTCCGCCCCCCCACACGACCCCTCCCCCGCCAAGCGGAGGAGGGCTAGGATCAGCGGCCCTTGAAGTTCGGCGGGCGCTTTTCGCGGAAGGCGGCACCGCCCTCCTGGAAATCCTCCGAGTTGCGGATCGCCGAGAGGCGCTGGTGCTGCAAGGCCCATTGCTCGGACGGGCCGCGCGGCAGGATGTCGTCCAGCACCATGCGCTTGATGCCGCCCAGCACCATCGGCGCATAGCCGGCCATCTCCTTGCCCCACTGGACGGCCTTGGCCAGCGCCTCGCCTTCCGGCACCACCTCATTCACCAGGCCGACGCGTTCGGCGCGCGCGGCGTCGAAGACGCGGCAGAGCAGCATCAGCTCCATGGCGATCTTGTGCGGGATGCGCGACGGGAGTGCTGCGATCATCCCGCCGGTCAGGCCGATCTTGGCCTCTGGATAATACAGCCGTGCGGTGGCGCCGCAGACCGCCAGGTCGGCCATCATCGCCAGCACCAGCGCGCCGCCGATGCACCAGCCTTCCAGCGCCACGATCAGCGGCTTGTCGGTCTGCCAGCCCACATTGGGCACGGCGCGCCACAGCTCCGGCGGCTCGGTGACGTCGGCGCCGAAGGAGAAGGCCTTGGTGCCCATCGCGGTCAGCACCGCGCATTTCTGGTCCGACACGGCGAAGGCCTGCATCGCCGCCTGGATCTCCTCCGCCATCCGCTTGGAGATCGCGTTGCCCTTGTCCGGCCGGTTCAGCGCCAGGATGGTAACCGGGCCGTCCTCCCAGACCTTGATGTGCTCGTAGCTCATTCGACCCTTGCTCCCGTCCTGCGCACGGCCTCGGCGAAGATCGCGCGGTCCTGTGCTATGCGGCTGGCGAAGGCCGCGCCGGTTTCGAATTGCGGCCGCAGCCCGACCGGCGCCATCGCGCGCGCGACCTCCGGCAGGGCCAGCACCTGGCCGAGCGCCGCGGTCAGCCGCGCGACGATCTCGGCCGGCAGCCCGGCCGGGCCGGCCAGGCCGAAGAAGGACAACCCACCCGGCCCATACATGCCGAGCTCGCGCAGCGTCGGCAGCGCCGGCAGTTCCGGGCTGCGCGTCTCCCCGGTGGTCGCCAGGCCGATCAGCCTTCCATCCTTGACGGCGGGGATGGCGATCGGGTCGAATTGCAGCTCAACCTCGCCCGCCATCACCGCGGTCAGCGCCGGCGCCGAACCGCGATAGGGGATGTGTTCCAGCCGGATGCCGGTGGAGGCCGCGAAGATCTCGCCGGTCATCTGGGTGATGGTGCCGTTGCCGGCGCTGCTGAAGCGCAGCTTGCCCGGATTGGCCTTGGCGTAGGCGACCAGCTCCTGGATCGTCCGCACCGGCACCGAGGGATGCATCGCCACCGTGCCGTCGGAGATGCCGAGCAGCGCGATCGGCGTGAAATCCTGCGCCGGGTCATAGGGCAGCCGCATCATATGCGGGCTGATGGTCATGATCGCGGTCGGGAAGACCAGCAGCGTGTAGCCATCGGGCCTCGCCTGCGCCACCGCCGCGGCGCCGATCGAGCCGCCGGCGCCGCCACGATTCTCGATCAGCACGCTCTGCCCCAGCAGGGCCGAGAGCGGCTGCTGGATGGGACGGGAGACGTTGTCGGTGCTGCCGCCCGGCGGATAGGGGACGATCAGCGTGATCGGCCGTTGCGGCCACGCGCCCTGGGCCCGGGCGATGGCCGGCGCCGCCAACGCGCCCAGCAGGACCCGCCGCGGGATCATCGCAGCGTCGCCCGCGCATCGACGGCGATGCAGCCCTCGCCCGCGGCGCGCAGCAGGATCGGATTGAGGTCCATCTCCACCAGCCTTTCCCCGAGATCAGCCGCCAGCCAGGACAGCCGCACCAGCGCATCGACGGCAGCGTCCACGTCCAGCGGCGGCCGGCCGCGCACGCCCTGGAGCACCGGCCACAGCGCCAGGCGCTGCAGCATCGCCCGTGCGTCCTCGGGCCGCAGCGGCGCCGGCGCCAACTGCACGTCGCGCAGCACCTCGACCAGCACGCCACCGGTGCCGACCAGGACGAAGGCACCAAGGCCGGGCTCATGCCGCGCGCCGAGGATGAGTTCGGCCTCGCCGCGCGCCATCTCCTGCACCAGCACGCCTTCCAGCGGCACCGGCGCGGCAAGCAACTCGCCATGCGCGGCACGGACCGCGGCGGCATCGCGCAGCGAAAGCTTGACCAGCCCAATGTCGCTCTTGTGCACCACCGCGCGGCTGACGCCTTTCAGCACCACGGGGAAGCCGATCGCCTCCGCCGCCGCCACGGCCGCGTCTCCCGTCGCGGCGAAGATTTCCCGCGTCACCGGGATGCCGTAGGCCGCGGCCAGGCGCTTCGCCTCCGCCTCCAGCAGCGCACCCATGGGCAGCGCCGCCGGCAGCGCCATACCGGCGGGGCGCGTGGGAGGGACCAGCGCGGCGCGGTCGCGACCCTCAGCCTCCGCCTCCAACGCCCGCAGCACCGCCAGCGCCTGTGCCACTTGGTCGAAATAGGGGAAGTCGGCTTCGCGCATCGCCTCGCGCGCGGCATCGCCCACCTCGCCGGCCATCATCACGTACAGCAGCGGCCGCGTGCCCTCCCGCGCCAGCGGCGGCAGCATCGCGGCGCGCCGCGCCATGGCCGGCTGGGTCGTCATCGGCACCAGGACCGCGCCGACATCGTCATCCGCCATGAAGGCGCGGAGGCACCCGCGCAGCGCATCCTCGCTGGTATTGTCGTGGAAGCTGCCGGTATCCAGCGGCAGGTGCACGTGGCTCGCCGGCATCCAGCGCGCCATCTCCGCCCGCGTCGCGTCGGCGATGGCGGCGGTGCGCAGGCCATAGGCCGCCAGCATGTCGGTCGTCGTCACCGTGCTGCCGCCGGAGGAGGCGACGACCGCCACCCCCATCCCGGCCCGCGGCAGCCCGCCCAGCCGGTCCAGCACGTCGGCCGCCAGCACCATCGCCGCCGGGTCGTCCAGCAGCACGGCGCCGGCGTCGCGGCACAACGCGGCGAAGGCGGCATGGCTGCCGGCGAGGCTGGCGGTGTGCGACCGCGCCGCCTGCGCCCCGGCCTCGCTCCGCCCCGCCTTCACGCAGAGCACCGGCTTCCCCGCCGCCCGCGCCCGGCGCAGCAGCGGGCCGAAGCGGGCGGCATCCTTCAGCCCCTCGACATACAGGGTGATCACCCGTGTCGCCGGGTCCTCGATCAGGAATTGCAGGAAATCGCACAGCTCCAGGTCGGCCTGGTTGCCAACCGAGACGCAACGGCTGAACCCCGCCCCGTGCCGATGCCCCAGCGAGACCAGCGCCCCCATCAGCGCGCCGGACTGGCTGACCATGCCGATCCCGCCCGGCTTCACCCGTTCCACCTCCAGCGCCAGGGAGGAGGAGAGCATCGCCGCATCGGTGACGTTGAAGAGGCCGAGGCAGTTCGGCCCCACCAGCCGCATCCCCGCCGCCCGCGCCACCGCGGTGACCTCGGCCTCCAGCGCCGCCCCGGCCTCCCCCGCATCGGCCAGCTTGCCGGTGATGACGACGCAGGCGCCGACGCCGGCCGCGGCGCAGGCCTCGATCTCCCGCAGCAGGACGGCGGCGGGCACGGCCAGGACGGCCACGTCGGTCGGCCCCGGCGCCGCCGCGATGCTGGGGTAGGCCGGCAGGCCGCGGATCGTCGCCCGCACCGGGTTGATCGGCAGCAGGGTCCCGGGGAAGCCATGCTTGATCAGGTAGTGGATCACCCGGCCGCCGAATTTCCCCGCATCGTCGGAGGCGCCGATGACCGCGATCGCGCGTGGGTTCACGATTCGCAACAGCGGAATGCGGGCCGGCGGCATCTCAGGCATGGCTTTGATCGTTCCCTCGACGCGAAGCTTGCCATGCGGCGCGGCCCGGCGCCCAGCCCCGGCGGGATTTT
>JBMOJU010000193.1:0-9939 GCA_049315625.1 Paracraurococcus sp.
GCGCTGCTCGGCCAACTGCGGCTGGTGCAAGTCCTCACCGCCGGGGTCGATTTCATCCCGCTGCGCGCCCTGCCGGCGGATGTGCCGACCGCCAGCAACGGTGGTGCCTATGCCGCGCCGATGGCGGAGCACGCCCTGGCGATGGTGCTGGCCGCCACCAAGCGGCTGTTCATCGAACAGGCGGCGCTGGCCGAGGGGCGCTTCAACCAGTTCCTGCCCAACCGCATGCTCGCCGGCATGGCCTGCGGCATCCTCGGCTTCGGCGGCATCGGCGTCGCCACGGCGCGGCTGATGCGCGGGCTCGGCGTGCGGGTCCACGCCATCCGCCGCAGCGGCACGTCGGAGGAGCCGGTCGACTGGATCGGCACGCCCGACCGGCTGGAGGAGATGCTGGCCGCGGTCGATATCCTCGTGCTCAGCCTCCCGCTGACCAAGGCGACGCGCGGGGTGATCGGGGCGCGCGAGCTCGGCCTGATGAAGCCGGACGCGATCCTGGTGAACCTGGCGCGCGGCGAGGTGGTGGACGAGCCGGCGCTCTATGCGCATCTCCAGGCCCGCCCGGACTTCACCGCCTGCATCGACGCCTGGTGGGTGGAGCCGGTGCGGCACGGCGAATTCCGCATGGACCTGCCCTTCATGCGCCTGCCCAACGTCATCGGCTCGCCGCACAATTCCGCCTCCATCCATGGCTGGCGGGAGGTCGCGCTGCAGCGCGCCGGGGCGAATTGCCGCCGGGTGCTGGATGGCCAGGCGCCGCTGTATCTGATCGGCGATGCAGAGCGCGAATCGGCGCCGGACTGAGCCGGCAGCGCGTTGCCGCCGCGGCCGGGCGCTGCTACGCTCGGTTCATGAGGACGTCCCCAATGCGCCCGGCCACCGGGCACCCTGCGCCATGATCGCGGCCCTTATCGTCGCGAGCCTCGCCGGCAGCTTCGCCCTGGCACGGTTCTACGGCTTCGGCGCGGCGCTCACCGCGCTCGGCCTGTCCTGGGGCGCCTTCGCCTGGTTCCCCCAGGTGCTCGGCGTCGCGGCACCGATCGCCTTCGCGGTCATCGCCCTGCTGCTCGCCTTCGGGATCCTGCGGGACCGGCGCCGCCGCGCCACCTGACGATGCCGGTCCTGGTCTTCGGATCGGTCGTCGCCGATCTGGTCTTCGCGCTGCCGGCCCTGCCGGCGCCGGGCGTGACCGTGCTCGGGCCGGGCTACGCGGCGCTGCCGGGCGGGAAGGGGGCCAACCAGGCGGTGGCGGCGGCGCTGGATGGGGCGCCTGCGGCCTTCGCCGGTGCGGTCGGCGCTGATCCCATGGCCGATGTGGCGCTGGCCGGGCTGCGCGGCGCGGGCGTCGACCTCTCCCGCCTTGCCACCGTCGCGGCGCCGACTGCCTGCGCCGCCGTCTGCGTCGATCCGGCGGGCCACAACCAGATCGCCGTCGGCAGCGGCGCCAACCTGCTGGCCTGCGCGGCGCAGGTCGAGGATGCGGCGCTGACGCCGGCGACCATCCTGCTGCTGCAGATGGAGGTGCCGCCGGCGGAGAACGCGGCGCTGATCCGTCGCGCCCGCGCCCGCGGCGCCCGCGTGCTGCTCAACCTCGCCCCGGCCGCGGACGTCGACCCGGACGCGCTGCGCGCCCTCGATCTGCTGGTGGCGAACGAGCACGAGGCGGCCTGGCTCGCCGCGCGGCTCGGCTGTCCGGCCGATGCGGCGGGGCTGCATGGGGCGCTCGGCGTCGGCGTGGCGGTCACGCTGGGGGAGGCGGGGGCGGAGGCGGCGACCGCCGCTGGCAGGCACCGCGTGGCGGCCTTTCCGGTGCGGGCGGTGGACACCACCGGCGCCGGCGATGCCTGGTGCGGCGTGCTGGCGGCCGCACTGGACCGCGGGCTGCCGCTGGAGGCGGCGATGCGGCGCGCCTCGGCCGCGGCGGCGTTGTGCTGCACCCGGCCCGGCGCCGCGGCCGCGATGCCGCGCGCGGCGGAGACGGACACGCTGCTGCGCTGATCTGCCAGACCGTGTCCTGGCGCACTGCAACAATCCGGTCCGCCCAGCATCCTCCCCCCGCCGGCCTTTCGGCGCTTGGAGGACAGGACATGACCGACTTCGTCATCGTGGTGGCAGCCCTCGCCAGCCTTGCCTCGGCCAGCCCGGCCCCGTCGATCGTGCCCGAGCGCACCCCGACCGTCGGCTTCCGCACCTATGCGACCATCGAGGCCTGCGACGACGCGGCGGCGCACCTCATCGCGCGGCCCGGCACCCGGCTGGTCTGCCTGCCGGTCGAGGCGCAGGCAGGCGACATGTCGAGCGCCTACTGAGGCGGCCCTAAACCGAGGGCACGAAGGTTCCACCTCCGTGCCCCTCAAGCGCCGGGCGCCGCGCCTCCGCGCGGCCTGGCTTTGCCGCACAGGCGGCGGGCACCATTCGGCGCCTCGGCCCTGCGGGCCGCGGGCCGGGACTTCGTGCGCCAGGTGTTACTCCACCACGAAGCGGGGCGCCGCCGCGGCGCCGGCGCCCTGCAGCTTCTCCCATAGCCGTGCGGCGATGCGGCGATAGGCCTGCGCCTCCTCGGTGTCCGGCCGCGCCGCGACGATCGGCGTGCCGGCATCGGCCAGCAGCCGGATGTCGATCTTCAGCGGCAGCTCGCCGAGGAATTCGACGCCCATCTTCGCCGCCTCCGCCCGCGCCCCGCCATGGCCGAAGATGTCCGCGCGGTCGCCGCATTTGGGGCAGCAATAGTAGGACATATTCTCGATCACCCCGAGCACGGGGACGTTGACCTTCTCGAACATCCGCACGCCGCGCCGGGCGTCCAGCAGCGCCACGTCCTGCGGGGTGGAGACGATGACGGCGCCGGCCAGCGGCACCCGCTGGGACATCGTCAGCTGCGCGTCGCCGGTGCCGGGCGGCATGTCCACCACCATGACGTCGAGCGCCCCCCAGGCGACCTGGCCCATCATCTGTTCCAGCGCGCCCATCACCATCGGGCCGCGCCAGATCATCGGCGTCTCGGCATCGACCAGGAAGCCGATCGACATCGCCTTCAGCCCCCAGCGCTGCAGCGGGATGATCTGCTGGCCTTCGGTGCGCGGCTTCTCCTGCGCGCCGAGCATCTGCGGCAGGGAGGGGCCGTAGATATCGGCGTCCAGCAGGCCGACCTTCAGCCCCTGCGCTGCCAGCGCGACGGCGAGGTTCACCGCCGTGGTGGACTTGCCGACGCCGCCCTTGCCGGAGGCGACGGCGACGATCTTCTTCACGTCAGGCAGCAACATGGCCCCCTGGCCGGCCGGCGCCTTCGGCCCGTGGCCGTGCCCATGCGCCGCCGGGGGCGGCCCGGCGCGCCCGGTCCCGCCCGGCTTCGGGCCGGGATCGGCGCGATGCGCGGTCAGCACCACCGTCGCGCTCAGCACCCCCGGCACCGCGGCCGCCGCGCGTTCCGCCGCCTGGCGCAACGGCTCCATCTCCCGCGCCCGCTCGCGCGGCACGGCGATGGCGAATTGTACCAGCCCGTCCCGGGCGGTCAGGCCCTGTACCAGGCCGGCTTCCACCACGTTGCCGCCACCCGCCGGGTCGCGGACTGTCAGGAGCGCCTGCCGCACCGCCTCGACCAGAGACTCGCTCATCGCTTGAAAAGCCCTCTCGATCCAACAATATCGCCCGCAGCCGGGACTGTCCGGCCAGGGTGCGGTTCGCCTGCCCCTGGTCCGCGTGATATGGCCGGGCACAGCCGTGTCATCCAGTCCCCTTCCGGGGCGTGGCGACCCGGCGCAAGTGAAGACGATCCCTAGCAACGACAGGTGGAGGCCGGCTCGATCCATGGCGCTGAACAACGGCGGACCCAGCCCCTGGGGTAATCCCCGACCGGGTGGGCCCTGGGGGTCGCCTCCGCCGACCCCGCCCGGTGGCGGCAGCCGCGGTCCTGGCCCCGACCTCGACGACCTGATCCGTCAGGCGCAGGACGCGGTCCGCAAATGGATCCCCAGCGGCACCGGCAGCGCCGGCGGCAAGGGCCTGGCCATCCTCGGCCTGATCGTCGTCGCTCTTTGGGCTGCCAGCGGCTTCTACCGCGTCCAGCCGGACGAGGAAGGCGTGGTGATGCGCTTCGGCGCCTTCGACCGCACCGCGGCACCGGGCCTGAACTATCACATCCCCTGGCCGGTCGAGGCGGTCGAGACCCCGCGGGTGACCACCGAGAACCTGGTCTTCATCGGCTTCCGCTCGGGCGACGCCGCCTCGGTCCGCGGTCCGGTCGGGCGCGACGTGGTGGAGGAGTCGCTGATGCTGACCGGCGACGAGAACATCATCGACATCGATTTCGTGGTGCGCTGGCGCATCCGCGATGCCGGCGACTTCCTGTTCAACACCCGCAACCCGGAGAACACGATCAAGTCCGGGGCCGAGAGCATGATGCGGGAGGTGATCGGCCGCACGCCGATCCAGCCCGCCCTGACCGAAGCGCGCGGCCAGATCGAGGACCAGGTCCGCGCCGGGACCCAGGCGATCATGGACCAGTACAAGGCCGGCGTGGCGATCACCCAGGTGCAGCTGCAGAAGGTCGACCCGCCGGCGGCGGTGATCGAGGCCTTCCGCGACGTGCAGCGCGCCGCGGCCGACCGCGAGCGGCAGCGCAACGAGGCCGAGGCCTACCGCAACGACATCATCCCGCGCGCACGCGGCGAGGCGGAGCGGATGATCCAGGAAGCCCAGGGCTTCCGCGACAGCCAGGAAGCGCGTTCCAAGGGTGAGGCGGCGCGCTTCACCAGCGTGCTCGGCGCCTACAGCGCCGCGCCCGACGTGACCCGTCGGCGGCTCTATATCGAAACGATGGAGGAAGTGCTGCGGCGCAACCCGAAGGTGCTGGTGGATGACCGGCTGCAGGGGCTGGTCCCCTTCCTGAACCTTGGCGACCAGGCGCGCCCGCCCGCCCGCCCGGCGCCGCCCGCCGCCGCCGGTCCGCCACCCTTCGTCAACAGCCGCTCGCAGGGGCCCGCGCGATGAACCGCCTGATCATCGGAGCCGTCGCGCTCGGCGCGCTGCTGGTCATCGCCGCCTCCTCCCTCTTTGCCGTGCACCAGACCCAGCAGGTGCTGATCACCCAGTTCGGCCAGCCGATCCGGGTTGTGCAGACGCCGGGGCTGAACTGGAAGGTGCCCTTCATCCAGACGGTGATCGGCTTCGACCGCCGCCTGCTGGACTACGACGCGCAGGGGCAGGAGGTCATCCTCGGCGACCAGCGCCGGCTGGTGGTGGATACCTTCACCCGCTACCGCATCACCGATCCGCTGCGCTTCTACCAGACGGTTGGCGCGACCGAGGGTGGCATCCGCCTGCGGCTCGGCCCGATCGTTTCCTCCTCGCTGCGCAATACCCTGGGCAACGAGCCGCTGCTGTCGGTGCTCTCGGCCGACCGCGCCCGGATCATGGGCGAGATCCGCGCCCGGGTGAACGCCGAGGCGCGCAGCTTCGGCATCGAGGTGACGGATGTCCGCATCCGCCGCGCCGACCTGCCGGAGGAGAACACCCAGGCCATCCTGTCCCGCATGCAGTCGGAGCGCGAGCGGGTGGCGCGAGAGCAGCGCGCCGAGGGTGCCGAGCAGGCCCAGCGCATCCGCGCCGCGGCCGAGCGCGACCGCACCGTGCTGATCGCCGAGGCGCAGTCCCGCGCCGAGACGCTGCGCGGCGAGGGCGAGCAGGTGGCGATCCGCATCTTCGCGGAGGCCTACCAGAAGGACCCGGAATTCTACCAGTTCTGGCGCACCATGCAGGCCTGGCGGGAGGCCTTCGCGGATGGCGAATCCCGTCTTCTGCTCAGCCCGGACAGCGATTTCTTCAAGTATTTCCGCAACCTGTCGCCGGACGGGGCGCCAGCGCCGGCGAAATGACCGGCCGGCGCGCGGGATTTCCCCCGCGCGCCGCGCTCGTCGCGCGTTGGCGCGATGGCCGTCACCACCCACATGGCATAGCGTTGGGGCGGGCAGCGTCCACCCGGATTATCCCTTTCGCAGTCGAGGACCCCCCGATGCGCTTTTCCCCCGCCGTCATGGCCGCCCTCCTCGCCACCCTGCCGCTGGCGGCCGGCGCCCAGCCCGCCTCTGCCCCGGCAGATGCCGCACCGCTGAACGCGCCCGTGGCGGTGCCGATGCGGGACGCCCCGTCTTCCTTCGCGCCGCTGGCCCGCCAACTCCTGCCGGCGGTGGTCAATATCTCCACCACCCAGACCCTGCAGGCCCGGGCCAACCGGCCGGACGCGCCGGAGCTGCCGCAGGCGCCGCCGGGCAGCCCGTTCGAGGAGTTCTTCCGCGACTTCTTCAACCGCAACCGCCCCAATGGCGGCCCGGGCGGCCCCGGCGGTGGTGGCGAGCAGCCGCAGCGCCCGCGCCGCGCCCAGTCGCTCGGCTCCGGCTTCGTGGTCGATGCCAGCGGCATCGTGGTGACCAACAACCACGTCATCGACGGCGCCGACGAGATCAACGTCATCCTGCAGGACAACACCAGCATCCGCGCCGAGCTGCTGGGCACCGACCCGCGTACCGACATCGCGGTGCTGCGGATCAAGACCGACAAGCCGTTGCACGCGGTGCAGTTCGGCGATTCGGACACCGCCCAGGTGGGCGACTGGGTGCTGGCGATCGGCAATCCCTTCGGCCTCGGCGGCACCGTGACCGCCGGCATCGTCTCGGCCCGCGGTCGGGACATCCGCCAGGGCCTCTATGACGACTTCATCCAGACCGACGCGGCGATCAACCGCGGCAATAGCGGCGGGCCGCTGTTCAACCTGGATGGCAAGGTGGTCGGCATCAACACCGCCATCTATTCGCCGACCGGCGGCTCCATCGGCATCGGCTTCTCCATACCGGCCAACCTGGCGCGCAATATCGTCGCGCAGCTGCAGGATGGTGGGAAGGTCCGCCGCGGCTGGCTGGGCGTGAACATCCAGCAGGTGACGGACGAGATCGCCGAGAGCCTCGGCCTTGGCGGCCCCGGCCGCGGCGCCCTGGTGGCGCGGGCGCAGGAGGACGGGCCGGCCGCCAAGGGCGGCATCAAGAACGGCGACGTGGTGCTGAAATTCAACGGCCAGGACGTGAAGGAGATGCGCAACCTGCCGCGCATCGTCGCCGACACGCCGGTCGGCCGCGCCGTGCCGGTGGTGGTCTGGCGCGACGGCAAGGAGCAGACCCTGCAGGTCACCGTCGGCGAGCTGCCGGGCGAGGTGCAGCAGGCCGCGGCGACGCCGCCACCGGCCAACCGCCCGACCGAGCTGGCCGGGCTTGGCCTGCGGGTCGGGCCGATCTCGCCCGAGACGCGCGAGCGCTTCTCGCTCAAGCCCGAGCAGAAGGGCGTGGTGATCGTCGAGGTCGCGCCGGACAGCCCGGCGGCGGAGCGCGAGCTGCGCCCCGGCGACGTCATCGTCGAGGTCCAGCAGGAGCGGGTGAACTCCCCGCAGGAGGTCCAGCAGCGGCTGGAAGCGCTGCGCAAGCAGAACCGCCCGACCGCGCTGCTGCTGATCGAGACGGCGCAGGGCCAGCGCTTCGTGCCGCTGCGGCTGCGCGGCGAGAAGGGCAGCCCGGGCTGATCCGGGCGACGCGGCCGATGCCTGGCATCGGCCGCAGGGCGCCTCATCCCTCCAGGATCTCCGCCGCCCGGTAGCCCTGCGCGAACAGCAGCCCGCGCAGATCGGCATGGTCCAGCTTCGCCCGCGCCGCCGCCGCCACCATCGGCTTGGCGCGGAACGCCACGCCCAGCCCGGCCGCCTGGATCATCGCAAGGTCGTTGGCGCCATCCCCCACCGTCAGCGCCGCCTCCAGCGGCACCGCGTATTCCGCCGCCAGCCGCTTCAAGGTCGCCAGCTTGGCGTCGCGGTCGAGGATCGGCTCCCCCACCTTGCCGGTGAGCCTGCCATCGGCGATCTCCAGGGTGTTGGAGTGGTGCTCATGGAAGCCGACCAGGGCCGCGACGCGCCCCGTGAAGAAGGTGAAGCCGCCGGAGACCAGGGCGCAATGCGCGCCGTTCGCCCGCATCGTGGCGACCAGCGCCTTTGCGCCGCCGGTCAGCTCCGTCGTCTCCCAGGTCCGCTCCAGCGCCGAGACCGGCAGGCCGGCCAGCATGCCGACGCGTTCGATCAAGGCCGTGCGGAAATCCAGCTCGCCGTTCATCGAGCGCCGGGTGATCTCGGCGATCCGCTCCTTCAGCCCGGCGAAGGCGGCGATCTCGTCCAGCGTCTCGGACGTCACGATGGTGCTGTCCATGTCGGCCAGCAGCAGCCGCTTGCGGCGGCCGGCGGCCGGGACGGCGAGGACATCGACCGCCGCACCCGCCAGCGCCTGGCCGGCGATGGCGATCGCCTGGTCCGCGGCAAGCCCCTCGAAGGGCAGGTCGGCCGCTTCCTCCGACGCCAGCCAGTCCGGCGCCCCGGCATCGGCGCCCAGCGCCTGCAGCGCGTCCCGCACCCGGATCACCTGAGGTTGGACGAGGCCACCAGGGGCGGCGACGAGGGTGAGGACCTGGGACATGCGGCGCCCTGGAGGTTCGAGGAGCGGGGAGGTGCCGCCGGGCGCAGCCCTGCGGCGCGCCACCCTATGGCGAAGCCCGTCGCGTGACGCAATCGCACCGTGACGACACGCGGCCGGCGGCGCTGCTGGTCGCCGGCCCGACCGCGAGCGGAAAGTCCGCGCTGGCGCTCGACCTCGCGCGGCGGCTGGACGGTGAGGTGATCAACGCCGATTCCATGCAGCTCTATGCAGAACTACGGGCGCTGACGGCGCGGCCGACGGCGGCGGAGGAGGCGCTGGTGCCGCACCGCCTCTATGGCGTGCGTCCGGCGGCGGAGGCGGCAAGCGTCGCCTGGTGGCGGGAGGCGGCGCTGGCGGCGATGGACGCCGCCCGGGCCGCGGGCCGGCTGCCGATCCTCTGCGGCGGGACGGGTCTCTATTTCCTCTCGCTGACCGAGGGGCTGTCCGCCTTGCCGGCGGTGCCGGAGGCCGCCCGCACCGCGGCGCGTGCGCTGCTGGCGGAGATCGGCGCCCCGGCGCTGCATGCCCGGCTGGCAGTGGCCGACCCGGAGACCGTCGCGGGTCTCCGCCCCGCCGACAGCCAGCGCCTGGCCCGCGCCTGGGAGGTCTGGCTTGGGACGGGCAGGGGGCTGGCGGCCTGGCAGCGGGAGGGCGCGCATACCGGCCCCGCTCCCTGGCGCTTCGCCGCCATCCTGCTGGACCCGCCGCGGGCTGCCCTGCGTGCCGCCATCGCCGAACGGTTCGACGCGATGCTCGCGGCGGGCGCGCTGGAGGAGGTGCGGGCGCTCGGCGCGCTGGGGCTCGACCCCGCCTTGCCGGCGATGCGGGCGCATGGCGTGCCGGAATTGCTGGCGCATCTGGCCGGCCGGATGCCGCTGGCCGCGGCGGGGGAGCGTTCGGTGCTCAATACCGGCCAGTACACCAAGCGGCAGGCGACCTGGTTCCGGCATCATCCGTTGGCTCCCCCCAACCTGACGCATATCATCCATGCGCGAATGGGCGGTCGGACGCAATTTCAGGAAAGCGGAGCCCCTGAAATCTTCGCATTTCTTCAGCGTGGGCGTTGACGCGGCGCCGCGCGGGGCGTAACCCTCCGGGCCTCGCCATGCCCGGGTACAGCCCGGGCGGCGACCCGTACCCGAGGAAGACCCGATGTCGACGACCCTTCAGACCCCGACCGAGGCCCGCACCATGAATGGTGCGGAGATCGTCCTCCAGGCGCTGAAGGACCAGGGCGTCGAGATCATCTTCGGCTATCCGGGCGGCGCGGTATTGCCCCTGTATGACGCGCTGTTCCAGCAGAACGCCATCCGCCACATCCTGGTGCGGCATGAGCAGGCGGCGGTGCATGCCGCCGAGGGCTATGCGCGCAGCACCGGCAAGGTGGGCGTGGTGCTGGTCACCTCCGGCCCCGGCGCCACCAATGCGGTGACCGGCATCA
>JBMOJU010000602.1:0-2218 GCA_049315625.1 Paracraurococcus sp.
GGCCCGGCGGGCGGCGCAGCAGCAGCGACATCTGGCGGTAGGCGACGGCCTGCTTCGACAGGTCGTCATAAATGATCACGGCGTGCATGCCGTTGTCGCGGAAATACTCGCCCATGGTGCAGCCGGTGTACGGCGCCAGGAACTGCATCGGCGCCGGGTCGGAAGCGGTGGCGGCGACGATGATCGAGTATTCCAGCGCGCCATTCTCTTCCAGCGTACGCACCAGCTGGGCGACGGTGGAGCGCTTCTGGCCGACCGCGACGTAGATCGTATAGAGCTTCTTGCTCTCGTCGGACCCGGCGTTGATCGGCTTCTGGTTGATGATGGTGTCGATGATGACGGCGGTCTTGCCGGTCTGGCGGTCACCGATGATCAGCTCGCGCTGGCCGCGGCCGATCGGGATCAGCGCGTCGATCGCCTTGATGCCGGTCTGCATCGGCTCATGCACCGACTTGCGCGGGATGATGCCGGGGGCCTTCACCTCGACGCGCATGCGCGTCACGTCGGTCAGCGGGCCCTTGCCGTCGATCGGGTTGCCGAGGCCATCGACCACGCGGCCGAGCAAGCCGCGGCCGGCGGGCACGTCGACGATGTCGCCGGTGCGCTGGACGGTGTCGCCTTCCTTGACGCCACGGTCGTCACCGAAAATGACGATGCCGACGTTGTCGTGCTCGAGGTTGAGCGCCATGCCCTTGATGCCGGCGCTGGGGAACAGCACAAGCTCGCCGGCCATGACGTTCTGCAGGCCGTAGACGCGGGCGATGCCGTCGCCGACCGTCAGCACGGTGCCGACTTCGGCAACGTTCGCCTCGGTGTCGAAGCCAGCGATCTGCTGCTTCAGGATCTCGGAGATCTCGGCGGGACGGATGTCCATGGTCAGGCGGCCCCCTTCATGGCGTACTGCAGACGCTGCAGCTTCGATTTGATGCTGTTGTCATAGAGCCGCGAGCCGATCCGCAGGATCAGCCCGCCGAGGATCGAGGGATCCACCTGCTCGGCGAGTTTCACGCCGGAGAACCCGGCTTCCGTCAGCCGCGCGCTGATCTGCGCGCGTTGCGTGTCGTTCAGCGCATGCGCGCTGGTCACCTGGGCGATCTGCTGGCCACGGCGCGCCGCGAGCAAGCCGCCGAAGGCCTGCGCGACCTCCGGCAGCTGGCCGAGCCGGCGGTTGCCGATCAGCACGCCGACGAGGTTGCGCACCTCGCCGCCGATGCCGGCACGGTCGAGGATGGCGAAGGCGCCCTTCTTCTGCGAGGCGCCGTCGAGCCGCGGGTCGGCGACGAAGGCGCGGAAGCCCCCGTCGTCGCGCCACAGCGCGAACAGCCGCTCGAGATCGGCGGCGATGCGGTCCACCGTCCCGGGATCCGTCTGTCGACGGTCATCCGCAAGGCCCAGCAGCGCCAGCGCATAGCGCTCGGCGAGGCCGGAGGGGTTGGACGCAGAGGAGGAAATGGTCTCGGCGGAGGCCACGGGCGTTCCCGGTCCTGTTCCTGAAAGGTGCGCGTGCGCGGATCCGCCACCAGGCTTCCGACCGGCGCGGCGAGGGGGCTTTACCATGGGGTTCACGCCCCCGCAATCTGGCCTGGCCGCTTCGCTTCGGCTGCGGCCGAAGCCCAAAAGCCCTGTCCGGGGCAGGGTTTCCCGCGCGGCGGGCGCGGGATTGGCGGAAGGTCGAGGCAAAGATGATGCGGGGCGGGACGGTCTTCTTCGGCTGGCAGGTGGTCGCCGCCGCCTTCGCGGTGGCGGTGTTCAGCTGGGGCATCAATTTCTACGGGCCGTCGGTCTACCTGCATGCCCTGCATGCGCGGGAAGGCTGGCCGCTTTCCCTGATCAGCATGGCGATCACCCTGCATTTCCTCGCCAGCGGCCTGATCGTCACCCGGCTGCCGGCGCTGCACCGCCGCTATGGCCTGGTGGCGGTGACACGGGCCGGGCTGCTGGCCTGCGCCGCCGGCGCTCTGGCCTGGGGCCATGCGTCGGCGCCCTGGCAGCTGCTGCCGGCCGCACTGCTGACGGCACTCGGCTGGGCGCTGACCAGCGGGGTGGCGATCAATGCCATGGTCGCGCCCTGGTTCGACCGGCAGCGCGGCGCCGCGCTGTCGATGGCCTTCAACGGCGCCAGCATCGGCGGCGTGCTCTTCACCCCGCTCTGGGCGGCCCTGATCGGTGCCTTTGGCTTCGCCGGCGCCTCGGCCTGGGTGGCGCTGCTGGTGGCCGG
>JBMOJU010000603.1:0-2210 GCA_049315625.1 Paracraurococcus sp.
TGAGGCGGGTTCAATTCGCCTCAAACCTGGGTGCTGGCGGCGGGAGAGTGGCGGTTTGCCTGGGGTTGCCGCCGGGCGGGTTTTGGGATTGAGGATTTTCGGGCGCCGCGCGCGGATGGTGGATTTGGACAAAGGGTCGGGGGGCCGATGGGCTTTGGATTTGCGGCGTTTGAAGCCGGGTATTCCCCTCAACGCCGCTCAAACCGGTTGAGGCCGCTGGGGCCCGGACTGGGCGAAAGGCCTGGCCGAGCTGGGGAAATCGCCGATACGGCTTGAGGGATTTTGACCTTGAGCCGCTTGAAGCGGGGTTCGCGGCGGGGGCAGGCTGCGGCGGTCGAGGAGGATCATATGCCCCCCTTCCCCCGTCACAGGCCGGAGGAGACGCCGCCGGCCACCGCGGCACAGGCCGAGGCGGAACGCTGGGTCGCGGCGCGGGCGGCCCGCGCGGTGCCGGGACAGGCGGCGGCGATCCTGGCGCGGGCCGGGGTGGGACGGGCGCCAGAGCCGGTGGATGCGCTGCCGGCGGACTTCGCGGCGCGGCTGGCCGCCAGGAAGCGCTGACTTGCCGATCGCGGCCGGATCGGCCCGGCGGGTCAAGGGTGCAGGTTTCGGACAAAGCACCTCTCCACGGTGCAGCGGAGGCGAGTTTCGGACAGTCTGCCGAGGTGAATTTCGGCGGCGGGACCCGGGCGCAGGTCGGGTATGGGGCGGCTGGACGGATTGGGTTATCAAAGAACAAAGGACTTTCATCCTAGCATACAACTGGGCCGGATTGCAATGAAATCCGGCTCCGGCCGCTCCCCTGCCCGGCGAGGGCTAGGCGCAAGCGGGCGCACGCCGCCTGCGCCCGATCGCCTCACTGGCCGGCCGCGGAGCGCGGGCCGTGCCGCTCCCTCCGCACAGCGAGGCCGTGCACCGCGGCGACGACGACGTAGGGCAGGGCCTCGGCCACCTCGCCCGCGGCGAGCTTGAGGGCGGCAAGGCAGACATAGCATGCTGCCACGGATGCGTTATGGTTGCGGAAGATCAGCATAGGGCCGGGTCCTTATCCCAGGTTGAACACGGCCCCCTGAATGAGACACCCGCCGCCGCAATGTCAGCGAAGCCCCCGCAACCCCACCGCAAGCCGGACCGCAACGGCAGCTTTGCGGCGACGAAGGCGGCCTTTGGCGTGGCACTGAAGGCGCACCTGTTCGCGCTCGGCACCCGGCCCGGCGGCGCGGAGCCGGCAGCCTGGACCGCGCAGGAATTCGCGGACCGGATCCCCGGCCAGAAACACGGCCAGCAGACCGCCCCGCGCACGGTCGAGTACTGGCTGGCCGGGCGGACGCTGCCGGAGCCGGAGACCTTCACCTCGATCCTTCTCGCGCTGTTCGGTCCTGTACCGGCGGGGGGCGAAGCGCGACAGGCGTTGCGACAGCTCCACGAAGTGGCGCGGCGCGCGAAGACCGGGCAGGTCCTGGCGACCGCGCCGCGTGACCCCGCGGGCGAGGTCGCCATCGGGGTCGGCACGCTGATCGGCTTCGATCGCGCCCCGGCCGAGGACGACGTCGCCGCCGCGCGGGACCCGGGGCTCGAAGCCGAGCTGCCCGGCGTCATCCAGGCCGCTCGCGAACTGGCAGGCATGGCGGAGCGACGCCACAACCAGCTCACGGACGCTTTCGCCGACCTCGCAGGGGCAGCGAAGCGCTTCCTTGCCGCCATCGATGCGCCGCCGGCCGAGTTGCCGCATCGCATCCGCGCCGCCCACCAGGCCTGCGTGTCGCTCGCATCCCTGCACGATCTTGAAGGTCTCTACCAAAAAACGTTGGAGCCGGGCGACACGCCGCTGCCGGCCGATCTACGCACCAAGCTTGGCTTGGTCTTCGTGCTGGCGGCGCCGTTGCTGCACCATTTTCCGTCGGTTCGGCGACGCGACACCGCTCTGCGCCGCTTCCTCCGCCCGGATGACCTGGATGTATCGCGTGCCCTGGCGACCAGCCTGGAGGTTCGCGGCGACCTGGTGCCGGACGCGCTCGACCAGATCCGCGGCATGCTCGCCCTTGCCGAACGCCCCGGACCGCAGGGGACCAAGGGGCAGGAGCAACTGATCGGCACGATGCTGAACATCCTGCTGTTCGGTGGCGCCAGCATCGCCGGCGCATCGCACGGCTTGACGCCCGAGTTGCAGGCGCGGCTGGTGGTGCTGTTCCGCGAGAACCAGGCGCTGA
>JBMOJU010000194.1:0-9828 GCA_049315625.1 Paracraurococcus sp.
AGAGATTGGCGCTCTCGACATTCTTCATCTGCGCTTCGGTCTTGGCGTCGTCGCCCAGAACCTGGGTCAGCGCCAGGGCCAGGGCGAGGGCAGCGATGAGCAGCGCCACCCGCTTGTTGCCCGACGACATCTCCGCCGCTTCGACAGCCTGGTCGGACATCGATCGTTGTGTCTCCCGATCTCGCGAGACTTTTGGGTTATGTCGCGCCGGTCGGGCCGTCAATCAAATTTTAAGCGCCGAAACCGGGTGGTCGCGGCGTCGGCCCGCGCATTCGGGTCCCGGCCGCGCTGCCTCCCGCCCGGTCGCCGGTCGCATCCAGGCGCCCGCGAAGGATGCGTTGCGCGCCAGCAAGCCGCGCCGCAATCGCAGGGGTCAGGGGCGCGTGGCGCTGCTAGTGGTCCGACCCTGACGCGCACATCACCGGCGTCGGGTGAATCGGCCCACCAGACAGGAGTTCGGCGGCTTGGATCAGCGGGGCGGCTTCACCCGGGACGGGGTCTGGCGCGGCATGCGGGCGGCGCTGGCCATCACGCTCGGCCTCTCGCCCTTCGGCCTGGTGGTGGGAATGACAGCCGACCAGGTCGGCCTGTCGCTCGCCGAGACCCTGCTGATGAGCGGCCTGGTCTTCGCCGGCACCAGCCAGCTAGTCGCGCTGCAGCTCTGGGCCGATCCGGCGCCGATCCTGGCCGCCTCGCTGGCCTGCCTAGTGATCAACCTGCGCCTGGCGCCGATGGGCGCGGCGCTGGCCCCGGTGCTGGACCGCACCTCCGGGTTGCGGCGCTGGGGCACGCTGGCCTTCCTGGTGGACAACGGCTTCGCCCTCAGCATCGCCGAGCTGCGCGCCGGCCGGCGCGACGCCGGCTTCCTGCTCGGCGCCGGCTTCGGGATGTGGCTGAACTGGATGGCGATGTGCGCCGTCGGCCATGTCTTCGGCGCCGCGCTGCGGCTGCCGGCGGGGCATCCGGTGTTCTTCGCCTCCTCCGCCGCGGTGCTCGCCCTGCTGGTGCAGTTGTGGCGCGGGAGATCCGAGCTGCAGCCCTGGATCACCGCCGGCGCGGTGGCGCTGCTGGTGCAGGGCGCCGGGCTCGGCGCCCCCTGGCCGGTGCTGGCCGGCGCCTTCGCCGGGGCCGGCTTCGGCGCCTGGCGGGATGGGCGGGGCGCCACGTGACGCTCCGCTGGGACGTGCTGGCGGCCATCATCGGGATGGCGCTGGCCAGCTACCTGTGCCGCGCCGGCGGCTATGCGGTGCTGCGCGTCATCCGGCCGTCGCCCTTCGTTCAGGCCATGCTGCAGCATTTGCCGGGCTGCATCTTCGTCGCCTTCCTCGCCCCCGCCTTCGTCCGCGCCGGCTGGCCCTCGCTGCTCGCCGGCGCGGTGGTGCTGCTGGTGCAGGCGCGGGGGCGCCGCCTGGCGCTGTCGATCCTCGCCGGCGTCGGCGCCCTCTGGCTGCTGCAACTGGCCGGGGCGCCGTAGCGGATTCACCGCTCCTCCACCCTTTTCGCCGATCCTCCCGGCCATGCGCGGGCAGCCGGAGGCAGGGTTGGCAGGGATGGACACGGCGCGGCAGGGTGGCCTCTGCGCCCATTGCCCGGCCCGCGGCGCGGCCGATGCACTGACCGGCCTCGCGGACCGCCGGCAATTCCGCGAAAGCCTGGCCGCCGCACTGGCGGAGCCGGGCGCGGACGGGCCGGCGGTGCTGCTGCTCGACCTCGACCGCTTCAAGGCGGTGAACGACGCGCTGGGCCATCCGGCCGGCGACGCGCTGCTGCAATCGGCCGGGCGGCGGCTGCGCTCGGCGCTGCGGCCGGGCGACGTGGCGGCACGGCTGGGCGGCGATGAATTCGCCGTCCTGCTCGACCGCCCCACGGGGCGGGAGGCCGTGGCCGCCGTCGCCGCCCGGCTGGTGGAGCTGATCGCCCGCCCCTATGTCGTCGGCGGCCAGGTGGCGATGGTCGGCGCCAGCATCGGCGTCGCCCTGGCGCCGCAGGATGGCGCCGAGCCCGATACGCTGATGTCCCGCGCCGACCTGGCGCTGTACCAGTCGAAGGGCCAGGGCCGCGGCCGCTACAGCTTCTTCGCCCCCGAATTGCAGGTACGGGCGGAAGCCCGGCGGGACCTCGAACTCGGCCTGCGCGCCGCCCTGCCGCGCGGCGAATTCATCCTGCACTACCAGCCGCAGCTCGACCTCGCGAGCCAGGCGCTCGCGGGGTTCGAAGCACTGCTGCGCTGGCAGCGCCAGGGCATCGGGCTGGTCGCCCCCGGCGCCTTCATCCCGCTGGCCGAGGAGATCGGCCTGATCGGCGGCATCGGCGCCTGGGTGCTGCGGCAGGCGACGGCGGAGGCCGCCGGCTGGCCGGCGCCGCTGCAGGTGGCGGTGAACGTGGCGCCGCAGCAATTCCAGGATGGCCGGCTGGTGGGCACCGTGCGGGATGCGCTGTCGGCGGCGGGCCTCGATGGCGCGCGGCTGGAGCTGGAAATCACTGAAAGCGCGCTGCTGCAGGATGCCGGCTGGGGCACGCTGGGCCAGCTCCGGGCGCTGAAGAATCTCGGCGTGCGCATCTCGCTGGATGATTTCGGCACCGGCTATTCCTCGCTCAGCCAGCTGCGCAGCTTCCCGTTCGACCGGGTGAAGATCGACCGCAGCTTCGCCGACGACGCCGCGGTGGTCCGCGCCGTCGCCGCGCTCGGCGCCAGCCTCGGCATGCGCACCACGGCCGAGGGGGTGGAGACGGCGGCGCAGCTCGACCGCATCCGCGCCGAGGGCTGCACCGAGGCGCAGGGCTACCTGCTCGGCCGCCCGGTGCCGGCCACCGAGCTGCCGGAGGTGATCCGCCGCCTCGGCGGCGGCACACCGGGCCACGACGTGGGGGAGGCCGCATGACCGGCGATGGGGGCGTGTTCCGGCTGGTCTATGCCAGCCGCAGCCTGCTGACGGAGCAGGAGGTGGCGGCGGAGATCCCCCGCATCCTCGACACCGCACGGCGCAACAACGCCGGCGAGGGCATCACTGGCGCCCTGCTGTGCAGCGCCGATGCCTTCGTGCAGGTGCTGGAAGGGCCGATGGCCGCGGTGGAGCGGACCTTCGAGCGCATCCAGTGCGACCCGCGCCATGCCGAGGTGGTGGTGCTGGAAGCCGCGCCGGCCGCGGCACGCGACTTCGCCGGCTGGGCCATGGCCTTTGCCGGCCGCCGCGCCGGGCCGCGCTTCGGGACGCTGGAGGCGGCAGCGCTCGGCGCCTCCCCGGCGATGCTCGAATTGCTGCGTGGGGCGCTGGAGCGGATGGCCGGGGTGCGCACCCCGACCTGACCCGCCTATTGCGCCGCCTGGGCGACGTCCGGGTCGGGTGCCCGGGGCTCCGGCGCGCGTTCCACCATCACCATCGGCTGCGGCCGGGGAATCCGGATGCCCAGCGCGTCGAAGCGCATCTTGATGCGGCGGTTGAACTCCCGCCCCACCGCCCAGCGGGAGGCCGGCTCGGTCTTCACCCGGGCGCGGATCATCACCCCGCTATCGGCCAGCTTGTCGACGCCCCAGACATCGATGTCGTCGCGGATCAGCGGCTTCCACTTCGCCTCCGCGCGGATCTCGGCGCCGATATCCTTCAGCGCCTGCACCACCCGGTCGGTGTCCTCGGTATAGGCCACCGTCACGTCCAGCACCGCGAAGGCGAAGTCGCGGGTCATGTTGGTCACCGTCGTCACCGCGCTGAACGGCACGATATGGACGCTGCCATCGGTCGAGCGCAGCTTGATCGAGCGGATCGACAGGTGCTCCACCACGCCGGTCATGCCGCCCAGCGTCACCACGTCGCCGACCGCCACCGCGTCCTCCAGCAGCAGGAAGATGCCGGTGATGATGTCCCGCACCAGGGTCTGGGAGCCGAAACCGATGGCCAGGCCCACCACGCCGGCGCCGGCGAGCAGCGGCGCGACGTTGAGCCCGAGTTGGGCGAGCGCGTTCAGCACCACGAAGATCAGGATCACCGCCCCCAGCACGGTGCGCAGCATCGGCAGCAGGGTGCGGACGCGGGCGCTGCGCGCCGCCTGGCTGTCGCGCGACAGCCGGGTGAGCCGGCGCTGGATGGCGGAATTCGCCACCTCCCACACCACCAGCGCCAGCACCAGCGTATTGGCGATGGACAGCAGCGTATCCAGCAGGCGCCGCCCCAGCGTGCCGTGGGCGAACCAGTCCAGGCTGCCGAAGCCCCAGGTCTCCAGCAGCAGCACCACCACGCCGAAGCCGAGCACGCCGGAGACGGTGCTCTTCAGCACCGGCACGTATTGCGCCGCCCGCGCCGCCAGGCCCGGGAAGCGCTTCGCCATCTCTGGCCCGGGATGCAGCACCCGGTCCATCGCCCAGGCGATGCCCTCGTCCAGCGCCTTGGCGCCGCCGGCGATCAGGATGGTCAGCGCGGTGCCGACCAGCAGGCGTTCCAGCCCGTTCTCCAGCGCCAGCGCCCAAACGGTCCAGGAGGCGACGAGCCAGAGGATGACCACCACGTGCCAGATCTCGGCCAGCCGGTCCCGGGCGCCGCGCAGCAGAAGGCGGGTGCCGGTGGCGACCTCCCCCGCCGGCAGCGGCCCGGCCTGCAGGACATCGGCCACCGCGGCGCGCTGCTGCAGCACGATGCGCGCCAGCAGCAGGGAGATGACCAGCAGGGTCAGGTTGAGGATGGCGTCATAGGCCGACCAGGGCAGGCCGAGCAGCAGCCCGGCCTCGGCCAGGGTGTAGCCGCCGACGCCGACCAGCATCAGCCGCCGCAGCCAGCGGATGCCCGACGTCGCGGCGCCATCCGAGCACGGGATCAGCCGCAGGTGGTCGGAGGCCGGCGAAAGCAGCATGCGCGCCAGGGCGAAGGCGCCCCGCGCCGCCATGTAGGCATGCGCCATCATCAGCCCGACCAGCCGCGTCGTCGGCAGCGGTTGCATCAGGCCGAACAGGCCATAGACCGCGAGGCCGAAGCCGGCGATCGGCGCCAGGTCCAGCAGCAACCGGGCGAGCACGAGCGGCAGCCGCTTCACCCAGCCCCAGGGCGAGCGGGTGGCGTCCGGCAGCGCGGCATCCAGCCAGCGCCGGGGCCGGGCCAGGGCGCGCGCGACCAGCGCCTCGGCACCGAGCCCGAGGCCGAGCAGCAGCACCAGCTTCCAGGCGGCATCCATCAGCCGGGTCTGCGAGACCGGGTCGCGCACCAGGCTGGACGCCGCCGACCAGAGGCCCGGCAGATCGGCGATGGCCCGGATGCCGGCGAATATCTCGTCGGAGAACGCGCCGATCCGCCCCGACAGGCCGGTGATCAACTGGGCGCCGACGGTATTCGGCGCGATCAGCGGATCGGCCGGGGTCGGGGCCGGGGCCGGCGCCGCGGCAGCCGGGGCCGGGGCGGGCGCCGCGGCCGGGGGCGCCGGGCTGGCGGGCTCGGCGCCCTCGGCGGCGGGGGCGGTGGTCGGGACGGCCGGCGGCGCGGCTTCCGCCGGCTGCGCCGGGTCCGCCACCAGGACCGGCGTGGCGGCCCGGCTGGCGGCGGCCAGCGCTTCCAGGGTGCGGAGGAACTCGGCCCGCTTCGCCCCGTCGCGCAGCAGGGCGGTCACGCGGTCGAGATCGGCCTGGCTGACGCCCGTCCCGGCCGGGGGGTGCGCCTGGGGTTGCGCGGGGGCCTGGCCAGTGAGGCAGAACAGGAACGGGAGGCTGAGCAGGATGGTGCGGAGGATATGCATGTGCGGTGCAGCAACCCCATTGCGCCCCCGCGGGTCAAGCACGGCGTTGCGGTCGGTCCGCAGCGCGGCCGGGCCCCGGGCGGCTCCGACGCCGCCGATCCGGGCCGCCGGGAGCCCAACCGATGCCGCCACCGCCGCCGGGCATTGCGGTTTCGCGTCAGGCGTCTAGATGGACGGGATGCAAACGCTGCTCACCATCCTCGTCGGCGTATCGATGCTGGCGACGCTCGGGATCATGCTGGCTGGCATGCTCGGCCTGACCCAGTCGGACGGGAATGCCGGCCGGTCCAACACGCTGATGCGCTGGCGCGTGGTGGCGCAGGGGGTGACCCTGGCGCTCTTCGCCGTGCTGCTGCTGGTGATGCGGCACTGATCCTGGCGTTTTGACAGGCCAAGCCGGGGCGCCCTATTTTGCCGCGGGTTTGCGCCGGGCGGCCCGCCGCCCCGGCGGCGTGGCCCCGGGCGCCGGAGACCAGCCCAAGGCCGACCACCGCCCGTCCTGGCGGCGCGCCGCGGGATACAGCAACAACTGCGCAGGAAACGGCAGAGTCGATGAAGCTCCTCGTCCCGGTCAAGCGGGTGGTCGACTACAACGTGAAGGTCCGCGTCAAGGCGGACGGCACGGGCGTCGAGACCGCCAACGTCAAGATGTCGATGAACCCCTTCGACGAGATCGCGGTCGAGGAAGCGGTGCGCCTGAAGGAAAAGGGCGTCGCCACCGAAATCATCGCGGTCTCCGCCGGCCCCACGGCCTGCCAGGAGCAGATCCGCACCGCGCTCGCCATGGGTGCCGACCGCGGCATCCTGATCGAGCATGACGGCGTGCTGGAGCCGCTCGCGGTGGCCAAGCTGCTCAAGGCCGTCATCGCCAAGGAAAGCCCGGATCTCGTCATCCTCGGCAAGCAGGCGATCGACGACGACATGAACGCCACCGGCCAGATGCTGGCGGCGCTGATGGGCTGGCCGCAGGGCACCTATGCCAGCAAGATCGAAGCCGCCGATGGCGGCCTGACCGTGACGCGGGAGGTCGATGGCGGACTCGAGCGGCTGCAACTGAAGCTGCCGGCGATCGTCACCACCGATCTGCGGCTCAACGAGCCACGCTATGCCTCCCTGCCCAACATCATGAAGGCGCGGAAGAAGCCGATCGAGACGGTGAAGCCGGCCGATCTCGGCGTCGACGTCACGCCGCGGCTGACCGTCCTCAAGGTCGAGGAGCCGCCGAAGCGCCAGGCCGGCAAGAAGGTCGGCTCGGTCGCCGAACTGGTCGAGAAGCTGCGCAACGAAGCGAAGGTGATCTGAGCATGACCGTTCTCGTTCTCGTCGACCACGACGGCACGACGGTCGCCCAGCCGACCCGCAGCGCCATCGCCGCTGCGGCCAAGCTGGGCGAGGTGCACGCGCTGGTGCTCGGCCCGCAGGGCGTGGCCGCGGCCGCGGCGCAGATCGCCGGCGTCGCCAAGGTGCTCCATTCCGACGCCGAACTCTACGCGCATGGCCTGGCGGAGCCGATCGCGGCGCTGCTGGTCGGCCTGGCGCCGAACTACTCGCATCTGCTGGCGCCGGCCTCGGCCGCCGGCAAGAACGTCATGCCGCGGGTCGCGGCCCTGCTCGACGTGCAGGTGCTGTCCGACATCGCCGGCGTGGCCGATGCCGACACCTTCGTCCGGCCGATCTATGCCGGCAATGCGCTGGCGACCGTGAAGTCGGCCGACGCCAAGAAGGTCATCACCGTCCGCGCCGCCAGCTTCGACCCGGTGGCGGCAACCGGCGGCAGCGCTGCGATCGAGGCGGTGGCGACGGCCGCGGATCCGGCCCTGTCGACCTTCCTCGGCGCCGAGATCGTCAAGTCGGAACGCCCCGAGCTCACCGCGGCGAAGATCGTCGTCTCCGGCGGCCGCGCCATGGGGTCTGCCGAGAATTTCCACATCATCGAGAGCGTCGCCGACATCCTCGGCGCCGCGGTCGGCGCCTCGCGCGCCGCGGTCGATGCCGGCTATGCGCCGAACGACCACCAGGTGGGCCAGACCGGCAAGATCGTGGCACCCGAGCTGTACATCGCCGTCGGCATCTCCGGTGCCATCCAGCACCTGGCCGGCATGAAGGACAGCAAGGTCATCGTCGCCATCAACAAGGACGAGGAGGCGCCGATCTTCCAGGTGGCCGATTACGGCCTGGTCGGCGACCTGTTCAAGGTGATGCCGGAGTTCGAGGCCGAGCTCGGCAAGAAGTAGCGTCCGGACGACTGACGCAACGGGCCGCCGCGCGCTACAAGGCGCCGGCGGCCTTTTTCATGAGCGGGGAACGGTAATGGCGCAGGTGGACAAGCTCGGCGTGATCGGCGCCGGCCTGATGGGCAACGGCATCGCCCATGTGGCGGCGCTGGCCGGCATCCCGGTGGTGCTGGTCGATGTGAACCCGGCGGCGCTGGAGAAGGCGCTGGGGACCATCACCAAGAACCTGGAACGCCAGACCACCCGCGGCAACATCCCCGAAGGCGCCAAGGAAGCGGCGCTGGCCCGTATCTCCACCGGCACCGATTTCTCCGGCTTCGCCGACGCCGACCTGGTGATCGAGGCGGCAACCGAGAACGAGGCGATCAAGAAAAAGATCTTCGAGAGCCTCTGCCCGGCCCTGAAGCCGGGGGCGATGATCGCGTCGAACACCTCCTCCATCCCCATCACCCGGCTGGGCGCCGCCACGGACCGGCCGGCCAGCTTCATCGGCATGCATTTCTTCAACCCCGTGCCGATGATGAAGCTGGTCGAGGTGATCCGCGGCCTAGCGACCGACGATGCCACCGCCGCCGCCGTCACCGCGCTGGCCGAGCGCATGGGCAAGACCGTGGTGGCCGCGGCCGACTATCCCGGCTTCGTCGTCAACCGCATCCTCTGCCCGATGCTGAACGAGGCGATCTTCGCGCTGATGGAAGGCGTCGGCGACGTCCGGGCGATCGACGAGGGCATGAAGCTCGGCGCCAACCACCCGATGGGGCCGCTGGAGCTGTGCGACTTCGTCGGCCTGGACACGCTGTATTCCGTGCTGAAGGTGCTGCATGACGGGCTGGGCGACCCGAAATACCGCCCCTGCCCGCTGCTGGCGAAATACGTCGAGGCCGGCTGGCTGGGCCGCAAATCGGGCAAGGGCTTCTACGACTACAGCACCACCCCGCCGACGCCGACGCGGTAGCCCGGCCTCAGCCCTGGGCCTTGAGGAAGGCGAGCAGGTCGTTCAACTGCTGCTCGTTCCGCAGCCCGGGATAAGACATGGAGCCCGCCGGCACCACCGCCTTCGGGTTGGTGATGTAGGCGCGCAGCGTGTCCTCGTCCCAGGTCAGGCCGGCCTCGGCCTTCTCCTTCATGCTGGCGGAGTAGCGGAAGCCCTCGATGATGCCCGCCTTGCGGCCGACAACGGCCCAGAGGTTGGGGCCGACGCCGTTGCGGCCGCCCTGGTCGATGCTGTGGCAGGCGCGGCACTGGTTGAAGACGCGCTTGCCTGCCTCGGCGTCCTGCGCCGCCGCAGGCAGCGCGGCGCCGAGCGCGAGTGCGAAAGCAAGTGGGGCGAGGCGGGTCATGCGGCGTCTCCGGCCGTTGGGTCAGGCGCCCCGAATGCGTGCCGGCCGGCCGTCCGTCAACCCCAGGGATTGCGCCGGCCACCTGCCCATGGGGAGGCTGCCGCGCCACCCCAGGGGCCGCCTGCCGCCGGTGCCGGCGGCGCCATCGCCAGCAGCCGGCGGATGCGCTCCTCGGTCGGCGGGTGGGTGGTGAACAGCCCGTCCATCCGCAGCCCGGACAGCGGGTTGATGATGAACAGGTGCGCGCTGGCCGGATGCGCCTCGGCCGTCGGGTTGACGATGCCCTGCTTGTAGCGTTCCAGCTTCGCCAGCCCGCCGGCGAGGGCCCGCGGGTCGCCGCTGATCTCGGCGCCCAGCCGGTCGGCCTCGTATTCGCGGGACCGGCTGATCGCCATCTGCACCAGCATCGCGGCGATCGGCCCGACGATCATCAGCAGCAGCCCACCGATCGGGCCGAAGGGGTTGCGCCAGCATGCCGATCGCCCCGGCCAGCGTCGCGGTGATGGTCATGATCAGCGTGTCGCGGTGGCGGATATGCG
>JBMOJU010000195.1:0-9823 GCA_049315625.1 Paracraurococcus sp.
GCGATCCGCGGGATCGCGGCGCGCGGCTGCAAGATCGTCATGACCACGCATGACCTGGCCCAGGCGCGACGGCTGGCGGGCGAGGTGGCTTTCCTGCATCGCGGCCGGTTGCTGGAACACGCCCCGGCGGCGGCCTTCTTCACCGGCCCCGCGGCGCCCGCGGCGGCGGCCTTCCTGCGTGGCGAATTGCTGGCCTGACCCGGGCCTGGGCATACTCCCGCGCGTATCGGGGGAAGCGCCATGCGGCTGCGGGACAAGGTCGTCGTCATCACCGGCGCGGGGGCGGGCATCGGCCGCGCCACGGCGCTGCTCTGCGCGCAGGAAGGCGCCACCGTCGCCTGCCTGGACCGCGATGCGGCCGCGGCCGAGGCCGTTGCCGCGGCGCTGGTCCGGCCGGGGATGGCGATCGCCGCCGATGTCGGGGCGGAGGCCGAGGTGGCCGCCGCCATGCGCGCCGTCGCCGACCGCTTTGGGCGCATCGACGTGCTGCTGAGCAATGCCGGCTTCGGCATCCAGGGCGCGGTGACCGAGACCACCGAGGCCGACTGGGATGCGATCTTCCAGGTCAACGTGAAAGGTGTGTTCCTCTGCGCCAAGCACGCCATCCCGATCATGGCGGCGAAAGGCGGCGGGGTGATCGTCAACACGGCGTCCAACATCGCCATCGTCGGCATCCGCGACCGGGCCGCCTATGTGGCGACCAAGGGGGCGGTGGACGCGCTGACCCGCGCCATGGCGATCGACCATGCCGGCCAGGGTATCAGGGTGAACGCGGTGGCGCCGGGGCCGACCGCGACGTCGTACTTCGAGGGCATGCTGGCGCGCTCGAACGACAAGGCGGCCTTCACCGCGGCGCTGGCGGCGCGCTCGCCGCTCAACCGCGTGGCGCAGCCGGAGGAGATTGCCCGCGCCATCGTCTTCCTCGCCTCGGAAGACAGCTCCTTCATGCTGGGCGCGACGCTGGTGGTGGATGGTGGCCATGCCATCTGGTGACCGCGTCCGATCGCAGAGCGCCGCAGGCGCGGCGCGTGAATCGGCCGCGGCAGAGAGTGCCCTCTTCCACGACGGCAACCGCGCCCTGCAGGACCGCTTCGACGGCCGCCGCGTCGCCGATGCGCTGGAAGCCCGTCGCCGCGTGGCGGAGTTCGCACCCGACCACGTGGCGCTGATCGAGGCGGCGCCGTTCTTCTTCCTGGCGACCGCCGCCGCGGGCGCGGTCGATTGCAGCTTCAAGGGCGGCCCGCCCGGCTTCGTCCGCATCACCGGCCCGGCCGAGCTGGAATGGCCGGACTACGACGGCAATTCGATGTACCTCTCGCTCGGCAACATCCTGGCGAACCCGTCGATCGGCATGCTGTTCATCGCCTTCGACGGAAAATCCCTGCGGCTGCGCCTGCGCGGGCAGGCAGCGCTCGTCGAGGATGCAGCGCGCATCGCCGCCATCCCCGGCGCGCGCCGCCTGGTCCGCGTGGCGGTGACCGACATCTTCCCGAATTGCCCGCGCTACATCCCGGACCTCGCCGGCGGTGCGCCGTCCGCCTACCTGCCGCGGCCGGACGGATCGCAGCAGGCGCCGGAATGGAAGGGGCGGGACTACCTGCGCGACATCCTGCCGCGGGACGACCCGCACCGGGTATGACGCGCGGCGGAACCTGTTCTAGCCTGCCCCTTGGCAGCCATGGGGATGGTGGGATGGACGGGATGACGCGCAGCCTGGATGAACAGGCGCTTGTGCGGACGGCGCACCGCGTGCTGCCGGCCGGGCATTTCGGCAATTTCGCCTCCGACATCATCATCCGGGAGGGGCGTGGCGGCCGGGTCTGGGACGTCTCCGGCAACGAGTACGTGGATTACCTCCTCGGCTCCGGCCCGATGTACATCGGCCATGCGCATCCGGAGGTGACCGAGGCGGTGCTGGCCCAGGTGCCCAAGGGCACCACCTTCTTCGCCAACAACGAGCACGGCATCCGCCTCGCCGAGGTGATCGTCGACGCCATGCCCTGCGCGGAGCGCGTCCGCTTCGTCAGCAGCGGCTCCGAGGCCGACATGTACGCGATGCGGGTGGCGCGCGCCTTCCGCGGCCGCGACCGCATCCTGAAATTCGAGGGCGGCTACCACGGCATGTCCGATTGGGGGCTGATGAGCCTGGCCCCCAAGCGCCTGGCCAATTTTCCCGTCGCGGTGCCGGATTCCGCCGGCATCCCGCGCAGCGCGCGGGAGGAGGTGCTGGTCGCCCCCTTCAACGACCTGGACGCCGCCCGCGCGCTGATCGAGGCGCATCACGACGAGTTGGGTGGGGTGATCCTGGAGCCCTTCCAGCGGCTGATCCCGCCGGCGCCCGGCTTCCTCCAGGGCATCCGCGACATCACCGCGCGATACGGCATCCCGTTGATCTTCGACGAGGTCGTCACCGGCTTCCGTTTCGCCTATGGCGGGGCGCAGAGCTATTACGGCGTCACCCCCGACCTTTGCACGCTGGGGAAAATCATCGGCGGTGGCTTCCCGCTGGCGGCGATCGCCGGCCGGGCCGACATCATGGCGCATTTCGACCGCGGCATCGTCGGCGACGACGGCTTCCTGATGCAGGTGGGCACGCTGTCGGGCAACCCGGTCGCCTCGGTCGCCGGCCTGGCGACGCTGGAGGTGCTGCGCCGCCCCGGCGCCTATGAGCAGGTCTTCGCCAGCGGCCGGGCGCTGATGCAGGGCATCGACGGGATGCTCAAGAAGGCCGGCCTGCCGGCGCAGGTGGTGGGCGAGCCGCCGCTGTTCGACGTGGTCTTCACCGCCGAGGAGGTGCGCGACTACCGCAGCACGCTCCGCGCCGATGCCGCACTGCAGAAGCATTTCAACACGCAGCTGCGGGCAGCGGGAATCCTGAAGGGCGACAGCAAGTACTACATGTCGCTGGCGCATACGGCGGCGGATCTGGAGCAGACGCTGCAGGCCTTCGCCGGGGCGATCGCTGCGTTGCCGAAGCAGGCTGGCTAGACAATTCCCTCCCCTGCTGGCGGGGGAGGGTCAGGATGGGGGTGGCCCAGCGCAGCCGCACCCCCACCCCAGCCCTCCCCCGCGAAGCGGGGGAGGGAGGTGCCTCAGTCGATCTTCACGACCAGCTTGCCGAAATTCTTCCCCTCCAGCAGGCCGATGAACGCCTCCGGCGCATTCCGCAGCCCCTCGGCCACGTCTTCCCGCCAGGTCATGCGGCCATCGGCCATCCAGCCCAGCATCTCCTTGCGGAACTGGCCGTAGCGCGGCCAGCCCTTGTCGCTGACGATGAAGCCCTCAATCCGCAGCCGCTTGCGCACCACCGCGCCGAGGTTCGGCCCCGGCGCGCCGCCGAAGCTGTCGGCGCCCTCCACCGTATTGTATTGGCTGATGACGCCGCACATCACCATGCGGGCGAAGTCGCGCAGCCGTGGGAAGACCGCCGCCTGCACCGGGCCGCCGACATTCTCCCAATAGACGTCGATGCCCTCCGGGCAGGCGGCGTCGAGCTGCGCGTTGAGGTCGCCGCGATGGTCGATGCAGGCGTCGAAGCCCAGCTCCTCGGTCACGAACTGGCACTTCTTCGGCCCGCCGGCGATGCCGATGACCTTGCAGCCGCGGATCTTGCCGATCTGCCCGACCACCTGGCCGACCGCGCCGGAGGCGGCCGAGACCACCATGGTCTCCCCGGCCTTCGGCATGCCGATATCCTCCAGCCCGACCCAGGCGGTCAGCCCCGGCATGCCGAGCACGCCGAGATTGGCCGAGAGCGGCGCCTCCTGCGGGTCCACCTTGATCACGCCGGCGGCCTTCACGCAGGAATAACGCTGCCAGCCGAAGCCGCCCGCGACGATGTCGCCCGGCGCGAAGCCCGGCGCCTTGGAGGCCACGACCTCGCCTGCCGCGCGGCCTTCCATCACGGCGCCCAGCTCCACCGGCCTGGCGTAGCTCTTCGCCTCCGCCATGCGGCCGCGCATATAGGGGTCGAGCGAGAGGTACTGGTGGCGGATCAGCACCTCGCCCTCCTGCGGCTCGGGCACCGGCGTCTCGACGATCTCGAAATCCTCGGCGACGGGCGCGCCCGTCGGGCGGCGGCGCAGCAGCACGGCCAGGTTGGCGTTGGTCATGGCGTCCTCCTTTTGGATGGCCGCAACATTGCCCCGGTTGCGGCGCGGGGGAAGGGGGCCACCTGCGTCGGATGACCCTGCGCCCCACCGAACGCGTTGCCGACTACCCCCGCCCGCCCCGGCTGGAGGCGAGCGATCGCCACATCCGCATCCTGCTCGGCGGCGAGACCATCGCCGAAACGCGCGAGGCCTGGCGCGTGCTGGAGACCTTCCACCCGCCGAGCTGGTACCTGCCGCCGGACGCGTTCCGCCCCGGCGTACTGCGCCCCGCGCCCGGCGCCAGCCTGTGCGAATGGAAGGGCCGGGCGCGCTACTGGACCCTGGTGGCGGGCGGGGCGGTGGCGACGGCGGCCGGCTGGTCCTACCCTGACCCGACCGCGGCCTTCGCCGACATCCAGGACCATGTCGCCGTCTATGCCGGGCGGATGGAGGCCTGCTTCGTCGACGGCGAACGCGTGGTGCCGCAGCCGGGCGGCTTCTACGGCGGCTGGATCACCGCCGAGCTGGTCGGCCCGTTCAAGGGCGGCCCCGGAACCCTGGGTTGGTAGGGCGCTTCCGCGCGCCATCGTGAACCGGATTGCCGCGGCATTGCCGGCGCGGCAAGCCGTTGTGATCCACGCGCGGCGGGCATTGCGGCAAGGGTGGTGGGGTAACCTGCAGGGGGAAGCCCACGCATGCGTAGTATGATGTTGCCGCTCGCCGTAGCCGCGGGCCTGGGCCTGGCGGCCTGTGCCGACGTCAAGACCCAGAGCGGCCCGCCGGTTGCCGGCACCGCCGCCGGCCCCGGCTCGGCGCCGCTGCAGCAGCAGGCGCGTGAGACGATGGGCGCCGGCAGCCCGAACGCCTCGGGTGGCCAGGCGATCATCACCGGCACGCGTGGCGGTGGCGAATCCGGCAGTTCCGCGCCGGTGATCGAGCGCACCGGTCCTGCGACCGGCGCCGGTGCCGGCACGAACCCGTATTCCAGCACCTCCCAGCCGGTGCGGGTGCCGGGCCTCGGCTCGCGCGGCGGCGGCGGCGGCTGAACCTCGCGCGGGGCTAATTCAACCCGGCCAGCTGCCGCCACTCGGCCTCGGTCAGCACCCGCAGGCCGAGCTCGGCGGCCTTGGTGGCCTTGCTGCCGGCATCGGCGCCGACCACGACGAAATCGGTCTTCTTCGAGACGCTCTTGGTCACCTTGGCGCCGAGCGTCTCGGCCCGCGCCTCCGCCTCCGGCCGCGTCATGGTCTCCAGCGTGCCGGTGAAGACCAGCGTCTTGCCGGCGAAGGGCGAATCGGCGTCGCTCGTGAAGGCCACCGGCGCCGGCGCGACGTAACGGGCCAGGTCGTCCAGCGCCGCGAGGTTGTGCGGCTCGTCGAAGAAATCCACCAGCTCCTGCGCGATGGCCGGGCCGATGCCCTGGATCGAGCCCAGCTCCTCCCGCGCCTCGGAGCCGATGATGCTGGCGGCGCGCATCTTCTCCCGCCACTCCTCCAGCGAATGGTAGTGCCGGGCGAGCAGCTTGGCGTTGGCCTCGCCGATCCGCCGTATGCCGAGCGCGAAGATGAAGCGGTCGAAGGGCGGCGTCCGCCGCGCCTCGATGGCGCGCACCAGGTTGCGGGCCGAGAGCGCGCCCCAGCCTTCCATCCCGGCGATCCGCGCCTCGTGCTCCGGCAGGCGGAAGATGTCGGCCGGGGAGGCGAGCAGCCCGGCTTCCCGCAACTGGACGATCCGCTCCTCGCCGAAGCCGTCGATATCCAGGGTGTTGCGGGCGACGAAGTGCTTCAGGCGCTCGATGGTCTGCGCCGGGCAGATGAGGCCGCCGGTGCAGCGCTTCACCACCTCCCCGGGCGGGCGGACGGCGTGGCTGCCGCAGAAGGGGCAGGTGTCGGGGAAGGCGAAGGGGGTGCTGTCGGCCGGGCGCTTCTCCAGCACGACCGAGACGACCTGCGGGATCACGTCGCCGGCGCGCTGCAGCACCACCGTGTCGCCGACGCGGATATCCTTGCGGGCGATCTCGTCCTCATTGTGCAGGGTGGCGTGCTGCACCATGACGCCGCCGACATTGACCGGCTCCATCACCGCGCGCGGGGTCAGCGCGCCGGTGCGGCCGACCTGGATCTCGATGCGCAGCAGCTTCGTCGTCGCCTGTTCGGCGGGGAATTTCCAGGCGATCGCCCAGCGCGGCGCGCGGCCGACGAAGCCGAGCCGGCTCTGCCAATCCAGCCGGTCCAGCTTGTAGACCACGCCGTCGATGTCGTAGGCGAGGCCGGCGCGGCGTTCCGCCATGCCGGCCTGGAAGGCCTCGGCCGCATGCTCGTCGGGCAGCAGGGCGGAGAGCGGGTTGACCTGGAAGCCCCAGCGCTTGAGCGCGTCGAGGTAGCCGGAATGGGTCTCTGCCACCGGCTCGCTCGACTGGCCCTGGGCATAGGCGAACAGCTTGAGCGGCCGCCGCGCGGTGATCGATGGGTCGAGCTGGCGCAGTGACCCGGCCGCAGCATTGCGCGGATTGGCCGGGATGCGGACCGCCTCGCCGACCTTCTCGCCGGCCTCGCGCCGCGCCTCGCGCTCGGCATGCAGCCGGGTCTGCTCGGCCTGGAACGTCAGGAAATCCGCCTTGGTCATGAAGACCTCGCCGCGGATCTCGATCCGCTCCGGGAAGGGCGCCGGCAGGTGGCGCGGCAGCTCGTCCAGGGTCTCGAGGTTGCGGGTGATGTCTTCGCCCTCATTACCATCGCCGCGCGTGGCGCCGCGGAGGAAGGCGCCGTGTTCGTAGGTGAGGTTCACCGAGAGCCCGTCGATCTTCGGCTCGGCCATGAATTGCAGCACCTCGGCCTCCGCCAGGCCAAGGAAGCGCCGGATGCTGCGGGCGAATTCGGCGAAATCCTCCGGCGCGAAGGCATTGCCGAGGCTGAGCATCGGCGTGCCGTGGCGGGATTTGGCGAAGCCGGCGGCCGGCGGCGCGCCGGGGGCGGCGTCGGAGGGGCTGTCGCTGCGCTTGAGGTGGGGGAAGCGCGCCTCGATCGCCGCGTTCCGCTGCCGCAGCGCATCGTAGTCGGCGTCGGTGATCTCCGGCGCGTCCTGCTGGTGGTAGGCGCGGTCGTGATGCGCGATCTCGGCGGCCAGCGCGGCGAGCTCGGCGGCGGCGTCGGCTTCGGTGAGGGAGTCGATCGGTCGGGCGGCGTCGGTCATGGGCGGGGACACCCCCACCCCGACCCTCTCCCCCAGGACGGGGGAGGGGGACGGGCAACCTCGCTCACAGCAGGCCTCCCGTCAGCAGGCTGTCGGCCGCCGCCCGCGCCGCGTCGGTCACCCGTTCGCCGGCCAGCATGCGGGCGATCTCCTCCCGCCTCTCGCGCTTGTCGAGCGGCTCGACCGTGGTCGCCGCGCGGTCGCCCTTCACCGATTTCGCCACCCGCAATTGCTGCGCCCCGCGCGCCGCCACCTGCGGGCTGTGGGTCACCACCAGCACCTGCAGCCGTTCCGCCACGCCCTCCAGACGTTCTCCCACCGCCGCCGCCGTGGCGCCGCCGCCGCCGGCATCCACCTCGTCGAAGATCAGCGTCGGCACCGGCGAACCCCGCGCCAGCACCACCTTCAGCGCCAGCATCAGCCGCGACAGCTCGCCGCCCGAGGCGATCTTCTGCAACTGCCCCGGTGTCTGGCCCGGGTTGGTGGCCACCAGGAAGGTCACCCGGTCCATCCCATCGGCCGCCCAGCCGCTTTCCTCGCGCGGCGCCACCTCGACGACGAAGCGGGCGCGGTCCAGCTTGAGCGGCGGCAGCTCCTTCCCCAGCGCCGTCTCCAGCCGCTTGGCGGCCGTGGCACGCGCCTCGGACAGCGCGCGCCCGGCGGTGAGGTAAGCCGTGCGCGCCGCGCCGGCGGCCTTCTCCAGCGCGCCGACCTTTTCGGTGCCGGCATCCAGCGCGCCCAGCCGGTCCTTCAGCTGCGCCAGCAGCACCGGCAGCTCCACCACCGGCACGGCATGCTTGCGGGCCGCGGCACGCAGGCCGAACAGCCGGTCCTCCAGCGTCTCCAGCCGGCGCGGGTCCGGCCCGCCCTCATTCATCAGCCGCTCCAGCAGCGTCTCCGCCTCGGCCACCGCATCCTGCGCCTGGGCCAGCAGCGTCAGGATCGGCTGGGCTTCCTCGTTCGGGGCCGGCAGACGCTCCAGCGCCCGGGCGGCGCCGCGCAGCGCCTCCCCGGGACCGCCGCGGCGGCGGTCGCGCGGGGTCAGCTCGGCCAGCGCCGCGGCGATGCTCTCGTTGCGCCGCTCGCCCTGCTGCAGCCGCTGGCGCTCCTTCGAGAGCTCCTCCTCCTCGCCCTCCGCCGGCGCGAGGTCGGACAATTCCTGCACCGCGTGGCGGAGGAATTCCTCGTCCCGTTGCGCCGCGGCGATCGTCTCCCGCGCCGCGTTCAGCGCCCGCATCGCGTCGCGCCAGCCGCGCCAGGCGGCGGCGGCGGCGTTGCGGCGCCCCTCCAGCCCGCCGAAGGCGTCCAGCAGCCCGGCATGCGTCGCGGGATCGGCCAGGCCGACCTGGTCGTGCTGGCCCTGCACCTCGACCAGCGTCGCCGCCAGGCGCTTCAGCAGGGCGACGCCGACCGGCTGTTCGTTGACGAAGGCGCGGCTGCGGCCATCCGCCTGGACCACGCGGCGCAGCACCAGCGTGTCGTCGCGCTCGATACCCTGCTCGGCCAGCAGGGCCAGCGCGGGGTGCCCCTCGGGCGGGGCGAAGGCGGCGGTGACGGAGCATTGCGCCTGCCCGGCGCGGACCATGCCGGCCTCGGCGCGGGCGCCGCAGGCCAGGCCGAGGCTGTCCAGCAGGATCGACTTGCCGGCGCCGGTCTCGCCCGTCAGCACCGTCAGCCCGGCGCCGAAGCCGAGATCCAGCCGTTCGATGAGGACGACGTCGCGGATCGCGAGGGAAGTGAGCATCGGCGGTGCGCGACCCGCCTCGCCCTCAGAACACCCAGTTCCAGGCGCGCCGCACGAAGCCGGGGCGGTCCTCGGCCGAAGCCTGGGCACCGTCCACCAGCAGGGCGTAGCTGTCCTGGTACCAGGGGCTGCCGGGGAAGTTGTGCCCGAGCACGGAGGCGGTCTTCTTCGCCTCCTCCGGCAGGCCGAGCGTCAGGTAGATCTCGGTCAGCCGGTGCAGCGCCTCCGGCACGTGGTTGGTGGTCTGGTATTCCTCCACCACCTTGCGGAAGCGGCCGATCGCCGCGGCATAGAGGCGCTGGCGCTGGTAGAAGCGGCCGACGTTCATCTCCTTGCCCGCCAGGTGGTCGCGGCCGAGGTCGATCTTCAGCCGCGCATCGCGGGCATAGGCGGTCTCGGGGAAGCGGTTCACCACGTCCTGCAGCGCCGTCATGGCCTGTTCCGTGGTGCGCTGGTCGCGCTGCGCATCGGCGATCTGCTCGTAGTAGCACAGTGCGCGGAGGTAGAAGGCATAGGCGATGTCGCGATGCGCCGGGTGCAACTGGATGAAGCGGTCCAGCGCGCCGATCGCCTCCGGGTAGCGGTTGCGCTGATATTCGGCATAGGCCGACATCAGCTTCGCGTTGGTCGCCCAGGTCGAATAGGGGTGGTCGCGCTCGATCTGGTCGAAGTAATCGGCCGCGGCGGCGTAGCGCTTGGCCTGCAGGGCTTCCACACCGGCGCCGTAGAGGCCTTCCGGCGAGGGGTCGACCGTGGCGTTCGCCCCGACCTTGCGCTCGCTATCGAGCGTGCTCTG
>JBMOJU010000008.1:0-37184 GCA_049315625.1 Paracraurococcus sp.
CCTCACCAGCGCCTTCCTGCATCCCTATTGGCGGGCGCTGATGGAATCGCGTGACGCCACGCTGGCCGCCATCGCTGCCAAGGCGGAGAAGGAAGCCGCCTACCACCTGCGCCACGCCGGCGAATGGGTGATCCGGCTGGGCGACGGGACCGACGAATCCCACCGGCGGATGCTGGAGGCGCTCGACGAGCTCTGGCCCTATACCGGCGAGATGTTCGAGGCGGATGCCACGCTGCTGGCCGACGGCATCGCGCCCGACCCCGCCGCGCTGCGCCCGGGCTGGGAGGCGATGGTGGCGCACGTGCTGGCCGAGGCGACGCTGCCGATGCCGGCGCCCGGTGCCTGGATGCAGTCGGGCGGCCGCCGCGGCGTGCATACCGAACATCTCGGCCATCTGCTGGCGGTGATGCAGCACTTGCCGCGATCCTATCCGGGCGCGGTGTGGTGATCGAGGCGGCGCGGCTCCGCCGGCGCGCGCTGGAGGTCGCCGGCGCGGTGGTGGACCCGGAGATCCCCGTGCTGACCATCGCCGACCTCGGCGTGCTGCGGGAGGCGCGCGTCGCCGATGACGGTGGCGTCGAGGTGGACATCACGCCGACCTATTCCGGCTGCCCCGCCATGGGGATGATCGCCGTGCAGGTGGAAGCCGCGCTGCTGGCCGCCGGCCTGCCCAAGCCCCGCGTGCGGCTGGTGCTCTCGCCCGCCTGGACGACGGATTGGCTGACCGAGGCCGGGCGCGCGGCGCTGCGCGACTACGGCATCGCCCCGCCGGCGGCACGCACGGGCCGGCGCGGGCTGTTCGGGCTGGAGGATGCGGTCGCCTGCCCGCGCTGCGGCAGCGCGGCGACGGAGAAGCTTTCGGAGTTCGGCTCGACCTCCTGCAAGGCGCTGTGGCGCTGCACGGCCTGCCGTGAGCCGTTCGATTACTTCAAATGCCTGTAGCGAAGGCGCACCCCCATCCCACCCCTCCCTCGCTTCGCGTGGGATGGAGGCGCCGGCGCGCAGCGCAGGGTTGGGCGCATGCGCCCAAAGGGTGTGCACCCCTTTTCTTCCCGGAGCCCTGCGCATGAACGCGATCCCCGCCCGCGCCCGCTTCCACCCCCTGACCGTCACCGCCATCCGGCGCGAGACCGCCGACGCCATCGCCGTCACGCTCGCCGTGCCGCCCGAGCTGCGCGAGGCCTTCCGCTTCACCCCGGGCCAGTACCTGACGCTCCGCCGCGAGATCGCCGGCGCGGAGATCCGCCGCAGCTACTCGATCTGCGCCGGGCTGGATGAGGCCGTGCTGCGCATCGGCATCAAGCGCGTCGAAGGCGGCGTCTTCTCCGCCTGGGCCTTGGATTCGCTCCGCCCCGGCGATGTGCTGGAGGCCATGCCGCCCGAGGGCCGCTTCGGCCTGGCACCCGACGCCGGCGCGCCGCCGCGCACGGTACTCGGCATCGCCTGCGGCAGCGGCATCACGCCGATCCTCTCCATCGCCCGCAGCCTGCTGGCGACCGAGCCGCAGAGCCGCGTGGTGCTGCTGTTCGGCAACCGCAGCGCCGACGGCATCATGTTCCGCGAGGCGCTGGAGGATCTGAAGGACCGCCACCTGTCGCGCCTGACCGTGGTGCATGTGCTGAGCCGGGAGAAGCACGAGCTCGCCGCGCTGCATGGCCGGATCGACCATGACCGCATCGCCGCGCTGGTCCCCGGCCTGGTGCGCCCGGGCGCGATCGACGCCGCCTTCCTCTGCGGCCCCACCGGCCTGGCGGAGGCGGCGACCGCGGCGCTGGTCGGGCTCGGCGTGATGCCGGAGCGCATTCATGTGGAGCGCTTCACCCCGGCCGCCGGCGGCACGCCGCGCGCGGCGGTGGCGCCGGTGGCCGATGCGCCGCCGGCGGCGATGCTGGAGGTGGTGGTGGAGGGCGTGACCCGCAGCCTCCCCATGCTGGCGGGCGAGACGGTGCTGGAGGCCGGGCTGCGCGCCGGGCTGGACCTGCCCTGGTCCTGCCGCGGCGGCATGTGCTGCACCTGCCGCGCCAAGGTCACGGCGGGGGCGGTGGCGATGGACGTCAATTATTCGCTGCAGCCCTGGGAGACCGCGGCCGGCTTCGTGCTGACCTGCCAGAGCCGGCCGACGACGCCGACGCTGGCTGTCGACTACGACGCGGCCTGATCAGCCGCGTCGGGCCGGCGATTCACGCCCTGAGTGTCCCACTCAGGACGATCGCAGGCCGTGCCTTCGGTCCACCACCCGCTGCGCCTTGCCGACGCTGCGTTCCACCGTGCCGGGGTCGCGCACCTCGACCGTGACGGTGACGCCGACGATCTCCTTCACGTGGTGCGTCAGCCGCGCGGCGGCCGCGGCGCGGTCCTCGCCGGTGACGCCGTACTCGGCCTCGACCAGCACCGTCATGCCGTCCAGCGGGCCGTCGCGCGTCAGCACCAGCTGGTAGTGCGGCGACAGGCCGGGCACGCGCAGCAACTGCTCCTCGATCTGGCTGGGGAAGACGTTGACGCCGCGCAGGATGATCATGTCGTCGCTGCGGCCGGTCACCTTCTCCATCCGGCGGAATCCCGGCCGCCCGGTGCCGGGCAGCAGCCGGGTCAGGTCCCGGGTGCGGTAGCGGATCACCGGCATCGCCTGCTTGGTCAGGCTGGTGAAGACCAGCTCGCCCTTCTCGCCATCCGGCAGCGGCGCGCCGGTCTCGGGGTCGACGATCTCCGGGTAGAAATGATCCTCCCAGATGTGCAGCCCGTCCTTGGTCTCGACGCATTCATTGGCGACGCCCGGCCCCATCACCTCGGACAGGCCATAGATGTCGACGGCCTGGATGTCGAAGGCCTCCTCGATCTGCTGCCGCATCGCCTCGGTCCAGGGCTCGGCGCCGAAGATGCCGATCTTCAGGCTGGTCTTCCGCGGATCCTTGCCCTGCTTCCGGAATTCGCCGAGCAGCGCCAGCATGTAGCTCGGCGTCACCATGATGATATCGGGGCGGAAATCCTCGATCAGCTGGACCTGGCGCTCGGTCATCCCGCCGGAGACGGGGATGACGGTGCAGCCCAGCGCCTCCGCCCCGTAATGCGCGCCGAGGCCGCCGGTGAAGAGCCCGTAGCCATAGGCGACATGCACCGCCATGCCCGGCCGGGCGCCGGCGGCGCGCATGCTGCGGGCGACCAGTGCCGCCCAGGTGTCGATATCCTGCTTCGTGTAGCCCACCACGGTCGGCTTGCCGGTGGTGCCGGAGGACGCATGGATGCGCGCCACCTGCTCGCGCGGCACGGCGAACATCCCGAACGGATAATTCGCGCGCAGGTCGGCCTTGGCGGTGAAGGGGAAGCGCGCCAGATCCGCCAGGTCGCGGAAATCGGCCGGGGTGACGCCCGCGGCATCGAAGGCGCGGCGATAGTGCGGCACGTTGTCGTAGGCGTGCCGCAGGCTCCAGCCCAGCCGCTCGCGCTGCAGCGCACGCATCTCCGGCACCGAGGCGCGCTCGATGGCCTCCAGCATGGCATCCGGCGGGGCCTCGCCCAGGCGGCGGGGGGTGGTCATGGCGTCGTCTCCACCAGGGTGCCGTCGATGACGCGCGACAGGCCGCGGAAGCTGGCGATGGCCTGCCCCGCTTCGTCGCTGACCAGCACGTCGTAGATCCCGCTGCGCCCGGCCTCCGCGGTGCGGCTGGCGCAGGCGGTCAGGCTCTGGCCGATGCGCGCCGGGCGCAGGTAGGTGATGCTGTTGGACTGCGCGACGCTGCGCCGGTTGAAGCTGTTGCAGGCGAAGGCGAAGGCGCTGTCGGCCAGCGCGAAGATGAAGCCGCCATGGCAGATGCCGTGGCCGTTCGCCATGCGCGGCTCGATCGCCATGGCGATCTCGGCCTCCCCCGGCGCCACCCGCAGGATCCGCATGCCGAGGCCGATCGAGGCGTGGTCTTCCGCCCAGAGCGCCGCGGCGCAGGCCTCGGCGAGCGCCTGCGGCGTCACTCCGGCGCGCCTTCGAACCGGGCCGCGCGCTTCTGCTGGAAGGCGGCGACGCCCTCGGCGAAGTCGGCACTTTGGCCGAGCCCGCGCTGCAGCTTCGCCTCCAGCCGCAATTGCGCATCGAGCGTATTCGCCTCCGCTGCCTCCAGCGCCTGCTTGATGGCGGCCAGCCCCTGCGCCGGCAGCCGGGCGAGGCGGGCGCAAAGGGCATGCGCCTCCTCCATCAAGGCCGCCGCCGGCACCGCGCGCCAGACCATGCCGTAATTCGCCGCCTCCGCTCCGCTGATCTGGTCGCCCAGCATCGCCAGTGCCCGCGCCCGCTGCGGCCCGGCCAGCCGCGGCAGGGTCCAGGTGGCACCCGAATCCGGCACCAGGCCGATGCGGATGAAGGCCTGGGAGAAGCGCGCATCCTCCGCCGCCAGGGTGATGTCGCAGGCCAGCGCGAGCGAGGCGCCGGCGCCGGCCGCCACGCCATGGACCGCGCAGACCACCGGCTTCGGCAGCGCGCGGATGGCGCGCACAAGCGGGTTCCAGCCGCGTTCCAGCACCGCTTCCAGGTCGGTGCCGGCGCCGGTCATGCCGGGTTCCGCCAGATCCTGCCCGGCGCAGAAGCCGCGGCCGGCGCCGGCCAGCAGCACCGCGCGGCAGGCCGGATCGGCCGCCGCCGCCGCCAGCGCCGTGCGCAGCGCCGTATGCAGGGAGGCATCGAAGGCGTTCAGCTTCTGCGGCCGGTTGAGGGTCAGCACGTGGTAGCCGGGGCGGGCCTCGACCAGCAGCGGGTCCTGGGTGTCGCTCATCTGGCGGTTTCCTCCCGTCGCCGATCCTGGGCGGCCGGCCGACCGGGGCATCTTTTTGCGCCCGGCACGCGGCGTCAATGCACCGCCGCCCGACGCAAGAAGGCCCGCCGGACGAGGTCCGGCGGGCAGTTGACTTGAGGGAACGGGAGGAAAGGGCATATCGCCCGACACCGTTTCTAGCCGCCCGGCCCGGCCGCCGCTGTGTCCTGGCGCACGCCGCGTCACGCGATTGCTTTCGCCGGCCGTCGCAATTGCTGCGGTGCAAGCGAACTTTCCAGCCTACAAGGGGTTCAACCCCGCGTCGCGCATGCCGCGATGACAAGGGGTCTGCATGGCGCGCGAATTCCGGACGGGCCTGTTCCACCGCTACCGCATGGCGTCCCGGCGCTGAGGCCAAGACGCATGCCCGTTCTCACCGTTCGCCACCTCACCGTCTACCGCTACCGCCAGGCCGTCACCTTCGGCGAGCATCGCCTGATGCTGCGGCCGCGCGAGGGCCATGACCAGCGGCTGTTCGAATCGCGGCTCGACATCACCCCGAAGCCGGCCGACCTGCGCTGGCTGCACGATGTCTTCGGCAACAGCGTCGCCATCGCCCGCTTCACCGGCCGCGCCAAGGAATTGCGCTTCGAGAGCACCGTCCGGCTCGATCACCAGCCGCACCACGCGCTCGAATTCCAGCTCGAAGCCCATGCCCGCACCTATCCCTTCTCCTACGGGATGGAGGAGATGCCCGACCTCGCCCGCTCGATCGAGCGGCACTACCCCGATCCGGATCGCGTGGTGGATGCCTGGGCGCGGCGCTTTCTGCGGCGGGACGGCCCGACCGGCACGCTGGCGCTGCTGGAAGCGATGACGCACGCCATCAAGGGCGAGCTCACCTACATCCCGCGACATGAGCGCGGCATCCAGGACCCGGTGCGCACCCTGAAGCTCGGCAGCGGCACCTGCCGCGACTTCGCCGTGCTGATGATGGAAGCCGCGCGGTCGCTCGGCATGGCCGCCCGCTTCGTCTCCGGCTACCTCTACAGCCCCGGCCACGACGACAAGGCGCATGTCGGCGGCGGCTCCACCCATGCCTGGGCGCGGGTCTACCTGCCCGGCGCCGGCTGGATCGAATTCGACCCCACCAACGGCATCGTCGGCAACCGCGACCTGATCCGCGTGGCGATCGCCCGCGACCCAGGCCATGCGCTGCCGCTGCACGGCACCTGGACCGGGTTCCCCGCCGACAGCCTCGGCATGACGGTGGAGGTCGCCGTCAGCAGCGAAGCCAAACCCATCCCGGTCGCGCGGCCGCGCGCCACCGCACCCTGACGCTGTTTCACGAAGGACATTGCCCCATGCAGATCCGTGCCGGCTACGAGATCACCTATGACTGCCCGCAGCCGACGCCGATGCTGCTTTCGCTGAGTGTCCACCCGTCGCGCATGCCGGATGTCATCGGCCCGCACCAGATCGCCTTCGATCCACCGATCGGCGCGACGCATTACCGCGACAGCTTCGGCAATACCTGCACCCGCATCCTGGCCCCGACCGGGCGGCTGACCATCTCGACCAGCTTCCTGGTGCATGATCCGGGCACCGAGGATGCGCGGGTGCCGGAGGCGATGCAGCATGCGGTCCAGGATTTGCCGGATGAGGTGCTGGTTTTCCTGCTCGGCAGCCGGTACTGCGACACCGACCGACTGTCCGACACCGCCTGGTCGCTGTTCGGCGGCACGCCGCTGGGCTGGCCGCGGGTGCAGGCGATCTGCGACTATGTCAACAGCCGCATCAGCTTCGGCTACGAGCACGCCGACCCGACCCGCACCGCCTTCGGCGGCCACAGCGAACGCCGCGGCGTCTGCCGCGACTTCGCCCACCTGGCCGTCACGCTCTGCCGCTGCATGAACATCCCGGCGCGCTACTGCACCGGCTATCTCGGCGATATCGGCGTGCCGATCTCCGACACGCCGATGGATTTCAGCGCCTGGTTCGAGGCCTATCTCGGCGGCCACTGGCACACCTTCGATGCGCGGCATAATTTCCCGCGCATCGGCCGCATCCTGATGGCGCGCGGGCGCGATGCGACGGATGTGGCGCTGGCGACCACCTTCGGCCCCTGCACCCTGGCCGGCTTCCAGGTGACGACGGATGAGCTGCCGCCACTGGTGCCGGTGGGCTGGACCGGATCGGGCAACGACGACGCCCCGCCGCTGTCGGGCGGCATGTCCGGCGGGACGGCATCCTTCGGCCACCGCCCGCTGTGACCGACGGGCCGCCGCCACCGGTCACGCTGCACAATGCCGGCGGTGGCTCGCCCTTCGTCCTGCTCTGCGAGCACGCATCCAGCCATATCCCGGCGGAGTATGCGTCGCTCGGCCTGCCGGCGCCGGAGCTGGAACGGCACATCGCCTACGATATCGGCGCGGCCGAGTTGGCCCGGCAATTGTCGGCGCTGCTCGACGCGCCGCTGTTCCTGGCGGGCTACTCACGGCTGCTGATCGATCTCAACCGGCCACTGCACGCGCCATCCAGCATCCCGGAGGTCAGCGAGGCGACGGTCATCCCGGGCAATCTGGGGCTCGGCGCGGCGGAGCGGGCGCGCCGCCAGGCGGCGTGGTTCGCGCCCTTCCATGATCGGGTCGCCGGCTTCCTGGCGACGCGGCCGGGCGCGACGGTGATCGGCGTGCACAGCTTCACGCCGGTCTACCTGGGCGAACGCCGGCCCTGGCATGCCGGCATCCTCTATGCCGAGGCACGGCGCCTCGGCACCGCGCTGGTACACGCGCTGGCCGCCGACCCGGCGCTGGTCATCGGCGACAACGAGCCCTACCGGATCGAGTCGGAATTCGACTACACCGTCCCGGTGCATGGCGACGCGCAAGGCCGCGACGCCGTGCTGCTGGAGGTGCGCCAGGACCTGCTGGGCACCGTGGCGGATTGCGCCGCCTGGGCTGCGCGCCTCGCCGTGGCGCTCGCCGCGGCGCGGCGGTGAGCCGACTACCGCGGCGCGCCGCTGAGCCGGATCAGGCCGCCGGTGCCACCGACAGGCCACGCACCTTGTGCTTTTCGATGAAGCTGGCGACGAGGCCGCTGGCTTTCGCTTCCTCGACGAAGGCGCTCAGCCAGGCCGCGGCCGCCGCATTCTCCCGCCCCGTGCCGATCGCCTGCTGCACCGCCATGAACTGGCCGTCGAGGATGCGCGCGCCCGGCAGCTTCTCGATATCCGAGAGCAGGCCGGGGCGCAGCCCGCCATAGACCTCCGCCTTCGTATCGATGAAGGCCTGGAAGGCGGCGGCGCCGCCGCCGGGCACCAGCACCAATTCGGCGTGCTTGATGTTCCGCTCCAGCCACAGCGTATAGGCGGCGCCGGCGCCGCTGACGATGCGGTTGCCCGTGCGGTCCACCTGCGCGATGTCGGTGATGGGCGAGCCGGGCGGCACCAGGTAGGTCGCCTCGATCTCGCAATAGGCGGCGGTGAAGCTGATCTTGGCCGCGCGCTGCGGCTCGGCGCCGATATTGGCGATGTCCCAGGCATTGGTGCCGGCGGCATCGGCGATCTCGTTCGGCCGGGCATAGGGAACCAGTTTGCAGGGCACGCCGAGCCGCGCCGCGATCTCCCGCGCCATCTCGGGCGAGACGCCGTCCGGCCCGCCATCCGCGGTCTTGCCGGTGACGAGAAGGAAGTTCCCCATGTTGATGGCGGCGCGCAGCACGCCGGTCGGGGCCAGTTGGGAGACGATCTCGGGGGACATGCGGGGCGTTCCATCGCTTCGTGGTTGGGTGCGGGCCGGCTCGGCGGCGAAGGCCAGGCTGCCGGCGCCAAGCGCGGCCAGCATGGCGCGGCGATGCGGCATGGTCGTTTCCTCCGGCCCGTGGGGCCGGGGGATTAGACCGCCATGTTTCAGATGCGGCAAGCGCCGGGCGGGGCAATTGAAACCCGCCGCCGCCGGGGCCTATGCTGGCCCAAAGGGGCGGGAGGATGCGCCGATGAACAAGCCGATCACCAGGATCGAGGTCGATTACGGCCCGGAGGAGGCGGCGATGCGCGACTACCTCCGCGCCGGCGAGGCCCGCGCCGCGGCGCTCGGCAACCGCGGCCCGATCCGCTTCGGTGCCGATGGACGCATCCACCCCGACATCCTGGAAGCCTATTGGCGCTGCGGCTTCTACGTCTTCGAAGGCGTGGTGGGGCAGGCTGAGCTGGCCGATATCGAGACCGACATCCAGGACATCCTGGCGCGGCTGCCGCGCGAGCGCGGCGCGTCCGTCGATGCGCAGGGCCGCCCCGCCCTGGCCGCCGGCCATCAGGCGCCGACGCTGTTCTGGGCGCGGCCGCTGGGCGACCCGGTGGGCGGCACGCAGGCCGCCAACGGCCGCCACCCGGTGAAGATGTTCGAGCCGAAGGCCTCGGCCGACGCGCCGAAGGAGATCGTCTACCTCATCCTCGGCTCGCTGCAATTCTCCGACGCCGCGCTGCGGCTCTATGGCCATCCCGGCCTGCTGGCGATGGCGGCGGCGGTGAACGGCGATGATTTCGTCCCGTTCAACGAGGCGATCTTCGTCAAGGAACCGGGCCGCGGTGCCTCCGTCGCCTGGCACCAGGATGGCGTGACGCATTGGGACAGCCCGGAGCTCGACCAGGGCACGCATGGCTTCAACTTCATGGCGCAGCTCTATGGCTGCACCGCGGCCAATGGCGTGTGGGTGGTGCCGGGCTCGCACAGGCTGGGCCGCGCCGACATCAAGGCGCGTGTCGCGGCGGCGGGAACGGAACGGCTGCCGGAGGCGGTGCCGATCCTCTGCGCGCCGGGCGATGTCGCCATCACCAACCGGCAGACCGTGCATGGCAGCTTCGCCAATACCAGCCCGGATTGGCGGGTGACGCTGAATTTCGGCTTCCACCGCCGGCGCTCGGTGCTGGGCGTCGAGGGCGGCGGCGTGCATAACGAGCCGGCGGTCTACGACGACGCGCGCATCCGCGAACGGGCGCGGATCATCGGCTATGCGATCGATGCGCGCGGCCGGCGGTTCCCGGCCGAGACGCCCTATCGCTACCAGCCACATGCCGAGGGCGGCGAGAGCTGGCGCTGGGACGCGGCGGCGAAGTCCGGGATGCGCGACTACAACCTGCTCGATCTCAGCATCTAGCCGGACATCGCCGCGGTCAGCCGGGTGAAGGCGGCGGGCAGATCCACCGCCGCTGCCTGCGCCAGGACTTCGGGCACCGTGCCTTCGGCGCGCACGTGGCCATCGGCCAGCACGATCACCCGCGCCTCTTCCGGCACTTCCTCGATCAGATGCGTCGCCCAAAGCGCGGCGAGGCCTTCGCTGGCGCAGAGGCCGCGCACATGCTGGCGCACCGCCGCGCGGCTCGGCATGTCGAGCCCGGTCGTCGCCTCGTCCAGCAGCAGCAGCGAAGGCCGCGTCAGCAGCGCGCGCGCCACCTCCGCACGGCGCCGCTGGCCGCCCGACAGCGCGCGCACCGTGCTGTCGGCGCGATCGGCCAATTCCACGCGGTCCAATTCGTGCAGCGCGCGCCGCCGTGATTCCGCGCGTGGCAGGCCGTGCAGCGCGCCGTGGTAGAGCAGGTTCTCGATCACCGATATGTCCGGGTCGAGTGTCGGCTGCTGGAACACCACGCCGAGCCGTGCCAGCGCCGCGCCTGGCTGCTCGCGCATCTCCGTGCCGAAGATCCGCACGCTGCCCGGTGCCGGCGCATCGAACAGGCGGGTGATCAGGGCGAAGAGCGTGCTCTTGCCGGCACCGTTGGGCCCGAGCAGCACGGCGAATTCGCCGGGCATGACACGGAACTCGACATCGTGCAGCACCTGCCGCGCGCCATAGGCGAAGGATAGCCGCGCGACCCCGAGGGCGGGTGGGGCATCGCTCATCGCGCTGCTGTGGTGTTCCGGTCGCATGCTTTTCCCCGTTGGAGCATCCCGCGGCTTCGTGTGCCCGGCAAGCCTCGACCGTCGTGTTAGCTCGCCGATGGCGCTTGCGTGTTCGGATCGCGGGCGTGGATGCCGGGAGGGGACATGAAGGTCGGAACAAGCCGCGGGGCGATCCCCGTGACGCGCGTGGTATTGTCGGCCGCGCTGCTGTCGATCGGTGCGGCGCGGGCGCAGGAAGCGCCTGCCGCGGCCACCTTGCCCATCGTCGAATCCGTCGCGACGTCGCCGCTGCCCGCCGGCGGCGTGCCGCGTGACCGCATCGCCGGCAATCCGCGCAGCCTCTCGGCCGCCGACATCGCCCGGGAAGGCCGGCCCGACCTGGTGGACAGCCTGGTGCGGCTTTCCGCCGGCGTCACCGTGAACGACACGCAGGGCAATGGCTTCGCGCCGGATGTCTCCTATCGCGGCTTCACCGCCTCGCCGCTGCTCGGCACGCCGCAGGGGCTCGCGGTCTACCAGAACGGCGTCCGCATCAACGAGGCCTTCGGCGACACGGTGAACTGGGACCTGATCCCGTCGAACGCCATCCGGTCGGTCGATCTGATCGGCAGCAACCCGGTCTTCGGGTTGAATGCGATCGGTGGCGCGCTGGCGCTGCGGATGAAGACCGGCTTCGATTCGCCCGGTGCGCGCGTCGATGTCTCCGGCGGGTCCTTCGGCCGCGCCGCGGTCGGGCTGGAATACGGCAAGCAGGTGGACAACGTCGCCGCCTACCTGGCGGTGGAGGGGCTGAGCGACGATGGCTGGCGCAACGCCTCGCCGTCACGCCTGCGGCGGCTGTACGGCAATCTCGGCGCGCGCGGCGAACGGGCGACGCTGAACCTTTCGATCGGCGCCGGCAGCACCGCCCTCGGCGGGAACGGGCCGGCGCCGGTGCAACTCCTCTCGGGCGATCGGCGCAACGTCTTCACCTACCCCGACCGGACCTACAACCGCATGGTGACCTTGCAGGCGCGCGGCACCTACGAACTCGCGGAGGCCTGGAGCCTGGAGGCCAACGCCTATGTCCGCAGCTTCCGCCAACGCACCTTGAACGCCGACATCGCCGAGGCCGAGCACTGCGCGGACGACGACCTGGCGGGCCTGCTTTGCACCGATGCCGGCCAGGCGCTGCGCACCACGCGCGGCGGCACGGTAGGCGCCGACCTGCTGGGCGATGCGGCGCCGGGCGCGGTAAACCGCACCGGCACCAACAGCACCGGCGCCGGCGGCGCGGCGCAACTCGTCTCGACCGAGCCCTGGTTCGGCCGCCCGGCGCGCGTGGTGTTCGGTGCCAGCTACGACCATGCGAGCACGGATTTCTCCGGCAGCACGGAGTTCGGCAGTGTCACCGCAGACCGCACCGTCGCCGGCAGCGGGCTGATCCTGGATACGCCGGGCAGCGGCATCCAGCCGGTGCAGTTGAAGACCACCACCGCCACCTGGGGCATCTTCGGCACCGGCACATGGGAGATCACCTCGCGCCTCGCGGCGACGCTCGGCGGGCGGTTCAACACGGCGCAGGTGCAGTTGCGCGACCAGATCGGCACGTCGCTGGATGGCGACCACCGCTATTCGCGCTTCAACCCTCAGGCCGGCGTGACCTACCGGGTGCTGGACCGCGTCACCGCCTATGCCGGCTATGCCGAGGCGAACCGCGCGCCGACGCCGGCGGAACTGGCCTGCGCCGATCCGCAGCAGCCCTGCACGCTGGGCGCCTTCTTTCTCTCGGACCCGTCGCTGAAACAGGTGGTGAGCCGCACGGTGGAGACCGGGCTGCGCGGCACCTTGCCGCCGCGCTGGCTCGGTGGCCGGACGAGCTGGAACCTCGGCGTCTTCCGCACCGACCTCAGCGACGACATCCTGCTGGTGCAGAGCGAGATCCAGGGTCGCGGCTATTTCCGCAATTCCGGCGACACGCGGCGGCAGGGGATCGAGGCCGGGGTGAATTGGCGCGATGAGCGGCTGGCGCTGGCGCTTGACTATGCCTTGATCGACGCGACCTTCCGCACCGCGCAGCGGCTGCCGAGCCCGAACAACCCCTTCGCTGATGCGGATGGTGCCATCCCGGTGCAGTCCGGCGACCGCATCCCCGGCATCCCGCGCCAGCGGCTGCGCTTCGATGCCGAATGGCGCGCGACGGAAGCCTGGCGCATCGGTGGCTCGGTCATCGCCAACGGCAGCCAGTACCTGCGGGGCGACGAGGCGAATTTGCTGAAGCCGGTGGCGTCCTATGCCACCGTCAACCTGCGCACCAGCGTGCGGATCGCGCCGGGCATCGAAGCCTATGGGCTGGTGCGCAACCTGTTCGATCAGAAATCCTCAAGCTTCGGCACGCTGTACAATCTGCAGACCGCGAGCGCGCTTAACCTCGGGCTGAACGATCCGCGCACCATCACGCCGAACCTGCCGCGCACCTTCTACGCGGGCATGCGCTTCATGTTCTGAGCCTCAGTCGTCGAGGCGGAAGCGCACCGGCACCTCGACCCAGGCCTCGATCGGCTGGCCGTTGCGCAGCGCCGGCGCGATCTCCCAGCGTCGGGCCGCTTCCTGCGCGGCTTCGTCCAGCATGCGGTGGCCGGCCGACCGCAGCAGCCGGACCTCCTGCGTCGTGCCATCGGCGGCGACGCGCAGGCGGAGCAGCGCCGTGCCTTCGAGGCCGGCCTCCCGCGCCCGGTCCGGATAGGCGGGCGGCGCCGGCGGCCGGCGGAAGCGGGGCGCACCGGACAGCACCGGGATCGTCGGGGGCTCCGCCGGCGCCGGCGCCGGCGTGGCGAAGGCCGCTTGCTGCGCCGGCGCCGCGGTGGCGCGTGGCGGCCGTGGCGCCGACAGCAGCGGCGGCGGCAGGGGCAGCGGCGCCTCCTGCACCCTCGCCGGCATCGGGACCGCCAGGCTCGCGATCTGCGCTTCCGGCTCCTGCATCGGCAATGGCGGCGGGGGCGCGAAGACCGCGGCCGTCGCGGCGAACAGCGCGGTCGGATCGGCCGGCGGCTCCGGCACCTCCATCTCCGGGATCGGCAGCGGAGGCAGGCCTGCGGCCGAGGCCAGCGGTGCGTCCCGCAGCGGCAGCGCGCCGACCTGCGTCGCCAACGCGTCCTCCGGCTCCAGCCCTTCCGTCGCAGCGCCGGGCGCTGTGGCAATCGGCGCTTCCTGCGGCAGCCACAGCATCTGGACCGCCGGCTCCAGCCCCGGCGGCGGCAGCGCGCTTCGCCAGGCGAGCGCAGCCAGCGTCAGCGCAGCGGCAGCGGCGTGCAGCGCGACGGAGCCGGCCAGCCCGGCGCCAAGCGGCCGCAGGCTGCGCGCCGGGCGCCGCCGCCGGCCCATGCGTGTTGCCCCTCCCATGCCGGCCATGCTGCAACGCCGGGGCCGCAACGGCCAACCGATGGCTTGGCCGCGGGCTTCGCGTTCGCGCGATGGCGCGTTCCGGCACGCCGCTGACGCTTGGCCGCGCCCCGCGCCATCCAGGTTGCTCCTCTCAAGCCGCTGCGCGGCGGGCCAGCATGCCGCGTTGCGGGTCGTAGCCCAGCACCGCGGCGCCACCGAAGACCAGCAGCGCGACCGCGACGGCGGCGCAGGAGACGGGATCGAATTTGCCGTAGAGCGCGAAGCGGATCAGCTCCACCGCCTGGGTGAAGGGATTGGCCTGCGCCACATACCACAGCGTCAGGCTCGCCTCCTGGACCCGCCACAGCGGATAGAGCGCGGAGGAGGCGAAGAACATCGGGAAGATGACGAAGTTCATCACACCCGCGAAGTTCTCCAGCTGCTTGATCCAGGACGACAGCAGCAGCCCGAGCGCGCCGAGCATCATCCCGGCCAGTACCAGTGCCGGCAGCACGGTGACGTAGCCGATGAGCGGTGGCTCGACCTCCCAGAACCGGGCGACGAGAAGGAAGACATAGACCTGGGCAATGCCGACCAGCACGGCGGCGAGCAGCTTGCAGAACAGCAGCCACCAGCGCGGCAGCGGGCTGCACAACAGCACGCGCATGCTGCCGACCTCCCGGTCGTAGACCATGGACAGGCTGGACTGCATGCCCTGGAACAGCAACACCATGCCGGCCAGGCCGGGCACGATGTACACCTCGTACAGCACATAGGTTTCGTAGGGCGGGCTGATCGAGACGCCGAGCACGAAGCGGAAGCCGGCGGCGAAGATCGCCAGCCAGACCAGCGGGCGCACCAGCGCGGAGAAGAAGCGGCCACGCTGGTGGATGAAGCGCAGGGCTTCCCGCCGGATGATGCCGGACAGGCAGCGGAACCAGCCGGCGGCGGGGATTCCGGTACGTTGCATGCGCGTCGCCTCCGCGGCCAGTGTCGCCCGGCCGGGGAAGCTTCGCCAGGGGGCATACGCCAGGGCCGTGCGCTACTGGATGGCGGCGACCACGGTCGCGCCCGGCTTCTTCAACTGTTTCGTCCAGGCGCGGATGACGATGCCCGGCACGGAGATCACCTGCCGGACCGAGCCATCCGAGCGGCGCAGCTCGTATTGCGACTGCAGCCGCTTGTTGACGATGAAGCCGCCGGTCTGGCCGCCATCGTCCCGGATGATGCTCTTCGCCTCGTCGTTGTTGTCGCGCACCTTGGACAGGCAGTCGCGGATCTGCGCCTTGATGGCGGCGCGTTCGGACGGCTTTTCGATGACCTCGCCCAGCAGCTCGTCCAGCCGGAACAGCGGCACCTTGCGGCTTTCCGCGGCGACCGTGTTCTGGAAGGCGATCTCGACATCCACCAGGCTGAGGATGGAGACATGCTCCTGCTTCAACTGGAAGATGCCGAAATTCATCACCGTGTCGGTCGGGTTGGTGGTGTGGATGACAACCTCCGTCTCGGTCGTCGTCTCGCTCTTCTGGTCGGTGGATGCGACCCGCACCGATTCCCGCCGCGCCTGGTTCGCCTGGCTCACCTGCGTATCCATCGCGGAGGAGACGGAATTCGCCAGCTCGTTCCGCACGTTGTTGGTCGCGCCGGCGACGTCGAGGCTCGCATCCATCGAGGCGCTGCCGAAGCCGATCGAACCCTCGCCGTGGAAATTCGCCTGCGTCGCATAGTCGTAGTGCTCGCCGGCGAATTTCGAATCGGCCGACTGCTTCACGTGGTTGTTGAAGCTGTCGGAGGCCTGGCTGGACTGCATGTCGAGCACGGTGCTCGCCTGCTTCGTCTCCTGCTCGGTCCGCTTGCGGGTCAGCACCCGCACCGTCTGGTCCTGGTGCGGCTGCATCGGCTGCAGCGTGGCGATCAGCTCATCCCGCAGCAGCCCGCCGCGGCAGTTGGACAGCTGGTAGGTCTCCACCAGGAAGAGCTGCGGCTTGCGCACGGCGACCGGGGCGCTGGGCAGGGCGCTGATGGTCAGCGCATAGGCGCCGCTGGCGCCGTGGTCATGCGTGCCGCCGGCGGGGCAAGGGCCGGCGCCGCCTTCCGCGAAGGCGAGGCCGGAACACTTGCCGCACCAGCGCCAATTGGTCTGCTGGCCCTGCGCCGGCGCGGTGCCGGTCAGCGCATAGGCGGCGCTCCTGCTCAGGTCGTGCGGGCCGCCGGCGGGGCAGATTCCGGGGGCGCCGGAGAAGGTCATCCCCTGGCATTTCTGGCACCAGCGCCAGCCGGCCTGCATGCCGGGGCCCCCGTCGCCGAACTGCAGCGCGTAGGTGGCGCTGGCGCCGGTCGCGTGCCGGCCGCCGGCCACGCAAGGCCCGGGATCGGGGCCATCCGCATAGACCAGGCCGCGGCAGCCGCCGCAGCACCGCCAGCCCTGCTGGAAGGTCACCGGCGGCGGCTGAGTCGGCGCCGTGCCGGGGGCGACCGCCACCGCCCTGAACCGCAGGAAGGAGGAGGCGAGAACCGTGCTGTTGGTGAAACTCGCCATGGTTTCAGCTCGGCTGACCGCCGACCTCCTGTTTGAAGACACTCGGCGGCAGGCGCAGCGACAGGAAGGCCGGGTTCAGGATGAAGGGGTCGGTCTCCTCCGCCTGGGTCTCCAGGGTCACCGTGCCGCTGGGCGGCGGGGCGGGGGACGGCATGGGTTGGTCGGGCATGCGGGTTTCCTCCGGTCCGGCTGGGCGGCGGGGTGCCGGGCAGCGCGGCGGCGGCAGACTGGGCCTGGCCGCGCGGCGACGATGTGCGGTGGGCCACCGCCACCGGTCACGTCCTGGCGAGGCGCGGCGGCCCGGCGCAGGGGATTCCCGCCGGCGACGGATTGGCAGCACCGCCCGGCGGGGCTACCACGCGGCAGGCGCGCGCCCTCTGCCCTGCCCGTCCATAAGAGTTGACCGATGAGCGACACCCCGCCTGACCGCCTCTCCACCGATCCGGCCAGCCCCTATTACAATGAGGCGTTGCTCGCCCGCGGCGTCGGCATCCGCTTCAAGGGCGTCGAGAAGACCAATGTCGAGGAATACTGCGTCAGCGAGGGCTGGGTGCGGCTGTCCGTCGGCAAATCCGTCGACCGCCGCGGCCGGCCGATCACGATGAAGCTGCAGGGGCTGGTCGAGCCCTATTTCCGCGAGCCCGAGCCCGAGCCCGAACCACCCGCGGCCTGAGCGCGAGCGGCCGGCGATGCCCGTGACCCAGCATGTGCTGACGCTATCCTGCCCGAACCGGCCGGGCATCGTCGCCGCCGTCTCCACCTTCCTGTTCGAGGCCGGGGCGAATATCGCCGAGGCGCAGCAATACGACGACCCGGAATCGGCGCGCTTCTTCGCCCGCATCCTGTTCGACCATCCGGAGGGCGAGGCCGACGAGGCGACGCTGCGGGCCGGGCTGGCGCCGATCGCGGCGCGCTTCGGCATGACCTGGACGCTGCGCAACCTGGCGGACCAGCCGCGTGTGATGCTGCTGGTTTCCAAATTCGACCATTGCCTGGCGGATATCCTCTACCGCTGGCGGATCGGCGAGCTGCCGATGGTGCCGGTGGCGATCGTCTCCAACCATGCGCGGGACAGCTTCGCGCATCTCGATTTCGACGGCATCCCGTTCCACCACCTGCCGGTGACGAAGACCACCAAGATGGAGCAGGAGGCGGCGATCTGGGCGCTGGTGCAGGAGACGCGCGCGGATATCGTCGTGCTGGCCCGCTACATGCAGGTGCTGTCGGACGGGCTGGCGGCGAAGCTGGCGGGGCGCTGCATCAACATCCACCACTCCTTCCTGCCCGGCTTCAAGGGCGCCAGGCCCTACCACCAGGCGCATGCGCGCGGGGTGAAGCTGATCGGCGCCACCGCGCATTTCGTCACCGCCGCGCTGGATGAAGGCCCGATCATCGAGCAGGACGTGGAGCGCGTGACCCACCGCGACAGCCCGGACGATCTGGTGCGCAACGGCCGCGACATCGAACGGCGGGTGCTGTCGCGGGCGCTGCGCTGGGTGCTGGAAAGCCGGGTGATCCCGAACGGGTCGAAGACCGTCGTCTTCAGCTAGCCCTTAGAGCATGCTGCGTTCGCTTGCGCTCACTGTGCATGCTCTAGCCATAGTTTGGTCGCGGGATTCAGCGTTTTCGGCGATTCCGCCTCAACGCATCCCGCTCTAATCGGGCGTGATGTTCCCGGCCTTCACCACCTGGGTCCAGCGGGCGATCTCCCGCTGCTGGAAGGCGGCGAATTCCTCCGGCGTATTGGCGACGATGTCGAAGCCGAGATCGGTCAGCCGCGGCGCCACCTGCGGGCTGCGCAGCGCCTCCGTCACCGCCGCGTGGATCGTGCGCAGCAGCGCCGGCGCCATGCCGGGCGGCCCGCCGAAGCCCTGCCAGGAATAGACGACGAAGTCCTTGAGGCCGGCCTCGATCGCGGTCGGCACTTCCGGCAGAAGCGGGCTGCGCGAAGCCGCCGTGGTGAGGATCGGCTTCAGCCGGCCGTCGCGGAGATGCTGGATGACCGCGCCGAGGTTCTGGAAGGACACCTGCGTGGTACCGGCGATCAGGCTGGTCATCGCCGGGCCACCGCCGGAATAGGGGATGTGCGCCATGTCGGTGCCGGTGGCGAGCTTGAACATCTCCCCCGTCAGGTGGTCCGACGACCCGACGCCGCTGCTGGGATAGGACGCGGTCTTCGCGTTCCGCTTCAGCCAGGCGATCAGCCCGGGCAGATCGTCCACCGGCACGGATTGCGGGTTCACCACCAGGATGTTCGGCGTCCGCACGGTCTGGGTGATGCGGGTCAACTGCGTCACCGGGTCGTAGCCGAGGTTCGGCCGCAGCGCGACGTTGATCGCCCAGGTGCTGATCGGCGCGTGCAGCAGCGTGGTGCCGTCGGGCACCGCGCGGATCACCTGCCGCGCGCCGACCTCGCCGGTGGCGCCCGGCCGGTTCTCGACGACGAAGGGCTTGCCGGTGGTCTGCTGCAGGTGTTGCGCCAGCGCCCGGCCGATGATGTCCGAGGAGGAGCCGGCGGCGAAGGGGACGATGATGGTGACCGGCTTGTCCGGCCATTCCGTCTGCGCCCGCGCCGGCAGGGCCAGCAGCGAGGCAGCGCCGATCAGGTGGCGTCGGTGGATCATGGTGTCCTCACCGTCCCTTGGCTTTGCGCCATGCGGCGAATTCGAGAAGGTTCCGCTCATCGGTCGCCGGATAGAGGCCACGGATCGTGCGGCCCTCGGCCACCTTCTCGCTGACGAAATCCTCGTAGGCGGTCATCTCGGTCGCCTCCGCCGCGATCTCGTCGGCGATCGTGGCGGGGATGACGATGACGCCGTCGCCATCGCCGACCAGCACGTCGCCCGGGAAGACCGGCGCGTCGCCGCAGGCGATCGGCTCGTTGATGCCGATCGCCTGGTTGAGCGTCAGGTTGGTCGGCGCCGAGGGCCGCTGGTGGAAGGCGGGGATGCCGAGTGCGGCGATCTCCGCGCTGTCGCGGAAGCCGCCATCGGTCACCACGCCGGCGACGCCGCGCATCTTGAGGCGCCCGACCAGGATCGCGCCGGCGGAGGCCGCGCGGGCATCCTTGCGGCTGTCGAAGACCAGCACGGCGCCGGGGGGGCATTCCTCCACCGCGACGCGCTGCGGATGCGTCGGGTCGCGGAAGACGGCCAGCGTGTTGAGATCCTCCCGCGCCGGGATGTAGCGCACGGTATAGGCCTCGCCGACCATGCTGTCCTTCGGCGCGTGCAGCGGCAGCACGCCCTGGATCATCTGGCCGCGCAGGCCGCGCTTGAACAGCGCGGTGGCGAGGGTCGCGGTGCTGACCTTGGCCAGCTTGGCGCGGGTCTCGGCGGAAAGGGCCATGTCAGTAGATCACCGGCTCGGGGACGGGTGCGCCGAAATCGGTGCGCAGGAAGTCGAAGTCGCAGCCCTGGTCGGCCTGCTCAATGTGTTTGGTGAAGGCCCAGCCATAGCCGCGCTCGAAGCGCGGCGGCGGCGCCACCCAGGCGGCGCGGCGGCGCGCCAGCTCTTCCTCCGGCACATCCATGTTGATGGTCCGGGCATCGATGTCGATGCTGACGATGTCGCCGGTCCGCAACAGCGCCAGCGGTCCGCCGATGTAGCTTTCCGGCGCCACATGCAGCACGCAGGCGCCGTAGCTGGTGCCCGACATCCGCGCATCCGACAGCCGCAGCATGTCGCGCAACCCCATCTTCAGCAGCTTCTTCGGCATCGGCAGCATGCCCCATTCCGGCATGCCCGGGCCGCCCTGGGGCCCCGCGTTGCGCAGCACCAGCACGCTGTCGGGGGTGAAGTCGTAGCTCTCGTCGTCCACCGCCTTCTTCATGCTGGGGTAGTCGTCGAAGACCACGGCCGGGCCGCTGTGCTTCAGGAATTTCTGGTCCATCGCCGCCGGCTTGATGACGCAGCCATCCGGCGCCAGGTTGCCCTTCAGCACCGCCAGCGAGCCTTCGCCGTAGATCGGGTTGTCGGTCGTGCGGATGACGTCGTCGTTCCAGACCTTGGCACCCTCGATGTTCTCGCCCAGCGTCTTCCCGGTGACGGTGAGGCAGCTCAGGTCGAGGTGGTTGGCGATGTTGCCCATCAGCGCCCGGATGCCGCCGGCGTAGAAGAAGTCCTCCATCAGGTATCTGTCGCCCGAGGGACGCACGTTGCCGATCACGGGGACGCGGCGGCTGTAGCGTTCGAAGTCCTCCAGCCCGATATCCTGCCCGGCGCGGCGCGCCATGGCGATCAGGTGGATGATGGCATTGGTCGAGCAGCCCATCGCCATGGCGACCGCGATGGCATTCTCGAAGGCCGGTCGGGTCTGGATCCGCTGCGGCGTCAAATCCTCCCAGACCATCTCGACGATCCGCCGCCCGCTTTCGGAGCAGAGCCGGATATGGCCCGCATCGGCGGCGGGGACGGAGGAGCCGCCCGGCAGCACCATGCCGACCGCCTCGGCGATCGCCGTCATCGTGCTGGCGGTGCCCATGGTCATGCAGGTGCCATGGCTGCGGGCGATGCCGGCCTCGACGCCAAGCCAGTCCTGCTGGGTGATCTTGCCGGCCCGAAGTTCGTCCCAGTACTTCCAGCTATCCGAGCCCGAGCCGAGCGTCTTGCCGCCCCAATTGCCGCGCAGCATCGGTCCGGCGGGGACGAAGATCGCCGGGATGTTCATCGACGTCGCGCCCAGCAGCAGGCCCGGCGTCGTCTTGTCGCAACCGCCCATCAGCACTGCGCCGTCGACGGGGTGGCTGCGCAGCAGCTCCTCCGTCTCCATCGCGAGCATGTTGCGGTACATCATCGTCGTCGGCTTGACGAAGCTCTCGCTGACCGAGATCGCCGGCAGCTCCACCGGGAAGCCGCCGGCCATCAGGATGCCGCGCTTCACGTCCTCGGCGCGCTGCCGCAGGTGGGTGTGGCAGGGGTTCAGGTCGGACCAGGTGTTGACGATGGCGATCACCGGCTTGCCGGTCCATTCCTCCGGCGCGTAGCCCATCTGCATGGCGCGGCTGCGGTGGCCGAAGCTGCGCAGGTCGGCCGGGCCGAACCAGCGGGCGGAACGCAGATCGGCGGCCTGCTTGCGGGGCGGCACCTGGGTCATGGAAGCTTCCTCGGCTGGATCGGTCGGGTGCATGCCGGGCCGTAGGATGGCGATTTTGTCAAGGGCCGGTGCGCCGGGAAGCCGCAGGGCCCGGGGCCGGATATGCCCGCTTCTCACGCGTCCGGCATCGTTGCCGGGCATGTCCGGCGCCAGCGCCGCCTTGCCCCTCCTCCGGCCCGGCCGCTAGAACCTTGAGCCATGCCGCCACGTCCCGTTCGAGTCGCCCCTTCGCTCCTCGCCGCCGACTTCGCCCGGCTTGGTGAGGAAGCACGTGCCGTCGCCGCCGCGGGCGCCGATTGGCTCCATCTCGACATCATGGACGGGCATTTCGTGCCGAATATCAGCTTCGGCCCGGTGATCGTGAGGGCGCTGCGCAAGCACACTTCGATCCCCTTCGACGTCCACCTGATGATCGCGCCGGCCGATCCCTACCTCGCGGCCTTCGCCGAGGCGGGCGCCGACCTCATCAGCGTCCACCCGGAAGCCGGGCCGCACCTGCACCGCACGCTGCAGAGCATCCGCGGCCTGGGGAAGCAATCCGGCGTGGTGCTGAACCCGGCAACGCCCGTCGCCTCGATCGAGAACGTCCTCGACATCTGCGACCTGATCCTGGTCATGTCGGCCAATCCCGGCTTCGGCGGCCAGTCCTTCCTGGAAGGCCAGCTCGGCAAGATCGCCGCGTTGCGGCGCATGATCGATGCCCATGTCGCCGCCGGCGGCCAGCCGATCGCGCTGGAGGTGGATGGGGGCGTGACGGCGAAGACCGCGCCGCGCTGCATCGAGGCCGGGGCAGACGTGCTGGTCGCCGGCACTGCGGTGTTCGGGGCGCCCGATTACGCGCAGGCGATCGCTGCAATCAAGGGCACCCCGTGATGCGGCTGGCGGGGGCGGGACGATGCGCGAGCTGATCCGCGGCACCCGCCGCTTCATCGCCGGCCTCAAGCCGGTGAAGGTGCCGGACGCCCCGGCGCGCTCCTTCCGCGACCTCTGGCCCGGCGATGCCGGCCGCGGTGCCCGGCTGCTGCGCAACGAGTTCGAGGTGCTGGGCACTACGCGGCGGCTGGAACCGGGCGGCGATGGCTGGGGCGAGGCCGCCGGCCCGGTCACCTGGCGGGCCGCGGCGCATGGCTTCGCCTGGCTGCGCGACCTGCGCGCGCTGGGCACCGATACCGCCCGGATGCGCGCCCGCGACCTGGCGGAGGATTGGCTGGCCCGCGGCGCCGGGGAGAACCTGGCCCAGGCGCCCGAGGTCGCCGCCGCCCGGGTTTCCGCCTGGCTCGGCCATTGGGATTTCCTCGCCGCCACGGCGGAGGACGGCTTCCGCAGGAAGCTGCTGGTCCGCCTGGCGCAGGACGCCCGCGGCGTGGTCGGCAGCCTGCCGGCCGAGGCGATGCATCGCGGCGCCCTGGTGACCCTGAAGGGCGCCATCGCCGCCGCCGTGGCGCTGGAGGAGGAGGCCTGGATGACCCGGGCGCTCCGCTTCCTGCCGGGCGAGCTGGAGCGGCAATTCCACCCCGATGGCGGGCATGTCGAGCGCTCCCCGGCGCAGCTGCTGCTGGCGCTGCAGGACCTGATCGAGATCCGCAACCTGCTGCATGGCGCCGGGCTGAACCCGCCGCCGCTGCTGGCTACCGTGCTGGAACGCGCCGGCCAGGCGCTGCGGCTGTTCCGCCATGGCGATGGCGGCCTCGCCCAGTTCAACGGCACGCGGGAGGACGGGGCGGGGCTGGTCGACCTCGTGCTGACCCAGGGCCAGGCGCGCGGCCGGGCGCCGCTGCTGCTGGAGGAAAGCGGCTTCCACCGCCTGCAGGCCGGCCGCACGCTGATCATCGCCGATGCCGGCGCGCCACCGCCGCAGCGCGCGCGGGACAGCGCCACCGGCCTGCCGCGCGGGGCCGACCGCTTCGCCCATGCCGGAACGCTGAGCTTCGAGATGTCGGTCGGCCGCGACCGGCTGATCGTCAATTGCGGCGCGGCGCCGGCGGCGGAGGCCGAATGGCGCGACGCGCTGCGTGCCACCGCCGCCCATTCCACGCTGGTGTTGGCCGAGACCAACAGCGCCGAGCTGAAGGAGGAGGGCCTCGGCCGCCGCCCCGAGCGGGTCGAGGGCGACCGGCAGGAGGCCGATGGCGCGCAATGGCTGGACGCGGTGCATGATGGCTGGCGCAAGCCCTTCGGCGCGCAGCACCGCCGGCGGCTCTATATCGACCGCAACGGCGACGATCTGCGCGGCGAGGACCTGATCGAGATGGCCGAGCCGGGCGCGCCGGTGCCGGGCTTCCTGCTGCGCTTCCACCTGCACCCGGCGGTGATCGCCACGCCGCAGATCGATGAGCAGGCGGTGCTGCTGAAGCTGCCGTCGAACCAGTTCTGGCGGCTGCGCGCCAAGGGCGCCAAGGTCGCGGTGGAGGAGAGCCTCTATCTCGGCAGCGGTGAGCCGCGGCGGACCAGCCAGATCGTGCTGACCGCCGAGGCGGGGTCGAACACCGTGCAATGGGCGATCGGCCGGGTGCAGCCGGCGGGCGGCGAGGCGGCCGAGGGGTAGCTACAGGCCCAGCAGGTCGAGCGTGCGGCCGACCACCTTCGCCTCGGTGTAGTGGTCCAGTGCCCGCTGCCGGCCGGCCGCGCCCATCCGCGCCCGCCGCGCCGGGTCCTCCGCCAGCACGCGCAGCGCTTCGGCCAGCGGCGCGGCCTCGGCGGGCGGCACCAGCAGCCCGGTCTCGCCCGGCACCACCATCTCGCGCGGCCCGCGGATATCGGTGGTGACCACCGGCAGGCCGCAGAGCATGGCCTCGATCACCGACATCGGCAGGCCCTCGAAATGGGAGGGCAGGGCGAAGACATCGGCCGCCGCCAGCAGGCGCGCCACGTCGGTGCGGTAGCCGAGGCGGCGGAGGCGCGGGCCCAGTTCCGCCGACGCGGCGGCGAAGACCGGTTCCAGATCCTCACCATGGTCGCTCGGCAGCCGCTCCCCCACCACCCAGAGCACGCAATTGCCGGGCGCCGCGCGCAACGCCTCCAGCAATTCGGGGTAGCCCTTGTGCCGCACCAGGCGGGAGACGGCGATGACCACGCAATCGCCCTGCCGGGCGCCGAGCTCCGCCCGCAGCGCCGCCCGGGCGGCCGGGTCCGGCCGGAACAGCGCGGGGTCGCGGCCATTGCCCACCGCGGTGGCGCGGCGGTGGATGCCGAGGCGCCTGGCATCCGCCGCCTCCTCCGCGCTGACGGTCAGGTAGGTGTCGGTGATGCGCCCGGCGGCGCGTTCCAGCCCGAGCGACAGCGCCCGCCGCCACCAGGGGCCGGGCTGGTTGAACAGGAAGCCGTGGCAGGTATAGGCGATGCGCGGACGGCCGTGGCGCCGCGCCAGCCGGGCCGCCAGCCGCGCCAGCAGCCCGCTGATCGGCATGTGGCCCTGCACAAGGTCGAAGCCCTCGGCGCGGAAGATCCGCAGCAGGGCCAGGAAGGCACGCAGCTGCGCGAGGGGGTTGAGCGAGCGGGCCATCGGCACCGCGATGATGCGGAAGCCCTCGGCGCGCGGCAGGTCCAGCAGCGGGCCCTCGGCACAGATGCCCACCACCTCATGCCCACGCTCCCGCGCCCCGCGCATCAGCGGCAGCAGGAAGTGGCGCAGCGCGAAATCGACGTTGATGACCTGGGCGACCTTCACCCGGCCTGGATAGGCCGCAGTCCCCGGCGCGAGGCTTCACCTCCCGGCCAGCCCGGGCGGCGACGGTCAAAACGCGGGGAGGCGGCTCAGGACCGCAGGCCGCGCAGCAACCGCAGGCTGAGTTGCGCCGCGATCGCCGCATCCAGCGCCCAGTGGACCGGCCGCGGCAGCGCGGCGAAATTCTGCCGGAAGTAGCGCCGGAAGCTGCGCGCCTTGTGGCGCTCGACGAAGGCCTTCGGCGCGCCGCTGGTGCCGCCGACATGGCGCACCACGACATCCGGGGCGAACAGGATCTCGCCGCCCGCGCGGCGGAAGCGCAGGCAGAGGTCGAGATCCTCGACATGCAGGAAATAGCCCTCGTCGAAGCCGCCGATCCGCCAATAGGCGTCGCGCCGGAGGAACATGCAGGCGCCGCTGATCGCCGGCACCGGCGTGATCTCCGGCGGCAGCGGCGTGCGGTGCAGGTTCAGCCGCAGCCCGGGGAACAGCCGGTGCAGCCGCAGCGCCTCGACCAGGGCGGAAACCGGGGTGAGGAGCTGGCGGCGGCTGCCGGCCTGGTCCTGCCCGTCGCCATCCAGGATGCGTGGCCCGATCATCCAGGGCGAGGGCAACGCCGCGGCATGCCGCTGCAGCGCGGTGAGGGCGCCCGGTGGCAATTCGCCGTCCGGGTTCAGCAGCAGCAGGTATTCGCCCTCGGCCGCCCGGGCGCCGAGGTTGCAGGCGGCGCCGAAGCCGATATTGCCGTGCCCGGTCAGCAGCCGCAGCCGGGGCTCGCGCGCCGCCCAGGCGGCGAGCATCGACAGCGCTTCGGGCGGGTTGCCGTTGTCGACCAGCAGCAATTCCACCGCGGCGTCCTGCGCCAGGACCGAGGCGATGGCCTCTGCCAGCGAGGGACCGGTGTAGTAGCTGACGATGACGACCGAGGTCAGGCCGTGGACGGTCGCGTCGCGCGGCGCGGCGACGACCTGGCCTGGTGCGACGGGGGCGTTCATCGCGCGGCCTCCGCCGCGGGCGGCAGCGGGGCGAGCGCGAACCACAGCGCCATGGCGACATCCTGCGCCCGGCTCTGCCGGTACAGCCCGGCCTGCCGCGCCAGCCGGAGCCGGCCGAGCGGCCCGCGCCCGCGCATGTTGCGCAGGAGGCCGAGGACCCGCCGCGCCTCCTCCGCCAGCAGCGGCTCCACCGCCGCCAGGCAGTCGAGATGCGCACCGACCATGGCGGTGAAGCCGCCCGGGCCGCGCCGCAGCGCGCGCCGCAGCCGGTCGGCCAGCGGCGGGTCGGCGCCGATCGTGTTGGCGCCGTGCTGGCGGTAGAGCAAGGCGGGTTCGGGGTCGAACAGCACCTGGCCGCCGGCGCCGGTGACCAGGATATAGGCCCACCAGTCGTGCATGGACCCGGGCGGCGGCGGCGGCGCGGCCAGCAGCAGGGCGCGGGCGGCCGGGTTCAGCACGATGGTGCAGCCGGTGGCGATGTTCTGCACGATGGCGTTGCCGAAGCCGGGCGGCCGGGCCGGCAGGGTGCTCTCGCCGAGCGGCTGCAGCGCCGCATCCACCAGCCGCTGCCGGGCGCAGGCGAGGGCAGGTGTGCCGTCCGGCACCGCCGCCAGCGCGGCGACGGCGCGGGCGGTCTTGCCCGGCAGCCAGACATCATCCTGGTCGCAGAAGGCGAAGAAGGCGGCATCCGCGGGCGCCGCCGCGAGCAGGGCGAGGAAGCCGCGGGCGGCGCCGAGCCGGCCTTCAGGCTGCCGGACCTGGCGGCAGGGCGTCCCGTGCCGGGCCGCCCAGGCGTCGATGACGTCGCCCGAACCGTCGTCGGACCCATCGTCGCGCCAGAGCAGGGTGAGCGGCGGGCCGGCCTGGGCCGCCAGGCTGTCGAGCTGTTCGGGCAGGAAGCGGGCGCCGTTGCGCACTGCCATGAGGACCGCGCCGCGCGGGCGTACCATCCAATCCTGCCTTGATTTCCTTCCGGCGCGGGGCTGCGCCGGGCCGCCGATGTGGCGGCGGAAGATGCCGACGTCGCGATACGACATCAACCAAAAGTTGTCACTGCGGCGGCGAGAGTGTCACCCAACCGGCCCTTCGGACCGGCGCCACGGCCCGGCTTGCGGCCCCCGGCCGTTGCCGCTATCGGCCTCTATGATCCTGAAATTCATAGAGAATTACTGCCGATCTCTTCATATGAACAGGTCTGCATGCGTGGCCTGCTTCCTGATGCTGCTGGCCGCCCTGCCGGCCGCGGCGCAGCATGGCGGCGGCCGCGGCACCGGCGCACCGCCGGCGGAGGACGCCGCGCCGGCAATCCTGCCCGACCTCGCCGCCCGGCAGGCAGCGCTGGAAGCGGTGGGCTGGATGCTCCGCGGGCAATCCACCTTCGTGCAGCAATTCCACCCGGCCTTCCGGGCGCCCTATCGGGGCGACAACAGCCTCGGCGCCGGCGACCAGGGGCGGAACACCCTGTCGCTCGACATCGTCGTCGGCCGGCGGCTGTGGGAGGGGGCGGAGTTCATCATCGATCCGCAGATCTCGCGCGGCTTCGGCCTGTCCGGAACCCGCGGCCTGGCCGCCTTCCCGAATGGGGAGGCCTTCCGGGTCGGCAGCGAGATGCCGACCCTCTATGTCGCGCGCGCCTTCCTGCGGCAGACCATCGCCCTGTCCGGGGAGCGCGACGTGGCGGAGCACGACCCGCTGCGCTTCGCCGGCGCCCTGCCGCGCGAGCGGATCACCATCACCGCCGGCAAATTCCCGGTCTTCGACATCTTCGACGACAACAGGTACGCCCACGACCCGCGGACGCAATTCCTGAACTGGGCCTTCGCCTCCGCCGGCGCCTTCGACTTCGCCAACGATGCGAAGGGCTTCACCAATGGCGTCGCGGTGGAATGGGATGCCGGCGGCTGGGGGCTGCGCGGCGGCGCCTTCCAGGTGGCCAAGCGGATCAACTCGCTCTCGCTCGACCCGCAGCCGTTGCGTGGCTTCCAGTTGCTGGCCCAGGCTGACCGCTTCTACGACTGGTCGGGCCGGCCCGGGGCGCTGCGGCTGCTGTTCGGCCTGTCGCGCACCCGGGCGCAGCGCTGGGATTCGCTGGTCGAGGGCGACATCACCGCGACCGAGGTCAGCCCGACCGGCGCTTCCTCCCTGAAGCACATGCTGGTGCTGAACTGGGAGCAGGAGCTGCGCGACGATCTCGGCGCCTTCGCCCGGATCTCCTGGAACGACGGGCGGACGCAGAACTGGATGTACACCGAGATGGACTGGGCGGTCTCGGCCGGCCTGTCCTGGACCGGGGCGCGCTGGGGCCGGGCGGCGGATACGGTGGGGCTGGCCGGCAATGTCGGCGGGCTGTCGCCCAGCCACCGGCGCTTCCTGGAGGCCGGCGGGATCGGCTTCATCACCGGCGACGGCAAGCTGAGCTACCGGCCGGAGCTGGCGGCAGAGGCCTATTACAGCGCCCGGATCGCGCCCGGCACCGACCTGACCGCCGACCTGCAGCTCTTCGGCAACCCGGCCTACAACGCCGATCGCGGGCCGGTGGCGGTGCTCGGGCTCCGGCTGCGGACGGCGTTCTGAATCCCGGCATGGCGCCGGCGAGTTCTGGCACAGCGCTTGCGGCATTGGCAGCGTGGCGGCCGCCCGGCTCCGGGTCCGCTGCCCGCGCGGGCATCGCCGTGCGGGCCCTGCGCAGACCTGAGGCACAGCCATGCTCCGTCGCACCCTGCTCTCCGCCGCCGCCGGTACGCTCGCCGCGCCGGCCGCACTCCGCGCCCAGTCCGGGCCCTGGCCGAACCGGCCGGTGCGGATCCTCGTCCCCTATGCTCCGGGCGGTGCCTCCGACATCATCGTCCGGCCGCTGACGGAGGGGCTGGAGAAGGTCTTCGGCAAGCCCTTCCTGGTGGACAACCGGGCGGGCGCGGGTGGGTCTGTCGGCACCGGCGCGGCGGCGGTGGAGCGGCCGGATGGCCACACCCTGCTGGTCAGCAACACCGGCCCGCTGGCCATCGCGCCGGCGCTGTTCCCCAACCTGACCTATGACCCGGCCAAGGCCTTCCACTGGGTCGCCATGCTGGCCGGCGCACCGATCGCCTGCGCGGTGAAGGGCGACGGGCCGATCAAGACGATCCAGGACTACGTCGCGGCGGCGAAGGCGAAGCCGGAGGCGATCAGCTTCGGCTCCTCCGGCGTCGGCACGTTGGGCCACCTGACCGGGGTGCTGTTCGGCATGGAGGCCGGGGTGCAATTGCTGCACGTGCCCTTCCGCGGCGCGGCGGAGGCGCAGCAGGCGGTGCTGTCGGGCAATACCGAAAGCCTCTGGGACACGGTCGGCGCCAATGCGGCCGCGATCCGGGCCGGCGGGCTGCGCGGACTGGGGCTTTCCTCCCAGGCGAGGATCGCCGCGGTGCCGGACGTGCCGACCCTGGTCGAGCAGGGGTTCCCGTGCGTGGTCGCGATCAACTGGTTCCTGCTGGCGGCGCCGGCGGGGCTCGACCCGGAGATCGCGGCGAAACTGCGCGCCGCGGTGCATGAGGCGCTGGCGGCGGCGGTGGTGCTGGAGCTGCTGGAGGCCGCCGGGATCGTCTCACTGGGCACGCCGACCCCGGCCGAGATCGGCAGCTTCGTCGGGCAGGAAGGCGAACGCTGGGGCCGGGTGGTGCGCATCGCGGGGGTCAAGCCGGGCTGACCATCGGCCCGGGACGGCCTGGACCAGATTCGCGCCCGCGGCCGGTTCCGGCCCCCGGCGATCTGGTCTATGCCGCCGCCCTTCCCGGAGTTGCCCCCGATGACCGATCCCGTCCCCGTCCGCCGCGCCCTGCTGTCGGTTTCCGACAAGACCGGGCTGGTGGAATTCGCCCGCTTCCTGGCGGGGCAGGGGGCGGAGATCCTGTCGACCGGCGGCACGGCCAAGGCGCTGCGCGACGCCGGCATCCCGGTGAAGGATGTGTCGGACCATACCGGCTTCCCGGAGATCCTCGATGGTCGGGTGAAGACGCTGGTGCCGCAGGTGCATGGCGGGCTGCTCGGCCGGCGCGACCTGGTCGACCACCAGGCGCAGATGGAACAGCACGGAATCGCGCCGATCGACCTGGTGGCGGTGAACCTTTATCCGTTCGAGGCGACGGTGGCGAAGGGCGCCGCCTTCGACGACTGCATCGAGAACATCGACATCGGCGGCCCGGCGATGATCCGCAGCGCGGCGAAGAACCACGCGCATGTGGTGGTGCTGACCGAACCGGCGCAGTTCGCCACGGTGCAGGCGGAGATCGCGGCGCAGGGCGGCACCACGCTGGGGACGCGGAAGGCGCTGGCCGCCGCGGCCTATGCCCGCACCGCGGCCTATGACGCCGCGATCTCCGGCTGGTTCGCGCAGCAGCTCGGTGAGGAATTCCCGCCCCGCCTCGCCGTCGCCGGCATCCTGAAGCAGACGCTGCGCTACGGCGAGAACCCGCACCAGCAGGCCGGCTTCTATCTGGATGGCACCGGGCGGCCGGGCATCGCCACCGCGATCCAGGTGCAGGGCAAGGAGCTGTCCTACAACAACCTGAACGACACCGACGCCGCCTTCGAATGCGTCGCCGAATTCGACCGCCCGGCCATCGTCATCGTCAAGCACGCCAATCCCTGCGGCGTGGCGGTGGATGAGAGCCTGGCCGCCGCCTGGGACCGGGCGCTGCTCTGCGACCCGGTCTCGGCCTTCGGAAGCATCGTCGCTGCCAACCGGGTGCTGGATGCCGTCGCGGCCGAGAAGATCGCGGCGATCTTCACGGAAGTCGTGGTGGCGCCCGACGCCGACGAAGGCGCGAAGGCGGTCTTCGCCCGCAAGAAGAACCTCCGCCTGCTGCTGACCGGCCGGGTGCCCGATCCGGCGGCGCCGGGCCGCAGCTTCAAGTCGGTCGCCGGCGGCTTCCTGGCGCAATCGCGCGACGCCGGCCGCGTCACCGCCGAAAGCCTGAAGGTGGTGACCCAGCGGGCGCCAAGCGCGCAGGAGCTGGACGACCTGCTGTTTGCCTTCCGGGTCTGCAAGCACGTGAAATCCAACGCCATCATCTACGCCAAGGGCCTGGCCACCGTCGGCATCGGCGCCGGGCAGATGAACCGGGTGGAAAGCAGCCGCATCGCCGCCTGGAAGTCGGAGGCCGCGGCCCAGGCGGCCGGCCTGCCGGAGCCGCTGGCCAAGGGCAGCGTCGTCGCCTCCGATGCCTTTTTCCCCTTCGCCGATGGGCTGGAGACCGCGGCGGCGGCCGGCGTGACGGCGGTGATCCAGCCGGGCGGGTCGATCCGCGACGCCGAGGTGATCGCCGCCGCCGACCAGGCGGGTCTTGCGATGGTGTTCACCGGCATGCGGCACTTCCGGCACTGATATCGCATTCCCCTGTTGCTCCGGCACCGCGAAGGGGGTCCGCATGGAACGGCTGATCGACGGCTACCGCCGCTTCCGCGCCGAGACCTGGCCGCGCGAGCGGGCGCGGTTCGAGGCGCTGGCGGCCGAGGGCCAGCGGCCGCACACCATGGTCATCGCCTGTTCCGACAGCCGGGTGGATCCGCAGATGATCTTCTCGGCCGGCCCGGGCGAGCTGTTCGTGGTCCGCAACGTCGCCAGCCTGGTGCCGCCCTACATGCCGGATGCCGCCTTCCACGGCACCAGCGCGGCGGTCGAGTTCGGCGTCCGCGTGCTGGGGGTGCGCGAACTGGTGGTGATGGGCCATGCGCTGTGCGGCGGCGTGCGGGCGCTGCTGGATGGCGTGCCGGAGACGGCGGGGGATTTCATCGCCGGCTGGATCAGCATCGCCGCCGGTGCCCGCGCGGTGGCGCTGCGCTGCGACATCCCCGAAGCGCGGCAGGAAGTCGGCGAGCACGAAGCGGTGCGCATCTCGCTGGCCAATCTGTTGACCTTTCCCTTCGTCGCCGAGGCCGTCGCCGCCGGCACGCTGACCTTGCGGGGCGCGCATTTCGGCGTGGCGACGGGGCGGCTGGTGCTGCTGCAGCCGGATGGGACCTTCGCGCCGCCTTAGAGCGCGATGGCTTGAGGCGGAATCGCCGAAAAGCCTGGATCACCCGACCGAACAAACGCCCGCGCGGGATGCGTGAGCGAACGCGAACGCATCACGCGCTGAGGGGACTGGCCGCCGCCCTTCGCGCGATGCGAGAATCAGAGGGCCGCGACTCGGGGGATGGGGCGATTGCCCGATTGGCTTCTGCCATGGCTGCCGCTGCTGGTGCCGTTGGTCGCTGCGCTGGCCGCTGCGCTTCTGGTCGGCGCCCTGGCGCTCGCCTTGCGGCCACGCGGTGGCGGCGACGGCGTGCTGCTGCTGGCCGACCGGATGGAGGCGCTGTCCGACCGACTGGATGCCGCCGTGGCGGCGCAGAACGAGCGCCTGGGGCGCGCCTTGGCCGACAGCGCCGACCGTACCCAGGACAGCGCCCGGCGCATCCATGAACGCCTGGCGGTGATCGACGCGGCCCGGGCGAATATCGAGGCGCTGGGCGGCCAGGTCACGACCCTGGCCGCCATCCTCGGCAACAAGCAGGCGCGCGGCGCCTTCGGCGAGGTGCAGCTGCGCGACATGCTGGCGGACCGGCTGCCGGCGGATGGCTGGGCCTGGCAGCATTCCCTTTCCAACGGCACGCGCTGCGACGCGCTGATCCGGCTGCCTTTCCCGCCGGGGCCGATCGCCATCGACAGCAAATTCCCGCTGGAGGCCTGGCAGGCGCTGCGCCGCGCGCCGGACGAGGCCGCCCGGCTGCTGGCCGAGCGCCGCATGGCCGTCGATCTCCGCCGCCACGTCGACGACGTCGCGCGCAAATACATCTGCCCCGGGGAGACCGCCGAGGGCGCGCTGATCTTCCTGCCGTCGGAGGCGCTGCACGCCGACCTGCATGCCCTGTTCGGCCCGCTGGTGGCGGAGGCCGGGCGCCGCGGCGTCTATATCGTCTCGCCCGGCACGCTCTGGGCGGTGCTGGGTGCCATGCGCGCGCTGATGCGCGACGTGCGGCTGCGGGCCGAGGCACAGCAATTGCGTCTGGAGGTGGCGAAGCTGGCCGCGGAGACCGAACGGCTGGACCGCCGGGTCGGCAACCTGAAGCGGCATTTCTTGGAGATGCAGTCGGACGTGCAGCAGATCGAGATCACCGCGCAGCGCATCACCGCCGCCGGCGCCCGGATCGAGGCGGTGGAGATGGACCCGCCGGCGCCCGCGGCGCGGGCCGCGGAGTGAGCCTGCTCCAGCTCCAGGCCCTGCTCGGCCTGCCGCTGCTCTGCCTGCTGGCCTGGGCCTGCGGCGGCTGCCGCCGCGGGGTGCGGCCGCGGGTGGTGCTGGCGGGGCTGGGCAGCCAGCTCCTGCTCGCCGGCGCCCTGCTGCACATCCCGCCGCTGCGCGCCGGATTCGCCGCGGTGGGCGATGCGGTGGAAGCCCTGGCCCGCGCCACGCGGGCCGGCACCGCGCTGGTCTTCGGCTATCTCGGCGGCGGCCCTCTGCCCTTCGCCGAGGTCGCGCCGGGCGGCAGCTTCATCCTGTTCTTCCAGGCGCTGCCGCTGGTGCTGCTGGTCGGCGCGCTTTCGGCGGTGCTGTACCACTGGCGCATCCTGCCGCGGGTGGTGGATGTCCTGGCCGGCGGGTTGCGCCGGCTGTTCGGCCTGTCCGGTGCCTGCAACCTCTCGGTCGCCGCCAATGTCTTCGTCGGCATGGTGGAGGCGCCGCTGCTGATCCGCCCCTGGCTCGGCACGCTGACGCGGGCGGAGCTGTTCGTCTCCATGGTCGCCGGGCTCGCCACAATCAGCGGCAACATGCTGGTGGTCTATGCGACCATGATCGCGCCGGTGGTGCCCGATGCGGCGGGGCAATTGCTGACCGCCAGCCTGATCGCCGCGCCGGGCTCGATCCTCGCCGCCCTGCTGATGCTGCCGGAGAGCGAAGCCGCCGCGATCGGGCCGGAGGGGCCGATGCCGCAGCTGTACGACAGCACCATGGATGCGCTGGTACGCGGCACCGCGGATGGGCTGACCCTGCTGCTCGGCATCATGGCGTCGCTGATCGTCTTCGTGGCGCTGGTGGCGCTGCTGAACGGGATGCTGGAGCCGCTGACCGGGCTGACCCTGCAGCGCCTCGCCGGTTTCCTGTTCTGGCCGCTGGCCTGGGCCATGGGGGTGCCGGCGGCGGAATGCGCGACGGTGGCGGAGAGCCTCGGCGTGAAGGTCGTGGTGAACGAGTTCGTCAGCTACCTGCAGCTTGCCGCCAGCGGCGGGGCGGGGCTGGCGGAGCGCAGCCGGGTGATCCTCACCTACGCGCTGTGCGGCTTCACCAATTTCGCCTCGGTCGGGATCATGGTGACGGGGATGGCGGCGCTGTGCCCCGAACGGCGGGCGGAGATCACCGGGTTGGGGCTGAAGAGCCTGGTGGCGGCGAGCATCGCCTGCTGCATGGCGGGGGCGACGGTCGGGGTGCTGACGGCGCCGTAGGCGGGGGCGGGAGTTGGAACCTAGGCGTTGGTAACCATGTCCTTCCGGTCATGCCGCAGGATGTCACCTACCCGCCGCTCGATACGCCGAAGCCCGTGGCCGAGGGCGTCTGGGTGGTCGATTCCGGCCCGCAGCGGGTGCTGGGCCTGCCGATCCCGGTGCGGATGGCGGTGCTGCGCCTGGCGGATGGCGGGCTGTGGCTGCATTCGCCCACGCGCTTCTCGCCCGGCCTGGCCGCCGCGCTGCGGGCGATCGGGCCGATCCGCCACCTGGTCTCCCCCGGCACGGCGCATTGGACCCACCTGCAAGCCTGGCAAGCGGCCTTCCCGGAGGCACGGCTCTGGGCGCCGCATGGCGTGGTGGAACGCGCCCGGGACCAGGGCACCGCGCTGCGCGCCCATGGCGTGCTCGGGCCGGAGCCGCCGGCCGACTGGGCCGGGCAGATCGATCAGGAAACGCTGGTCGGCGCCGGCTTCATCGAGATCGCCTTCCTCCACCGTGCCAGCCGCAGCCTGCTGCTCTGCGACACGCTCCAGGCGATGGAGCCGGCCCGGCTGCCGCGGGCGATGGGGCTGCTGGTCCGCGCGCTTGGCGCCGCGGGCCCGGCGGGCGGCACGCCGCGCCATGTCCGCCTGCTGCTCGCCCGCCACCGCGACCACAACCGCGCCGCGCTGCGCCGCCTGCTGGCGCTGGACCCGGCGCGGGTGATCTTCCCGCATGGCGCCTGGTTCGAATCCGACGGCGCCGCCCGGCTGCGGCGGGGTTTCGGTTGGCTGCTGCGTTGATCATTGCGGCCCGCCGGCCGCGTGACGCAGCTGGGGGTTCGTGGAAGATTGCCGCAAACCCAGAGCGGAGCCCGCCATGAGCCACCTCGTCCATCGCAGCCTGCGGCAGGATCCGCCCGTCGCCACCCGCGGCGAGGGCATCTTCCTGTACGATCAGGATGGCCGCGCGATCATCGACGGCTCGGGCGGTGCCGCGGTGGCCTGCCTCGGCCATGGTCATCCCCAGGTGATCGCGGCGATCAAGGCGCAGCTCGACAGCCTGGCCTATGCCCATACCGCGCTGTTCTCCTGCGCAAGCGCCGAGGCGCTGGCCGATGTGCTCGTCGGGCATGCGCCGGGCGGGTTGACGCATGCATATTTCTGCTCCTCCGGCTCGGAGGGCAATGAGGCGGCGATCAAGCTGGCGCGGCAATACTTCCTCGAGATCGGGCAGCCGCGGCGGACCCGCTTCATCGCCCGGCGGCAGAGCTACCACGGCAACACGCTGGGCGCGCTGTCGGCCGGCGGCAACGCCATGCGCCGCGCGCCGTACGAGCCGCTGCTCTCGCCCGCCTTCAGCCATGTCTCGCCCTGCTACGCCTACCGCGACCGGGCCGACGACGAGAGCGACGCGCAATACGTGGCGCGCCTGCTGGCGGAGCTGGAAGCCGAGTTCCAGCGGCTCGGCCCCGACACCGTCATCGGCTTCATGGCGGAGACGGTGGTCGGCGCCACGCTCGGCTGCGCTACCGCGCTGCCCGGTTACTTCGAGGGCGTGCGCGCCATCTGCGACCGGCACGGCGCACTGCTGATCCTGGATGAGGTGATGAGCGGCATGGGCCGCTGCGGCGCCATGCACACCTGGGAGCAGGAGGGGATCAGCCCCGACATCCAGATCATCGCCAAGGGGCTGGGCGGCGGCTACCAGCCGATCGGCGGCATCCTGGTGCATGGCCGGGTGATCGAGGGCCTCGCCGCCGGCAGCGGCGCCTTCATGCATGGCCACACCTACCAGGCGCATCCGGTGGCCTGCGCCGCGGCGCTGGCGGTGCAACAGGTGATCGCCGAGGAGCATCTGCTGGACAATGTCCAGGCCATGGGCGCGCTTCTGGAGCAGCGGCTGGTGGAGCGCTTCGGCAACCACCGCCACATCGGCGACATCCGCGGGCGCGGCCTGTTCTGGGCGGTGGAGTTCGTCACCGACCGCGCCGCGAAGCAGGTCTTCGACCCGGCCCAGAAACTGAACGAACGGGTGAAGCGGGAGGCCTTCGACCGCGGCCTCGCCTGCTACCCGATGGGCGGCACGATCGATGGCCGCCAGGGCGACCACGCCATCCTGGCGCCGCCCTACAATGTCACCGCCGCGCAGGTGGACATGATCGTCGACCGCTTCGGCGCGGCGGTGGATGCGGCGCTGGCGAGCTGCGGCTGACGCAGCCAATGCGGTTCGGACGACGTGGTCGCGCAACCTTCGGCGCCGGCGCCGCGTTTCGGCCCCGGAAGCCGGTGCGCTGTCGCGCCGGCCAACGGAGGACCAGTCATGGACAAGGACCGCATTGAAGGCGCTGCCAAGCAGGTCAAGGGCGCCGTGAAGGACATGGCCGGCAAGGTGACCGGTGACGCCAAGCTGCAGGCCGAAGGCAAGGCCGACAAGGCCGAAGGCAAGGTGCAGA
>JBMOJU010000196.1:0-9792 GCA_049315625.1 Paracraurococcus sp.
TGCTGCAGCAATTCATGGGCGAGAAATTCGGCCGCGACAGCATCTGGGAAACCCACCTGGCAGAGGAATTGCGCCACACCGAGTTGGCGCTCGACGTGGTGCTCGATGAGCAGGCGATGCCGCTGGCCTCCATCATGTCGCTGCAGCGCGGCGATCGCATCACCTTGAACGTCGCGCCGGGTGCGCCGGTGATGCTCCGCTGCGGCGAGGTCCCGCTGTTCGAGGCCGAATTGGGCCGGCGGGAGAACCGGCTGGCGGTGCGGATCGCGCGCGAATTGCGCAAGCCGCAGGATGGGGCCTGAGCCGATGGGCTGGCTCGAATGGGCGTTGCAGGGCGTCGTCATCCTGCTCCTGGCGGTGGCGCTGCCGCTCGTGTTGCGGCTCGAACGCAGCCTGGCCGCGGTCCGCCGCGACCGCGCGGTCCTGGATGGCAGCGCCGGGACCTTGACCGAGGCGACCCGGCTGGCCGAGGCCGCCTCCATCCGGCTGCGGGCGGCGGCGGAGGGTGGTGGGCGGCAGTTGGCCGAGAAGCTGGCGGCGGCCGAGCCGCTGCGCGATGATCTGCGCTACCTGGTGGAGCGGGCTGAGGCGATCGCCGACCGGCTGGAGGCGGCTGTGCGTGCCGCGCGGCCGCTGGCGCGGGAACCGGCGGCGCCCGAAACACCGGACGAGCCGGGCCGCAGCCAGGCCGAGCGGGCGCTGCTGCGCGCGCTCCGGATGGGCCGGTGATGCGCCCGCGTCTGCTTCCTGTGGCGTTGGCCGCCATGGCGCTGCTGCTGGCGGCGAAGCTGCAGGCCTTCCTGGCGCCGCCGAGTGCTCCCCGCGTCGCGCTCGTCACGCCGGCCCGCGCCAGCAGCGAGCCATCGCCCGCCTCGCGCGCCGCCGCGCCCACCCCGGCACCCGCGCGGCCGTTGCAGCCGGTGCCGCCCGAGCCGCCCTCGCCGGAGCAGCAGGCGGAGCGCGCGCTGCTGGAAGGCCTGCGGGCGCGACGGACGGCGCTCGATGCGCGCGAGCAGGCGTTGGCGGCGCGGGAGATGACACTCGCCGCCGCCGAAAAGCGGATCGCGCTGCGCCTCGATGAGCTCGGCGCCCTGCAGCAGCGGTTGCAGGCCTTCGACCAACGGTTGGGCGAGCGCGAGGAAACCGGCTGGCGGCAGATGGTGAAGCTGTACGAAGGCATGCGCCCGCGCGACGCCGCGGCGATCTTCGACGAGCTGGAATCGCCGGTGCTGCTCCAGATCCTCGACCGCATGGGGGAGCGCAAGGCGGCCCCCGTGCTGGGCGCCATGAAGCCCGACCGCGCCCGCAGCATCACCGCGGAGCTGGCGCGCCACCGCGCCCGCCCCGCTGACCGACCCTGATCCCCGCAACCCGGAAAAGGACACCAGAGGCCGCCCATGGACAAGAACACCAACGTCCTCATCGTCGACGACTACAAGACGATGCTGCGGATCATCCGCAATCTGCTCAAGCAGCTCGAATTCGACAATGTCGAGGAGGCGACGGACGGACAGGAGGCGCTGGCCAAGCTGCGCGCCGGCAGCTTCGGCCTGGTCATCTCCGACTGGAACATGCAGCCGATGACCGGGCTCGACCTGCTGAAGGAGGTCCGCGCGGATGCCCGGCTGAAGGACACGCCCTTCATCATGATCACCGCCGAGAGCAAGACCGAGAACGTGGTCGCCGCCAAGCAGGCCGGTGTCTCGAACTACATCGTCAAGCCCTTCAACGCCGAGACGCTGCGCGAGAAGATCGAGAAGGTGATGACCCATGCCTGAGGGCATCCCCGGCCAGGACCGGATCGAGGAGGCGGTCCGCGCCGTCCTCGGCAGCCTCTCCGGCGCCATGACGGTGACCGAGGCGGCGCTCCTCTCGGAGCTGGAGGCGCTGGGCCGCGAGGTGAAGCGCGCCAAGTCGGAGATCGCCGCGCTGCGCGTCGACGACATCAACCACAGCCACATCCCGGCGGCGACCGACGAGCTTGACGCGGTGGTGGAGCACACCGCCGAGGCGACCAACGAGATCCTCGACAGCTGCGAGACGCTGGAGGCGCTGCAGGCGACCCTGTCGGGCGAGGCGGCGGAGACTGTCGCCGCCGCGGTGACGCGGATCTACGAAGCGTGCAGCTTCCAGGACATCACCGGCCAGCGCATCGGCAAGGTGGTGTCGGCGTTGAAGGCGATCGAGACGCGCGTCGCCGCCGTCACCGCGTCCTTCGTGCGGCCGGATGTCGCGGAGCGCGGGCCCGCGCCAGCCGACGACGGACGAACCGAGGGTGAGCGGCTGGCCAACGGGCCGCAACTGCCGGCCGCGGCGACATCGCAGGCGGATGTCGACCGGCTGCTGGCGAGCTTCGACTGATGCGGCTGGCGCTGGCCCTGCTGCTGGTGCTGCTGCCCGGCCTTGCCGTGGCGGAGCGCGTGGCGGAGCGCGTTGCGGTGCGGGCCGGCGACCATCCCGGCTTCGGCCGGCTGGTCTTCGACTGGCCGGTGCCGCCCGCCTACACGCTGGAACAGCAGGGCGAGTCCGTGCTGCTGCGCTTTCCGCCGGGCACCGACCTGCGCCCGCCGCGGCGGCTGCCGCGCAACCTGGTGGCGCTGGCGGCGGAGGCGGAGGTCGCCCGCCTGACGCTGCGGCCTGGTGCGCGGCTGCGGCATTACCGCCTGGGTGGGCGGGTCGTGGTGGACCTGTTCGACCCGCCCGCCGTGGCGGCGCGGGCGGACCCACGGCCGCCCTCGGTTCCCGCCGTGCCGGTACCGCCGGCGCTCGTGGCGCCGCCGGTCGTCGCGGCCGCCGCGCCGCCGACGCCGGAGGTGCCGCGGGTGGAGACGCCGGCCGCGCCTCCGGCGAGCCTGCCACCAGCAGCCGCGCCGCCGGCCCGGGTGCTGGCCGGGCCGCATGGGCCACCCGGTATCCTGCTGCCATTCCCGGCCGAGACCGCTGCTGCCGTGCTGCGTCGCGGCGACCAGGTGCTGGCGGTCTTCGACAGCGCTGTGGCCCCCGACCTGCGACCATTGCTCGGCGACCCGGTCTTCGGTGCGATACGATCGGAGACGCTGCCGGGGGCCACGCTGATCCGGGTGCCGCTTGCGCCGCCCGCCGAATTGCGGGCCCGCAGCGAGGCCGGCGGCTGGGTGCTGGAAGCAGTCCGGCCTCCCGTCGGGTCCGGCTTGCCCGGGCAGCCCATGGTGCTGGAGGCGGAACCCGGTCCGTCGCCCCGACTGGTGCTGCGGGCCGCCGCGCCGGGCCGGGTGGTGCCGGTCACCGATCCAGAGACCGGGCTGCCACTGTTGCTCGGCACCCTGCGTCGGGGGGAGGAGGCGACCGCCATCGCCCGCCGCCTGCCGGAGATCGAACTGCCGCCGACATCGCTGGGGGCCGCGGTGCTGGCCCGCTCGGATGGCATCGCGCTGATCCCCTCGCGCGACCGATTCATCCTCAGCGCCGCCGGCGGTGGGCGCCTGGCGCTGGACGCCGCCGCCCTGCGGCCCGCGGTGGCGGCCGCCATGACCCGCAGCTTCGATCTGCCGGCCCAGGCCACGCCGGAATTGCTAGCGCGGTTGCAGGGGCTGCAGGCGGGGATCGCCGGCGCGCCGCCGCTCGGGCGCATGTCGCAGCGCCGCGCGGCGGGGGAGGCGCTGCTGGCGCTCGGCCTGCCGCAGGAGGCGCAGGCAATGCTCACGCTGGGCTTCGCGGAGGATCCGCGCGCCGCCACCGATTCGCGCTACGGCGCGCTGGCCGCCGCCGCGGCGCTGCTGTCGGGCCGCCTGGCGGAGACGGAGGCGCTGCGCTCGCCGGCCTGGCCGGACACCGACGAGGCTACGTTGTGGCGGGCGGCGCTGGCGGCGGCGCAGGGCGAATGGCGCCTGGCGGGGCCCGGCTTTGCCGCGACGCTGCCCTTGGTGTTGGCCTATCCCGGGGCGCTGCGGGCGCGGCTGCTGCCGCTGGCGGCGCTGGCGCTGGCGGAGGTGGGCGACGGCGCGGCGCTCGGTCAGGTGCTGTCAGCGGCCGGCGCGGCGGAGGAACTCGCCCTGCCGCGCGCCATCCAGGCCGACTCGGAAGGCAAGGCAGAGGAGGCGCTCGCGGCCTATGACCGGATCGCCGGCGGGCGGGACCGTCTGGCGCGGGCGCGGGCGATCCGTCGGGCGGTGGAACTGCGCCTGGCGACGGGGAAGCTCGATGCCGGCCAGGCGGCGAAGGCGCTGGAGGCGGCGCTGTTCGCCTGGCGCGGCGACGCGCAGGAAATCGAGACGCGGCTGCGCCTTGCGGCGCTGCGCCGTGCGGCCGGCGATGGCCGCGGCGCCCTGGCGCTGATGCGGGAGACGGTGGCGATGGTGCCCGACTCCGCCGCCGCGGCGTTGCAGCCGGCGCTGCGCGAGAGCTTCCTCGCGGCTCTGGCGGAGGCGCCGCCGCTCCCCGCTGTCGCCTTGTTCGATGCCTACCCCGCGCTGCTGCCGCCCGATGCGCAGGGCGAGGCGGCGGTGCTGTTGCTGGTGGATCGCTTGCTGGCGCTCGATCTCGGCGACCGTGCGGCGACTCTGCTGCGGGCGGCGATGGAACGCGCCGGCGGTGCGACCCGTGCGGTGCTCGGCCAGCGGCTGGCGTCGATGCGGCTCGACGCGGACGATGCCGCTGGCGCGCTCGCGGCGCTCGGCGACAGCGCGGTGGAGGAATTGCCGCCCGCGACGGCGCTTGGCCGTGGCGTGCTGGCGGCGCGCGCGGAGGCACGACGTGGCCGCCAGGCGGGGGCGATCGCTGCACTCCGTGCGCTGGGGCCTGCGGCTGGGGAGGCGCTGGCGGAGGTGCTCGCCGATTCGGCGGACTGGCCCGGCGCTGCCGCGGCGCTCGGGGCGCACCTCGCCACGACCTTGCCGGAAGCGCCCGCCGCGCTCGACGAATCGCAGCGCCGGAGGGTGTTGCGGCAAGCCGTGCTGCTCGCGCTGGCGGGCGAGGAGGCGGGGCTCGGCGCGCTGCGCGAGCGCCACGCGGCGCGCATGGGGGAGGGGCCGCTGGCGGAGGCCTTCAGCGTGCTCACCGCCGATCCACTGCGCGGCCTGGCGGATTTGCCGCGGCTGCAGCGCGAGCTGCAACTTTTCCGAAACCTGCCGCGGCGGCTGGAGGCATTGCGGGCGGGCGGACCCGTCACGCGCTGAGTCCCGCGTCCCCCGTGGGGGGTAGCGGCAATATTTTCGGCCGCCGTGTGCAGAAAATGGCTTGCGTCCGACCCCCCCTTGCCCCATATGCCGCCGCCGTTGACCAGATCGACATCGATCAACCCGGTCATCTACTGGTGGGAACAGGGGCCCGAAATGGACGCTCTACTCCAACTGGGGATGGTCTCGGAGCAGCTCCCGAGCGAAGCCCAGAACTGTGAAACCTCGGTGAGCGAGGCGAAGGATTATTTTGTCAGTCGTGACGGCGTGAAGTTCGCCGGCACGCATCTGATCATCGACCTGTGGGACGCCACGAATCTGGCGGATCCCGAGCATATCGACGACGTTCTGCGCGAAGCCGCGGTAGCGACCGGTGCGACGATCCTGCACGGCCACTTCCATCATTTCGGCCCGAACAGCGGCGTCTCCGGCGTGCTGGTGCTGGCGGAGAGCCATGTCTCCATCCACACATGGCCGGAACGGGATTACGCCGCGCTCGACATCTTCGTCTGCGGCGAATGCAATCCCTATCGCGCCATCCCGGTGCTGAAGCGCGGCTTCCAGCCCGGCCGCGTCCAGCTCGCCGAGCACAAGCGCGGCCTCGTCGGCTGACATCGATCCGAGCGTGCGGGTTCCGGGGCGGGGCCTTAGGGTCCCGCCCTTTCCTGTTTGAGGGTGCGGCTGCCGTGACCGATTCTTGGGTGAACGAGACGCTCTACAGCGCCTGGGGCCAGCGCTTCCTGGTGAAGCGGGAACTCGCGCGGGTGCGGAGCGACTTCCAGGACATCATGATCTTCGAGAGCCACACGCATGGCCGCGTCATGCTGCTCGACGGCGTGGTGCAGATCACCGAGGCGGACGAGTTCGTCTACCAGGAGATGCTGGCGCATGTGCCGCTGCTGGCGCATGGCGCGGCGAAGCGCGTGCTGATCATCGGCGCCGGCGATGGAGGCGTGCTGCGGCGCGTGCTTCAGCATCGCGGCGTCGAGCGCGCCGTGATGGTCGAGATCGACGGCGAGGTGATCCGGCTGGCGAAGGAACATCTGCCGGGGATCGCCGGCGACGCCTGGGCCGATCCGCGCGCCGAGGTCATCGTCGGCGACGGCATCGACTATGTGAAGCAGGCGCCGGATGCATCCTTCGACGTCGTCATCGTCGACAGTACCGACCCGATCGGCGTCGGCGAGGTGCTGTTCACCGATGAATTCTACGCCAATTGCGCCCGGCTGCTGAGCGCGCATGGCCTGGTGGTGAACCAGTGCGGCGTGCCCTTCATGCAGGCCGACGAATTGCGCGAGACGTCGCTGCGGCGCGGCAAGTCATTCGCCGACGTCTTCGCCTATGTCGCGGCGGTCCCGACCTATGTCGGCGGCTTCATGACGTTGGGCTGGGCGGCGAAGGATGCGTCGCTCCGCGCCGCGCCGGTCGAGGCGATTCGCGCCCGCGCCGCGGCGGCCGGCATCCTCGGCGTGACGCGGTACTGGACGCCGGAGATTCATGTCGGCGCCTTCAACCTGCCGCCCTACATCGCCGAGCATCTGCCGCGATAGCGCCTACCGGACGAGGCCGCGCAGCGCCAGCAGCCCGCCCAGGCCGCAGGCGGCGATCACCGCCGCCATCGGTACCGCGGTGCCGTCATGCAGCAGGCCGACCAGCGCGCCCGCCACCGCGCCGAGACCGAATTGCAGCGTGCCGATGAGGGCGGAGGCGCTGCCGGCATTCCGCCCCTGCGGCCCCATCGCCAGCGTCGTCGCCAGCGGCATCACCGCGCCGATGCCGGCGACATAGGCGAAGACCAGCGCGGCGATGGCCGGGAAGCCGCCGATGCCGGTTGCCGCGACGACCAGCAGGGCGGCGCCCGCAATCGCCATGCCGGCCAGGCTGGTGCGCAGCAGGCGGGATGGCTCCAACCGTCGTGCCGCCCGGGCGACGCTTTGCGCGACGATCATGATGCCGAGGGCGTTGAGGCCGAAGAACAGCCCGTACTGCGATGGCGGGACGGCGAAGAGCTCCATGTAGACGAAGGGCGAGCCGCCGATATAGGCGAACATCCCGGCCGTCGGCAGCGCCAGCGCCAGCGTGTGGCCGAGGAAATGGCGGTCCCGCAGCAGCCGCATGTAAGTGCGCAGGATCGCCACTGGCCCGTCCTGCCGGCGGTTCTGCGGCGCCAGGCTTTCCGGCAGCAGCAGCGCGACCACGGCGGCAAGCCCGGCGGCATAGAGCGCCAGCACCCAGAAGATCAGCCGCCAGGAGCCGATGGCCAGCAGCGCACTGCCGATCGAGGGCGCCAGGATCGGCGCCAGCCCCATCACCAGGCCGAGCTGTGCCATCAGCCGGATCGCCGCCGGGCCCTCGGCCAGGTCTCGGACGATGGCGCGGGCCATCACCATGCCGGCACAGCCGCCGAGGCCCTGGCCGAAGCGCAGCCAGGCCAGCGTGCCGATCTCGCCGGTGGTGGCGCAGCCGATCGAGGCCAGGGTGAAGATCGCCAGCCCGATCAGCAGCGGCGGCCGGCGTCCCAGCCGATCGGCGAGTGGGCCATAGACCAGCTGCGCCACGGCCATGCCGGCGAAGAAGGCGGCCAGCGTACCCTGCACCGCGGCCGGGTCGGCCGGCAGCCCGGCGGCGATGGCGGGGAAGGCCGGCAGATACATGTCGGTCGCCAGCGGCCCGAAGGCCGACATGGCGCCGAGGATGATGGGCAGGAACCAGGGGCGCGGCAGCATCGGACCGCCTTACCACCCGATGCTGCGGCGCACCATGCGCGTGCTCAGAAGCCGATGCCCTCCTCCCGCAGCCGGTCCTGCACCAGGCGCTTCGGGATCTTGCCGTAACCGGATTTGGGCAGCGCGTCCCACACCACCACCCGCAGCGGCTGCTTGTAGCGCGACAGACGGTCGTTCAGATGCGCCAGCACCTCGGCTTCGGTTACGCCGTGGCCGGCGCGGGCCACCACGGCGGCGACGCCGCTTTCGCCCCATCGAGGATGCGGCAGGCCGACCACGGCGCATTCCAGCACTGCTGGGTGGGTGAGGATCGCCTCCTCCACCTCCCGCGGGTACACATTGCTGCCGCCCGAGATGTACATGTCCGACGCCCGGCCGGTGATGGTCAGGAACCCCCGCGCATCCAGGTGGCCGAGGTCGCCGGTGTGGAACCATCCCCCCCGGAACGCCTTCTCGTTCGCCTCCGGGTTCTCGAAATAGCCGGCGAAGACGGCCGGGCCGCGGACGCAGATCTCGCCGGTCTCGCCCGGCGCCACGCGGGCGCCGGCTTCGTCCAGGATGGCGATGTCCATGCCCGTCCGCGCACTGCCGCAGGAGCCGAGCGGGAAGCTCGCGTCATCCTCGATGCTGTGCTGGTCCGGCCGCAGGACGCTGATGTTGCCGGTGACCTCGCCCAGGCCGAAATACTGCACCAGGCAGGGGCCGAGCTTCTGCAACGCCCGCTTCTGGTCGGCGCGGTACATCGGCGCCCCGGCATAGATCACGTGCTTCAAGGTCGAATGGTCGTAGCGGTCGACCGCCTCGTGCTCGACCAGCGCGGTCAGGATGGTCGGCACGGTGAACATGTTGGTCACCCGGTGTTCCTCGACCAGCCGCCAGGCCTCCTCGACGTCGAAGCGTTCGGTCGGCAGCAGTATGGTGCGGGCGCCGCGCGCGATCTGGCCGAGCTGGTGGATGCCGGCGCCATGCGACAGCGGCGCCAGCACCAGCGAGGCATCGCGTTCGGTCACGCCGGGGAAGAGGTCCGCCAGGTGGTTGGTGACGACGAAGGCCATCTGGCCATGCGTCAGAACCGCCGCCTTGGGCCGGCCGGTGGTGCCGGAGGTGAAGAAGAACCAGAGCGGATCGGCGTACTCCACATCCGCCTCGTGGTCGGGCGGCGGCGGCACGGCCGCCGCCAGCGCGGCCTCGTAGTCGATCTCATCCTCCCGCGCGTCTCCCACCGCCAGCACCAGGGTGCAGTGCCCGGCGGCGCGGATCGCATCGGCGTGGCCGGCGAAGCCGCGGTCGCGCAGCAGCACCCGGGCGCGGGAGGTTTCGGCGAGGTAGCCGACCTCCGTCGGTGTCAGGCGGAAATTGGTCGGCACCCAGACCGCTCCGAGCTTGAAGGCCGCCCACATCATCTCGAACATCGCATTGCCGTTGCGGCTATGCGTCAGGATGCGGTCACCCTTGCCGATGCCGCGTGCGCGCAGCGCGGCGCAAAGGCGGTCCACCCGGGCATCCAGCGCGGCGAAGCTCCATTGCCGCTCGCCCCACACCAGCGCGACGGCATCGGGCACACGGCGGGCCGTCTGGGTCAGCAGACGGCCGAGATTCATGGCGGTAGCGGGGCCCATCGGTTGATTCCTCCCGGCCCCAGAAAGCAGGAAGGGCCGGCCGGGGGAAGCCCTCAGGCCGCGATCAGGCGCTGCGGCTGGAAGCTGTGGGCGTCCGCCTGCGCCCAATAGGCGGCGAAGCGCGGGTCATCCGTGCCGCGCAGCAAGGCGCCCGGCGCCAGCCGCGGATAGAGGTCGGCGAAGGACCGCACCTCATGCGCCGAGATCCGTCGGCGGAAATGCTCCAGCGCGAATTCCGACGGGTCGTCGAGCCCGGCAGCGGCCACCAGCTCCGACAGCGCCTCCAGCGTCGCG
>JBMOJU010000604.1:0-2201 GCA_049315625.1 Paracraurococcus sp.
CTCGCTCGCCGTGGCGGAGGTATTCTGCACCTGCAGGCCGGTGATGTAGCTGCGGAGCCCCACGCCGGCCGCGGCCCGCACGGCCGTGTCGGTGGCCGTGGGGAGGCCAGCGATCGGCCCGACATAGGACCAGTCGAGCTCGGGGAGCGAGAAGGGCTTGGTGACCAGCGCGCCGATCAGCGTCGCCAGCAGGTCGACACCGCGGCCGGTGGTCACCGCCACTGGGTTCGCCGAGGCACCGGTCGCCACCAGCATCGGCAGCGCGCCAGTCGTGTTGCGAGCCTGGCCGCCCACCGTGCTCACCGCCGGCATGCTGACCACGCCGACGGCCACGCTTTGGCCGGCGACGGACTGGCCGCGCCCGGCGGTGATCTCTGCCGTGAGCTCGGCATAGTCCTGCACGGCGATGTACTGCACCACCGCATTGGTGCTGCTGGCCGGCGGCGTCGCCGCATTCAGCCAGCGCAGCCGCACCTTGTAGAGCGCATTCGGATCCGGGATCTGCTGGTGCCGGCGATAGGAATTGGCCCGGCCCGTGGTGGCGTCCAGCGTGCCGCCGTGGAACCAGGCCTCATCCGCGAAGGGTTCGATTTCATAGACGCCACCGCTCGCCGTGGTGGGGAAGGTCGAGGCCGCCGAGGTGAGTCGCGCCAGGCCGCCATTCTGTACCTCGTACTTGGCCAGCGTCGCCGTCGTGCCATCGAAGAGCAGACTGAGGGCGTGCAGCCCGTCCGGCACTCCTGTCTCCCGGTTCACGCTGACGGCCTCGACCCAGAAGCTCTGGTTGGCGAGACGCTGTGACAGCGTCAGGCCGATCGACAACCGGAAGGGCACGGTGAAGGTCTCGGTGCTGAGCACCCAGGTCTCGGCATCGGCTGTCGCGCCGCTGGCCATGGTGAGGAGGCCGCTGCCGACGCTGATGGTGGCGCCGCTGCCGATCTGGTTGGTCCATTTGCCGGGGTTGAGCTCGGCGCCGGTGAAACTGTCGCGCCATTTTTTCTGGACGGACTTCACCTTGAGCATGTCCTCGACGGGATCATAGGCACCGGTGGTCATGGCGATACTCCTGGACTGGGTGTGGCGCCCGCATCCGCACGCGGCGCTGCGGCGCCGGTGGCGGCGATTTCGATGGCGGCGAGTTGGGCCGCGTCCTGGGCGGCGCCGGATTTGGCGACGCGGCGCGGATCCGTGTCGAGCGAGAGGCCCGCGTCATCCAGCAGGGCATTGGCCTCGCGGATCATCTCGATGACCTGGCGGAAGTCGTAGCCGAAGGCGCCGACGGCCTCGGGCTGCGGCACGAAGCCCGCGCGGACCTGCGCAATGAGGGCTGTAGTGTCCTTGAGCGGGTCGATCATCTCGTGCGCCGGCGGGACGTGCGACAGACCATCGGGCACATCGGCGCCCCACAGGCCGAGCAGCGCGCCCTGGGCGTGGAAGCGATCCGCGATGGGCCGCACAAGCATGGGGATGAGCATGCCGTACTGCACCTGCTCGCAAAGGCGGCGGAACTCGATCTTGCCGGCCCGCAGCGAGGAGTAGTTCGCCTGGGTGAGATCACCCGCCACCTGGTCGTAGGTGAGGCCGGTGCCGACGGCCGACGCCTCCAGCGCGCGGCGGGCAAAGGCGGCGTGGCTGCCCCCACCGGAGGGGTTCACCACCTCCACGGATCCCATGCCGCGGCGATACAGGATCATGCCAGGCTCGAAGCTCTCGACGGTGCGGCCCTGAGCGTCGCGTAGCAGGCCCGACGCTGGGCCGGTCATGGCGTCGTCGCCATCCTCGGACACCACCGCGGCCAGGCAAGCCTCGATCTTGGCCTTCATGAGCAGGGCCGCCTCATAGTCGCCGAGATCGCGCAGGCGGTTCAGCACCGGCGCCAGCCAGGACACGTCCCTGAGCTGGCCAGGCCGGCGCTTGCGATAGATGTGCAGCACGTCGCGGGCCGGTACGCGCTGGCTGCTGAGCCAGGTGGCGCCGCCCGGCAGCACCCATGATGCGCCGGGATGCACGCGGTGCAGCCAATAGCCGACCGGCTCGCCGGCCTCGCCGAGGCCAATGCCCTGCAGGGTGGGGACGCCCTCGATGACGCCCTGCCGTGCTGTGTCGAGGTGATCGCTCTCCAGCACCTGCAGCCGCAGGCCGATCGGGTTGGCCGGCGTGATGTCGACCGGCAGCAGGCGGACGAAGCACTCGCCGCTCTC
>JBMOJU010000605.1:0-2198 GCA_049315625.1 Paracraurococcus sp.
CGCACCGCAGGCGAAACCGCTCCCGCCCGGCATGCTCGACCGGCTGCGGCAGCATGCCGCGGCGACCCGTGGCAACGCAGCGCTGACCTCGCTGCGGCTGCTGCGGCGGATCGACCGGCCGCACCACCTCGCCATCGTCGAGACCTGGAAGGACCCGGCGGCGGCGGAGGCGCAGCGCGGCTCGCCGGCCATGGCGGCGCTGCGGGCGTCGCTCGGCCCGCTGCTGATCGCGCCCTATGACGAGCGGCCGCATCTGACCATGTCGGTCGGCGCGACGACGCCGGTGCCGGGCGCGATCTTCGTCGTCACCCACATCGATGTCGTGCCGACGGGGCGCGAGGCCGGCGCCGCCGCCACCGCCGCGCTGACCGAGGCGAGCCGCGGCACCCCCGGCAATCTCGGCTTCGACGCGCTGATTCAACTCAGCCGGCAGAACCACTTCACCGTGGTGGAGTGCTGGCACGACGAGGCGGCGCTGCTGGCGCATGCCGTTGCCGCGCCGACCATCGCCGCGCGCAACACGCTCGGGCCGCTCGGCGGCAGCCTGTACGATGAGCGGCTGTACCGCGAGATCGTTTAGCCGCCCTTGGCGGCCTCCCAGGTCTCACCCCAATTGTCGAGGTACGTGATCTCCTCCAGCGGGCCGCGGCCGACCGGGCCGAAATTCCCCATCGGCCAGCCGATCGGCAGGATGGCGTAGCTGTGCACGCCGGGCGGCAGGCCGAGCGCCGCCTCTGACTCCGCCTCGAAGATCAGGTGCCGTGTCGTCAGGGTCGAGCCGAGGCCGAGCGCGCGCGCCGCCAGCAGCATGTTCTGCACCGCCGGGTAGATCGAGGCGCCGGACCAGCGGCTCGGCGTGTCGTCGATCAGGCAGGCGACGATCCAGACCGGCGCCTCGTGGTAGTGTTCGGTCAGGTACTCCACCGCTTGGTGCTGGCGGTGGTAGCGCGCCGCATCGGTGCCGGGAGGCGGTGCGCTGCCTGCGTAGCGCGGGCCGATCACCTCCTCATACGCCTTCTTGTACCAGGTCTGGACCGCCTGCTTGCGGGCCGGGTCCTTCAGCACCAGGAAGCGCCATTTCTGCGTATTGCCGCCATTCGCGGCGGAGGCGCCGGCGCGCAGGATGCGCACGATCAGCTCGTCCGGCACCGGGTCCGGCTTCAGCCGGCGCATGGCGCGGGTGGTGTGCATGATGTCGAAGATGTCGGTCATGGCGTCGCTGCCTCCCCCTCCGGGCGCAGCCTTCCACGACATCGCCGTTGCGGCCAGGGGCGCCGCTCAATGCTTGGCGGGGAAGGCGTGGCCGGTTTTCTGGTCGGCGAAGCCATGGCCGTTCCAGACCAGCCTGCGCTCGCAGGCGGCGGCGCTGGTTGGCTCGCACTGGCTGCCGGGCAGCGACAGCGTCAGCACCGTGCGTGGGCCCTGCAACGCCACCGACCAGCGCAGCACGGGCAGGTCGAGCGCCGGCTGCAGCCCTTTCGGCCCGGAGAGGAAGATCCGCAGCGGGCAGCCGACGCTGCCGCAGGCGGGCGCGGCGCTCGTCGTCTCCACGCAGGCGAGGCGCGACATGTCGAGCAGGACGTCCGGCTTGCCGTCGTGGTTGATCTCGTAGTTGGTCTGGTAGCCCGCCTTCACCTCGGGGCGGCCACCAGCCTGGCGGCAGGCGGCGAAGGCATCGGCGGTCACTTTGTTGACGCTGTTTGGCGGCGCGGCGTTCGGCAGCGGCTGGGCCTGCGCGGCTACGGCCCCGAACAGCGACAGGGCGAACAGGATGGCGATCATTGCGACGTCTCCGGCGGCGGGCGGACGCTACGCAAAGGACCGTTGCGAAGCAACATGATCAAGCCTGGGTTGCGGAACGCGGCCAGGCGCGGCCCGTGACGGGCTCGGCGGGTGGGTGCGGCCACGGATGATCGCCAGCGCCTCATGCGCATCGGGGTGGTCGTGGTGGTAGGGGTGGATGCCGTTGCGCCAGGCGGGTGGCCAGCCATGCCGGGCGAACAGCGCCTCGGCCGCCACGGGATCGCCCGGCGGCAGCGCGGCACGGAACCGCAGCGCGGGGTGTGCGGGACGCTGCCGTCATCGGCGAAGACGTGACGTTCGGGTGCCTTGATCATGGCTGCCTCCGCCCGCGGGACAACAGTCGGGTGATGGCATGGTTCGCCGCACCGCGCGGCAGGATTTTCGCCGCGCGGCTG
>JBMOJU010000606.1:0-2196 GCA_049315625.1 Paracraurococcus sp.
TCCGGAAGAACAGAGGAGGCTTGGACGCACTGCGTCCAACGGGAGGATACATCCTCCCCGACCTTGTCTCGTTCCGGCGAGAAGCGGCGAACCCTGTCCCGGCCAACAGTCAAAGCCCCGTCCGTGGCGGATCGAGATAGAGCGGGCTCTCCAGGTAGCGCCGCAGCCAGTAGCGGGCGATCACGCCGATCACCGCCGCCAGCGGCACCGCCAGCAGCACGCCGAGAAAGCCGAAGGCGACGCCGCCGGCGAACAGCGCGAAGATCACCCAGACCGCGTGCAACTCGACCCGGTCGCCGAGCAGGCGGGGATAGATGATGTAGCCCTCGATGATCTGGCCGGCGATGAAGACCGCCAGCACCGTCAGCACCCCGTTCCAGGTGCCGAATTGCGCCAGCGCCAGGCCGAGCGCGGTGATCAGCCCGGTGATCGAGCCGATATAGGGGATGAAGGAGAGGATGCCGGAGACCAGGCCGACGGTCAGCCCGAGCTCCAGCCCCACCGCCGAGAGCGCCGCGGCGTAGTAGACCGCCAGCAGCGTGCAGCAGAGCAATTGGCCGCGCAGCCAGGCCGAGAGCAGCCGGTCGGTGTCGCGCGCCAGTTGCCGCAGCGTCGCGGCCGAGCGGCGCGGCAGCCAGGCATCCATCCGCAGCAGCATGCGCGGCCAGTCGCGCAGCAGGTAGAAGGCGACCACCGGCGTCACGGTGACGAGGGTGAAGACGTTGAACAGCGCGACGCCGCCGCCGATCAGCCGGGCCAGCGAGGTGCCGAGGAAGGAGATGATCGCGCCGGCCTGGCCGACCGCGAGGTCCTGCAGCTTGGCATCGAAGACATCCGGCCCCAGCCGTTCCGCCAGCAGCGCCAGCGCATCCCGCATCGCCTGGCCGACGCCCAGCACGTAGCTCGGCAGGCGTTGCAGCAGCACCGTCACCTGGGCGATCAGCAGCGGGTAGAGCAGCAGCAGGCCGAGCAGCGCCACCGCGACCATCCCAAGGACCAGCAGCAGCGCCGCCAGGGTCCGCGGCAGGCCGAGCCGGCTCAGCCGCGTCGCCAGGGGGTCGAGGAAATAGGCGATGACCGCGGCCAGCACGAAGGGCGTCAGGATCGGCGAGAAGACCCAGAGCCCGAGCAGCAGCGCCGAGCCGACGCCGGCAAACAGCGCAATGCGCTGGGTGCGGGTGGCGACGCGCGGCGGCACCGGCGGCGGCCGGTGCGCGAGCTCGGCGCGCGGCTTCGGCGCCGGCTCGGCGGGGCGGGGGGATCCGCGCTCGGGCGGCAGAACGTTCATGGCACCGACATCATGGCCCATCCGGCGCCGTCCAGGGGCGGCGAAGCGTCGCGGTCACATACGCCGCCCCGGAGGCCAGGGTCGAGAGGGCAACCGCCCAGATCAGCAGGTCCAGCAGGACCGCCGCGGTCAGGCCGAAGCCTTCCAGCAGCAGGGCGAGCGCGGCAAGGCCGATCTGCAGCACGGTGTTGAGCTTCGAGACCAGCAACGGCTTGATCGCCGGCGGCTGGCCAAGCACCCAGAGCACCAGGATGCCGCCGACGATGACCACGTCGCGGAACACGACGAGGATGGCCAGCCAGTCCGGCAGCGTGCCGATGGCCGCGAGCGTGACATAGACCGAGACCAGCAGCGCCTTGTCCGCCACCGGGTCGAGCAGGGCGCCGAGCGCGCTGCGGGCGTTGCGGGCCCGCGCCAGCCAGCCATCCACCCCGTCCGAGATGCCGGCGCCGATGAAGGCGAGGAAGGCGAGGTCGAGCCGGTGCTGCAGGATCAGCCAGATGGTCGCCGGCACGGCGCAGAGCCGTGCCAGGGTGATCATGTTCGGCAGGGTGAACAGCATCGCGGGCGGGGCGGCGGCGTCCCGCGGCCGCGTGCCCTGCGGGTCAGCCGCCCCCGGCAAGGCCCACGCGCCAGGCTTCGCCCGGCCTGGTCCCGACCGCCGGCACGAGCTGGATTCCCAGCCCGGCGAGGTCGCCGACGGCCGTCTCGGTCGGTGCCCGCAGGCCGAGCCGGATCCGCGCGGCATCCACCGCGATCGCCTGGATGTCGACCGAGGCCACCGGCCCCGCGCCCTTCAGCCGCCGCATGAGGTCGAGCCATTCCGCCATGGAGCGATAGGTGGCGACGGCCTCCAGCCAATTCGAGGCCGGCGGGCCGGCGGCCGGCGCGCCCGGCGCCGCGGCGGC
>JBMOJU010000607.1:0-2196 GCA_049315625.1 Paracraurococcus sp.
CCCGGACGAAGCCCTGGGTTTGGCTGCGGCGGCGCATGGCGCGTCACAACAGCGCCTTCAGCATCAACGCCCCATAGGCCGCCGCCTTGACGAATTTGCAGGCGCAGGGGGCGCGGCGCCGGGCAGCGCGGACGCCGTCGATCAGGTCGAGCAGCATCATCGCGGCATAGGGAAGCGCGACCACGCCTGCCGCCGCCAGCGCGACCAGGGCCAGGAGTTGCGCCGTGAGCATCACGCAGGTGTCGGGATCGAGCGGCGCGATCAGTGAAAGGATTTCGGTATCGTAGGCCATGGGAAAAGCCCTCGGTTGATGAGGACTTCTCCAGTAACCACCTCTCCCGGTAAGTTAGACACACGCAACGGAAGGCCGGCGGCGGTGCGGAAAGGCGCGGAAAGCGACGGAAAGGCGGCGGGGTCGCCGAAGGCGAAGCCGGCGTACCGACCCTTCGCAGCAGAGCTTCGCCGCCTGCTCGACAGCGGTGCTCGCGCCGCGCCGAAGCCGGGGCAGGCCGGCACGCCCTGGTCGCCGAAGGAGTTCGGCGGCGCCGAGCGCGGCGAGCGCACGGTTCGCAACTACCTGAATGCCGAAACCCTGCCCGACGTCGCCGACCTCGCCTGGATCGACGGCAAGCTGTTCGGCGCCGACGCCGAAGCACAGCCGGCGCGCGGCAGGCTGCGCGACCTATGGCGGCAGGCCGGTGGCGGTGAGCCCGTCGCACCGCCCGCCGCCGACTCCACCATCCCTCGACCCGACCGCCTCATCGGCCGCGACGATTCGCTCGCCGAGCTCCTCGCCGCGCTTACCGCGCCCGGCCCGGTTGCCGTCGTGGTGCTCGGCGAAGGCGGGATGGGCAAGACCACGCTTGCGCGGCAGGCGGCGAATGCCGAAGCCCTCGTCGCCCGCTTCGGCGCGCGGCGGTTCGAGGCGACGCTCGACGCCGCCCGCACCGCCGCCGATTTGCAGGCGCGCATCGCTGTGGCGGCCGGCGCCGACCCGGCGCAGGGCTTCGATGCGGCACTGGCCGCGCTGGGCGCGGCGCTGGCGCTGCTGCTGCTCGACAATCTGGAAACCTGCTGGGAGGTCGAGGCCGAGGCGGTGGAGGCGGTGTTGCGCCGCCTCGCCGCCATGCCGGGCCTGGCGCTGCTGGCGACGCTGCGGGGGCGGAGACGCCGAGGGCGCCGTGTTGGACGACGCGGCTGCGGCCGGAGCCGCTGACGGAGGATGCGGCGCGCGACCTCTTCCTCGACATCGCGCCGCAGTACCGGGACGACCCGGACCTGCCGGCGCTGCTGGCGGAATTCGGCGGCCTGCCGCTGGCGGTGACACTGGTCGCCTGGCGGGCGGAGCCGGACAGCATCCTGGCGCCGCTGCTGGTGGAATGGCAGCGCGCCGGCGTGGCGGCGGCGCGGGATGCGCGGGCTGGACCGGGGGCGCGGCAGGGATCGCTGGCGCGGTCGATCGAATTCTCGCTGGCCTCGCCGCGCCTGGGGCCGGAAGGGCGGCTGCTGTTCAGCTTGCTCGGCGTGCTGCCGGCCGGGCTGTCACCCGAGGATGTGGCGACGCTGTTGGGGCAGGAGGAGGTGGCGGCGCGAGAGCAGTTGCTGTGCGTGGCGCTGGCGCATCGCCGCGACGATAGGTTGGACCTGCTGCCGCCCCTGCGCCGCCATGCCGCTGCCGCGCATCCGCTACTGGGCGATTATGCGGGTGACTGGGCGAAGCATTTCCTGGGGCTGACCAGTAGCTTCGGCGAGAGCTTTGCCCGCGAGGGCGGCGTGGCGGTGGCGCGGCTCGGCCCGGAGATTCCGAACATCGAAGCCGCCCTGCTGCACGCCGCAGCCGATGCCGCGCTGCGCCCGGCCGCACTCGCTGCCGCCTGGACCTTCGCGCGGGTCTGTCGGTTTACCGGTCAGGGCGGTAGCGTCCTGCGGGAACTCGCCGCCGCCTGTGCCGCGGCGCAGGACACGACGGGCGAGGCCTGCTGTATCCAGAACTTGGCCAAGATCGCGCTTGCGCGTTCGGAGCACGATGCGGCGCGATCGGGCTACGAGGCGGCGCGTCCGCTCTACGCGCGGGTGGGCGACTTGCTGGGCGAGGCGAACTGCATAGAGGGCTTGGCCGACGTCGCTCAGCGGCGTTCGGAGCACGATACGGCGCGTTTAGGCTACGAGGCGGCGCGTCCGCTCTACGCGCGGGTG
>JBMOJU010000197.1:0-9744 GCA_049315625.1 Paracraurococcus sp.
CCCGTGGCTGATCGGCGCGGCATGGACGATCGATCCGCCCGGCGGCGGCCGGTCATGCCGTTGGTGGTGATGGACATCGACACGTCGATCATCACCGGCCCGGCGGGGCTCGGCCAGCCGGCGGCGATCGGGTTGGGGGTGATGATCCGCCGCGTGCCGCCCCAGGGCGCGACGGATGCCGTGCCGGGGTCGGAGGAGAGCACCAGCAGCACCTGGCCGCGCTCCACCACCCGCGGCAGGTAGGCGGCGAGGCAGCCGATGTGGTGCGCCCGGCGGATCGACACCGCGGCGAGGCCGAAGGTCAGCGCCCGTTCCGAGGCCAGGTCGGCGGCGCGGCGCACCAGCCAGGGGCCGGGCAGCTTGTCGCCCTCCCAGGTCTCGGCGATCGGGGTTGCGGTCAGCACGGTCGGCCGCCCCTCCCCTTTCATGTCGCCGCTGGCGAGGCCATCGAGATACGGCGCCAGCAGGGCGAGGCCATGGGTGTCGTGGCCCATCAGGTCGCCCTCGACGAGGATGTCGGCGACGGTGGCGGCCTTCTCCTCCTCCATCCCGCCGGCCTCGAACAGGGCGGCGGCGAAGCGGCGCAGCGATGCAGGATCGTAGCGCAGGCTCACGCGCGGGCGAGCCGCGTGGTGCGCACCGGTTCCAGCGTGTCGATCGCCTCGGGCGCGGCGTGCCGCCAGGTGAAATAGCGCAGGGTCATGTCCTCCGGCGTCACGTCGACGATGGTGAAGCCGTTCTCCTCGATGGCGGGGAAGGTTTCGTCAACCACCAGCCCGCCCGGCGTCTTCGGCACCATGCCGCGGAAGGCTGAGGGCCAACCGGCGCCGGCGGTGCCCAGCGTGCCGGACAGCACGGAGACGACCGGATTGGCGGAAAAATCCAGGCTGCCGCTGCGGGCGATGCGGGTCTCCCCGCTGGCGTGCAGGTCGCCGCTGATGAACAGCGGGATGCGGTCGCGGCGGGCGCTGGCGGCGGCCAGCAGCCGGTCGTGCTGGGCGCGCCAGCCGGGCTGCCAATAGGGCTTCGCCTTCGCCGTGGTCAGCCGCCCCTCGGCCTCGACATCGGCGTACCACTCGCCCCATTTGCCGGCCGACCAGCCGGGCGGGGTGGAGGGGGCGTTGATCAGATGCGCGGTCTCGCCTTCCGCCATGCGGCGGACCAGCCAGTCTTCCGTCGTCTGCGGGACGAAGACGCCGGTCGGCCCGTGCATCGCCATCCAGCGGCGGCAATCATACAGCAGCACCTCCAGCAGCTTCCCGTATCGCAGCGTGCCGAAATTCGGCGAGATGCCATCCACCCGCGTGCCGCCGAGGCCGCGCGGGCGGGCCGGATCGGGCAGGAATTCCGGGTAGTACAGCCGCTGCGTGGCGCGTGAGGCGGCGCGCATGAAGGGATCCGGCGGGAAGGTGATCAGCGTGTCGTCGGCTTCGTCATTGTCGAAATAGTCGTGGTCGTCCTGCAGGAAGAAGGTGGGGATGGAGCGGCAGCGGGTGCCGTACAGCGGCACGATCTGCGGGGCGGTGGCGCGCTTCAGCACCGCCTCGTTGTGGCCGCCATCCAGCACCTGCCGCTCACGGGCGAATTCGCCGACCTCGGTGATGGCGCGGGGATGCGCGCCATAGGCGGTGCGGGCGCGGCTGCGCAGGTCCCAGTAGACATGATCGCCATTGGCGATGATCGCGTCAGGCGCGAAGGACAGCGCGCGGTCCAGCAGCCGGGTGCGGATCGCCATGGGCAATTGCCGGCCGAGCAGATCGTGGCCGCCGGCGCAGCTGTAGAACAGCAGCCGCATCCGTCGCGGCTGGTCGGACGGCGCCGGGAAGGTCGCGAGCGTCCACGGATCACACAGCGGCTTGTCGTCGGCATCGACGAGGGTCAGGCGATAGTCCCAGCCCGGTTGCAGCCCCTCGGCGTCGAAGGTCCAGCAATTGCCCGGCAGGTCCTGGCGTTCGCCCAGCACCCGGATGCCGTCCAGGTGCAGCACCGGCTCGCGGCCCTGCGGCTCGCGCAGGGAGATCTTCAGCAGGGCGCGGTCATGGCTGACGGTGGGCAGGATGTGCAGCACGCCGCCGGCATTCCAGGGCTCGGCCTGCGCCGCGGCCGGGCGAGAGGCAGCAAGCACGGCGGCGCCTGCGATCAGATCCCTGCGACGCATTCCGTATCCCCCGGTTCGCGGGAAGGGTGCGACGGCGGGCGGCAGGGTGCAACCCGGCCGCGTGTTGGATCCGGCGCGGCGATCCCCGCCCGGCGCGTGTCAGCCGCCCTTCACCCCGCCCGCCGTCAGGCCGGCGACGATCTGCTTCTGCGCCACCAGGGTCAGCAGCAGCACCGGCAGCGTCACCAGCAGGGCGGCGGCCGAGAGCGGGCCCCACGAGATCTGCTCGAAGGTCAGCATGTTGTTGACCGCGACGGGCAGGGTCCGCGTCTCCCGCCCCGCCAGCACCATGGCGAAGACGAAGTTGTTCCAGGAGAAGATGAAGGCGAGGATCGTCGCCACCGTGATCCCCGGCCGCGCCAGCGGAAGTGCCACATGGCGGAAGGCCTGCCAGAGCGTCGCGCCATCGACCAGCGCGGCTTCCTCCAGCTCGCCCGGCAGCCCTTCGAAGAAGGAGATCATCACCCAGACCACGATGGGCACGGTGATGACCAGGTGGGCGATGACGATCGGCAGCAGCGTGCCCGTCAGTTCCAGCCACTGGAACAGCAGGAACAGCGGGATGAGGTAGGACAGGCCCGGCGTGATCCGCGCGATCAGGATCAGCGCCGCGGCGCGGATGGCGCGCATCCGGGCGATGCCGTAGCCGGCCGGCACGCCGACCAGGAGCGCGAAGCCGGTCGCCGAGAAGGAGACGACGACGCTGTTCCAGGCATAGAGCAGGAAGTCGTTGCGGGCGAAGACGTCGCGGTAATTGTCGAGCGTCGGTGGGTCGGGGATGAACACCGGCGGCCAGGCGGTGTTGTCCAGCTCGTTCTTCAGCGACAGCGACAGCATCCAGAGGAAGACGAGGATAGCCGGCGAGATCAGGGCGAGGACGGCAAAGCCGAAGCCGATGTTGGACAACGCGCGGCGGAAAGCCCTCCCCCGTTGCGCGGGGGAGCGAGACGACGCGCCGGTCATGCCACCTTCACCCGCTGCCGGGTCCAGAGCAGCAGCGCGGCGAGCAGCATGATGATGGTGAAGAACACCACCACCACGGCGCTGGCGTAGCCCACATTGTAGAAGGCGAAGGCCTGCAGGTAGAGGAAGATATTGATCGTCTCGCTCGCCTGCCCCGGGCCGCCCTGGGTGATGACGTAGATGGTATCGAAGGCCTTCAGCGCGTCGATGGTGCGGATGATCAGCGCCACCACGATGAAGGGCGCCAGCAGCGGCAGGGTGATGTGGCGGAAGGCCTGCCAGGGGGAGGCGCCGTCGATCTTCGCCGCCTCATACGGATCGATCGGCAGCGATGCCAGGCCGCCTAGAATCAGCAGCATCACCAGCGGGGTCCAGTGCCAGACCTCGACCAGCACCAGGGTCGGGATGACGGTGTCGGCGGAATAGACCCAGAGGCTGGGCGGCAGCCCGACCTGCGCCAGCAGCCAGTTCAGCACGCCGAGCTGTGGATGGAACATCATGGTCCAGACCAGGGCGACGGCGACCGGCGTCGCCATCATCGGCAGGATGAAGACGGTGCGCGCCAGGCCGCGCAGCGGGAAGCGGCGGTGGAAGCACAGCGCCGCGGCCAGGCCGAACAGCATCGGCAGCACCACTGCCAGCGCCGTATAGGCCAGCGTGCGCAGCACCGCCCAGCCGAAGCGGGCATCGGCGAAGAGCTTTTCGTAATTGCCGAGGCCCACCCAGCTCCGCCCGCCGCCCAGCCGCCAGTCGAAGGCCGAGACATAGAGGGTGAAGGCCCAGGGGAAGACGATGACGGCGACCACCACCACCGCCGCCGGCACCGCGAACCAGGCATAATGCCGGGCGTAGTTGCGCCGCCGCGGCAGCGCGGCGGCGGCGGGGCCTTCCAGCGCGGGGACGTCGCGCGGCATCGTCCCGCTCAGCTCTCCCGCTCGGATTGTTCGAGGATCGGGCGGAACTCCGCGGTTGCACGCTTCAATTCGGTGGCGACGTCGGCGCCGCTGATGGTGTTGGTCAGCGCGCTGCCGATCACGTCGCGGAACTGGGTGACCGGCACGATCTCCGGCAGCCCGGCGCGGGCGATCTTCGCGCTGCCCGACAGCGTCTCGAAGAAGTCGCGTGGGAAATGGCTGCCGGAGATTGCCTCCTCATTGGCGAAGGGGCTGCTGCGCGCGGGGACGCCGGCGCCGGTGGTCAGGAATTTGAGCTGGTTCTGCTTGCCCAGCGCCCATTGGATCCAGAGCCAGGCCGGCCCCTTCTTCCTGGACGCCTCGGGGATGCCGTAGCCGGCGCCGAACAGCGCGCAGTGATGCGCCGCCCCCGGGCCCTTCGGCACCAGCGCATAGCCGACCTTGCCGGCGACGCGCGACCTAGTCTTGTCCTCCAGCGGGGCGGCGAAGCCGATGCCGTCCACCCACATGGCGGCGCGGCCCTGCATGAAGGTGGTCTGGCACTCGTTCCAGTTGAAGCCGATGGAGCCGGGCGGCGAGACGTCGCGCAGGAACTTCTTGTAGGTCTCGCCCGCCCAGATCGCGTCCGGCGTGTCGGTGATCAGCTGGCGGTTGGCGTCGATCATGTCGCGCTGCCCGGTGCCGAGCAGGTAGCTCGACCACAGGACCACGTTCGCGTTCTTCAGCCCACGGCCGACGTGGCCATGGATCTGCTTCGCCGGGTCGGCCAGGCGCTTCGAGGCCTCGAACAACTCGTCCCAGGTGGTGGGGACGGCGATGTTCTTCGCCGCCAGCAATTCCTTGTTGTAATACAGGATGAAGTAGTCGGCGAAGGCCGGCAGGCTGTCCATCCGGCCATCCGCCTGGGTGGCGTACTGCACCATGCCGGCGCCGAAATCGGCGAAGTCGAAATCCGGCGCGGTCAGCGTGGCGTCGGCGATCAGCGCCTTGATGTCGGTGTTCCAGCGCGCCTTGCCGACCTGCCGCTTGTTGACGTGCAGGCTGATCTCGGTGGCGTCGAAGCTCGGCCGGCCGGAGGCATACTCGACGATGATCTTCTGCCGGTGCTGCTGTTCCGGCACCACCTCCAGCCCGACCTTGATGCCGGTCAGCTCCTCGAACTCGGCGGCGTTCTTCTGCAGGAACTGGCCGCGCGGCGAGAGCTGGATGGTGGCCTCGATCCGCTCGCCGCGGAAGCGGCGCCAGTCGAAGGCGCTCTGCGCGTTCGCCCTTTCCACCAGGGCGGGGGCGGCGATCGCCGCCGCGCCGGCCCGCAGCGCCGCACGGCGCGTGATGCCAACCATCGACCTCTCCCCAAACCGGGGCGGATGCGTGCCCGCCCCTGTGCAGTGGGATGGTCGGCCGAAACCGCGTCCGGCGGCAAGCCCGATCCGACGCCGGCCGCGGGGCTTCCCGGCGCCGCCGGCTCGGCTAGGCTGCCGGATCAACAAGGGGAGGAATCGTCGCATGCCGCGCCTGGATGGGATGGCCTTGCCCGCGGACTGGCCGGATGGCTGTTTCGCCGCGCGGGTGCTGACGCGGGAAGGCCCGACGGCGGTGGCGGTGCTGCGCGGCGCCTGCTTCGACATGACCCCCGCCTTCGGCACGGTCAGCGCCTGGCTGAACGAGCCCGATCCCGTCGCCGCCATCCGCGCGCGCGGCGTGCCGATGCCGCTGGACCTGCCGGCGGCGCTGGCCAACAGCGCGCAGCACCGCAGGGACGCAGCGAAGCCCTCGCTGCTGGCACCGGTGGATCTGCAGGCGGTGAAGGCCTGCGGCGTGACCTATGTGCGCTCGATGCTGGAACGGGTGATCGAGGAGCGCTGCCGCGGCGATGCCGCGCAGGCCGAGGCCATCCGCGCCGAGGTGCGCGATATCATCGGTGACGACCTGTCCAACGTGCAGCCCGGCAGCCCGGAGGCGATGCGGCTGAAGGCGGCGCTGGTCGGCAAGGGCTGGTGGAGCCAGTACCTGGAGGTCGGCATCGGCCCTGATGCCGAGATCTTCTCCAAATGCCAGCCCATGGCCGCGGTCGGCCCCGGCGCGCTGATCGGCGTCCACCCGATCAGCCAATGGAGCAACCCGGAGCCCGAGGTGGTGCTGGCGGTCAATGCGCGCGGCGCGATCCTCGGCGCCATGCTGGGCAACGACGTGAACCTGCGCGACGTGGAGGGCCGTTCCGCCCTGCTGCTCGGCCGGGCGAAGGACAACAACGCCTCCTGCGCGCTCGGCCCGGTGCTGCGGCTGTTCGATGCCGGTTTCGGGCTGGAGGATGTGCGCGGCGCCGAGCTCACCCTGTCGATCGACGGCGCCGACGGGTTCCGGCTGGAGGAGAGCGGCGCGGTCAGCAGCATCAGCCGCGACCTGCGCGACATCGTCGGGCAGTTGATCGGGCCGCACCATCAATACCCGGATGGCGCGGTGATCTTCCTCGGCACGCCCTTCTCGCCGAACAAGGACCGCGGCGCGCCGGGCCAGGGCTTCACCCACAAGCCCGGCGACGTGGTGCGCATCACCACGCCGCGCCTGGGCGCGCTGGTGAACGAGGTGGCGCGCACCGATGCCTGCCCGCCCTGGACCTTCGGCACCGGCGCGCTCTTCGCCAACCTGGCACAGCGCGGGCTGCCGCGGCGATGAGCTCCTCGGAAGAGACCGGCCGGCTGGACCGCGGCGACGGCGTCGAGCTGGCCTGGCGCCGGCGCGCCGGGCGGGGGCCGGGCGTGGTCTTCCTCGGCGGCTTCAACAGCGACATGACGGGGACCAAGGCGGAGGACCTTTCGGCCTGCTGCGCCGAACGGGGCCAGGCCTTCCTGCGCTTCGACTATTCCGGCCATGGCGCCAGCGGTGGGGCCTTCGTCGAGGGCAGCATCGGCCGCTGGGCGGCCGATGCCGAAGCGGTGCTGGCGGCGCTGACCGAAGGGCCGCAGATCCTCGTCGGGTCGTCGATGGGCGGCTGGATTTCCCTGCTGCTGGCGCGGCGCCGACCGGAACGGCTCGCCGGGCTGATCGGCATCGCCGCCGCGCCCGACTTCACCACGCGGATCGAGGCGGCGCTGCCCGAAGACGCCCGCGCCGCCATGGCGCGCGACGGCGTCTGGCACCGCCCGAGCGCCTATGGCGCCCCCTACCCCATCACCCGCACGCTACTGGAGGAGGGCCGCGACCACCTGCTGCTGCATGCCGCGGTGCCGATCGCCGCGCCGGTGCGGCTGCTGCAGGGCCAGCAGGACCCGGACGTGCCGTGGGAGACCGCGCTGCGCATCGCCGCGGCAGTGACCGGGCCGGATGTCCAGGTGGTGCTGGTCAAGGATGGCGACCACCGGCTGTCGCGGCCGCAGGATCTGGCGCTGCTACGCCGGACCCTGGCCAGCCTCCTCGGCGAGGATGGCGCGTAGCCCTTCCCGATAGCTCGGGTAGCGCCAGGCGATGCCGAGCGCCGCCTTGGTTGTGGCATTGCCGACGCGGCGGTTCTCCGCCCAGAAACTGCGCGCCATGGGCGACAGGGTGGGGAAGGCGTCCTCGAAGGCCCGCGCCGGCGGCGGCGGCACGCCGAGCAGCCGCGCGGCTTCCTCGACCACCACGGCGCTCTCGGCCGGCGCGTCATCCACCAGGTGCAGCACCCGCACCCCGGGCGGGCGCGGCCGCGCCATGGCGGCCAGCACGGCCAGCGCGATGTCGTCGCGGTGGATGCGGCCGAACAGGTGCCCGGGCTTGAGCGTGCGGCGCGCGGTGCCATCCCGCAGGTCGTCGAAGCTGCTGCGCCCGGGGCCGTAGATCCCGCCGACGCGGAAGAGGTCCAGCGCCCGGCCCGTGGTGGCGGCGGCCCAGTCCTGCTCGGCCTCCAGCCGCCGCTGGCTGCGCGGCTGGCCGGGCGCGGGCGGCGTCGATTCCGCCACCCAGCCACCGCCGCGGTCCCCATAGACGCCGGTGGTGGAGAGGTAGCCGACCCAGCGCAGCGCCGGCGCGGCGCGGATCGCCGCCGCATGCGCGGCCAGGACCGGATCGCCGCCCTCCGTCGGCGCGGCGGTGACCAGCAGGTGGGTGGCGGCGCCGATCGCCACGGCGGCGGCGTCGAAGGCCACCGCCGCAACGCGCGGCGGCGGCGCGGCGCGGGCCGGGTCGCGCGCCGTGCCGGTGACCTGCCAGCCCGCCGCCGTGGCGGCCCGCGCGACCGCGCCGCCGCTGTAGCCGAGCCCGGCGATCAGCAGCCGGCCCGGTATGCCTCTCTCTTCATCCCTCATCAGCGTGATCTGGCGCGGATTCGCGCATTCGGCTAGGGTCACAGTGTGATGCGTTTTCGCCCCGTCCTGTTCGGCGCCGTCGCCGGCGCGCTGCTGGCCGTTGCGGCCGGATCGGCGCTGTTCCTGTTCAACGGCCCGGAAGCCGAGGCCGCGGGCGAGCCGCTGCCCCTGCCGCCGGACATCCCGCGGCTGTCCGCCGGCCCGCAATACGATGAATGCCTCGGGCTGCTGCGGCAGGACCCGGAGGGCGCGCTGAGCTTCGCCGAGAGCTGGGAGGCCGCGCAGGGTGGCGAGGGCGCCAAGCACTGCGCCGCGCTGGCCCTGCTGGGCATGGGGGAGACCGAGAAGGCGGCGGAGCGGCTGGAATTGCTCGGCCGCAACAGCGCCGGCAGCGCCACGGCACGGGCGGCGATCTTCGCCCAGGCGGTGCAGGCCTGGATGCTGGCAAACCAATCCGGCCGCGCCTACGCCGCCGCCACCATGGGGCTGACCCTGGTGCCCGCGGATCTCGACCTGATGCTGGACCGCGCCGTCGCGCTCGGCACGCTGGGCCGCTTCGCCGATGCGCTGGAGGATCTGGGCCGCGTGCTGGACGCGGACCCCGAGCGGGCGGAGGCCTGGGTCTTCCGCGCCGCCGCGCTGCGCCACCTGGACCGGGCGGAGCAGGCCGGTGCGGCGGTGGACCGCGCGCTGCGCCTGGCCCCGGAGAATGCCGAGGCGCTGCTGGAGCGCGGCATCATCCGCCAGCTCCGCGGCGATGTCCGCGGCGCGCGGGCGGATTGGGAACGGGCGATCGAGGTGGCGCCGGACAGCGCCGCCGCCGACCTGGCGCAGCAGAACCTGGCACTGAACGAGGCGGGGCCGAAGCGGCGGTAAGGTCCGATCGTCGGAGCGCCGTCAGGCGCGGAGGCGTGAATCGGACCGACAGACCATCAGTACTTCCGATCGTCGGAGCGCCGTCAGGCGCGGAGGCGTGAATCGGACCGACAGACGGCGCCTAGAAATCCAGGTCCGCGTAATGTGCCGGCGGCGTCACGCCGCTCACCCGCTCGGCCAGCAGGGCGCGGAAGCAGGGGCGCGACTTGCAGCGGGCGTACCACTCCTTCGCTGCCTCGTTCAGGCTCCACTCCACGTCGCCGAGATAGTCGAGCGAGGAGAGATGCGCTGCGGCGGCGAAATCCGCGAGGGTGATCTGCGGCCCGGCCAGCCAGGACCGCGTCTCCGCCAACCAGCCGATGTATTCCAGATGCGGCCGCAAATTCTGGAAGCCGGCGCGGATCGCCGAGGCATCCGGGTTGCCGCGGCCGAGCAGCCGCTTCATCTGCTTCTCGAACAGCAGGTTGCGGGTGACCTCGGTGGCGAATTTGCCATCGAACCACGCCACCAGCCGGCGCGTCTCGGCGCGTTCCGCCAGGGTCCGGCCGAACAG
>JBMOJU010000198.1:0-9741 GCA_049315625.1 Paracraurococcus sp.
GGGAGAGCGGCGAGCGCGCCGCGGCGGCGATCGACGCCACCCTCGGCTGACGACGCCGCCGGGAAGGCGCATGGTGGCGGCATGACCCGCTCCGATTTCGCCGCCCGCGCCGCCGCCGAGTCCGGGCGCGTGGTGGCCCTCACCCAGGCGCTCGTCGCCGTGCCCTCCCCCAACCCGCCCGGCGATACCGGCGCCTGCGCCGCAGCTGCGGCGGCGCTGATCCGCGCCGCGGTGCCGGGGGTGGAGGTGGCGCTGCACGCGACTTCCGACAGCGTGACCAACCTGGTCGCCCGGGTGCATGGCCACGCCCCCGGCCGCCGCCTGGTGTTCAACGGCCATCTCGACACCTACCCGGTGAACGAGGCGCTGCCCTGGACGGTGCCGCCGCTCGGCGGGCTGCTGCGCGACGGCCGGCTCTACGGCCGCGGCACGGCGGACATGAAGGGCGGCATCGCCGCCTCGATCCTCGCCCTGGCCCTGCTGGCGGAACACCCGGCACTGTGGCGCGGGGAGGCGGTGCTGACGCTGGCGGGAGACGAGGAATCGATGGGCCCGCTCGGCACCAAATGGCTGATGGACAACGTCCCGCACGCAATGGGCGACGCGGTGATCATCGGCGATGCCGGCAGCCCGCGCGTGCTCCGCTTCGGCGAGAAGGGCTTCCTCTGGGTCGATATCGAGGCCACCGGCCGCGCCAGCCACGGCGCGCATGTGCATCTCGGTGTGAATGCGCTGGACCGGCTCTGCGCCGCGCTGGATGCGGTGCGCGGGCTGCGCGCGCTGGTGCCGGAGGCGCCTGCCGGTGTGACGGCGGCGATCGCGGCGGCGAAGCCGGTCAGCGAGGCCCTGGCCGGCGCCGGCGAGGCGGCGGTGCTCGGCAGCGTCACGGTCAATATCGGCCGGATCGAGGGCGGCACCTCGACCAACCTGGTCCCCGCCAGCGCCCGGGCCGGAATCGATATCCGCCTGCCGGTCGGCGTGTCCTGCACGGTGGCCGAGGCAGCGTTGGACGCGGCGCTCGGCGGGCGCGAGGGGATCACCTGGCAGGTGCTGCGCCGCTTCGAGCCGAACCACACCGACCCGTCGCACGAGATCGTCCGCCGCACCGCCGCCGCGGCGGCCGAGGTTCTGGGCACGCCCTGCGCGGTGAACATGCGGGTCGGCGGCAGCGATGCCCGCTGGTTCCGCCTGGCCGGGCTGCCGACCGTCGTCTACGGCCCGACGCCGCACAACATGGGCGGCGCCGACGAATACGTGCTGGTCGAGGAGCTGCGCCAGGTGGCGCTGGTCCACGCGCTGGCCGCGCTCGACTTCCTTTCCGCGTGACGAACCCCTCCGACGCCTCCCCTCCCCGACCCACGAGGGACGGCGGGGGTGGGGGTGCCTCCGGCAACGTCCCCCGCGCCATGCTGTGGATGCTCGTCTCCGGCCTGCTCTTCACCGGACTGAACGCGCTGCTGCGGACCCTGGCGCAACAGCTCGATCCCTTCGTCGCGCAATTCCTGCGCTACGCCGCCGGCGCGCTGGTGATGCTGCCCTTCATCTGGCGCGCCGGGCTGGCGGCCTACCGGCCGAAGGGCCTCTCCGGGCAGCTCTGGCGCGGCGCGGTGCATACCTCCGGCCTGCTGCTCTGGTTCGTCGCGGTGCCGCGGGTGCCGATGGCGGAGATGACCGCGCTCGGCTTCACCACGCCGCTCTTCATCATGCTGGGCGCCATCCTGTTCTTGGGGGAGCGGATGGTGGCGGCGCGCTGGATCGCCGCGTTGGTCGGCTTCGCGGGGGTTCTGGTGGTGGTGGCGCCGGGGCTCAGCGGCGGCGGTGGCGCCTATGGCCTGGTGATGCTGGCGGCGGCGCCGCTGTTTGCCGCCTCCTTCCTCATCACCAAGGCGCTGACCCGGCGCGACAGCCCGCAGGTGATCGTGGTCTGGCAGGCGATTACGGTGACGCTGTTCAGCCTGCCCTTCGCACTCAGCGCCTGGAGCTGGCCGACACCGCTGCAATGGGCGCTGTTCCTGTGCAGCGGCGTGATCGGCTCGGCCGGACATTTCTGCATGACGCGGGCGATCTCGCTGGCCGATGTCTCGGCGACTCAGCCGGTGAAGTTCCTCGAACTGCTCTGGGCATCGGCGATGGGGTTGGCGGTCTGGGGCGACGTGCCCGGGTCGTCGACGCTGCTGGGTGGCGCCATCATCTTCGCCAGCACAACCTGGATCGCCCGGCGGGAAGCGCGGGCGCGCCGGGCGGGATAGGCGCGACCCCGCGCTACAGGTGCTTACCGCCATCCACCAGGATGACGGTGCCGGTGGTCAGCCGGAGCTGCGTGACCGCCGCCATGATCGCCAGCGCAACGTCGTCGGCCTCGGTCACCGTGCGCAACGGCGAGGTGGCCGCACCCTTCTCCACCGCCTCCCGGCTGCGGCCGGGGACGAAATCCGTCGCCACGGCGGAGGGCGAAATGCCCACCACGCGGATCCCGTCCGGTCCCAGGACCCGCGCCAGGGAAACGCCGATGGTATCCAGCGCCGCCTTGCTGGCACCGTAGATGATGCTGCTGCCGGTGCCGCTGATCGCGGCGAGGGAGGAGATGTTGATGATCACCGCGTCGCCGCTGCGCCGCAGCAGCGGGGCGAAGGCACGGATGGTGGCGAAGGGGCCGCGGACATTGGCCACCAGCACGCGGTCGATCAGGTCGTCGTCGAGCGCTTCCAGGTCGGCATGCGGCACGGCGCGGGTGGTCGCCGCCGAGTTCACCAGCACGTCGCAGCGGCCGAGCCTTGCCTCCACCTCGGCCGCGGCGCGGCGCAGCGCAGCGCTGTCCTCCATCGGCATGTGCAGGGCGATGTGGCCCTCGCCGGGCAGTTCGGCCACCAGCGCCGCGGCACGTTCGGCGCCGGCATTGTAGCCGATCGCCAGCTTGGCCCCGGCGGCCGCCATCCGGCGCGCGGCGGCGGCGCCGATGCCGCTGCTGCCGCCGGTGATGACCGCGACGCGGTCCTTCAGTTCATAGGGGCCGAGATTGCCCCCGCGCACATCGACCATGTTCGTTCCCCCGTATGTCAGGCGGTCATCATCGGGGATCGTGCGCCGGGTGGACAGCCCGGACGCCGGGCTTCGGCCCGGCCATGACAGAAGGGTGGCGGTCCACGACCGGACCTGCCTAGGCTGCCCCCACGCGCGGTGCCCGGGCCTCCACCCGGCGGCGCCGGGATGCCCGCGGCAACCGAGGGTCGGAAAGACCCGGGCTGGACCGCCTGCGGCGCCCGGCTTGCACGCCGCGGCGGCCCACCCCGACCAGGGAGGGCTTACGTGCCATGCCTGATTCCAGCGGCAGACAACCCGGCGGGGCATCGCCCCGCTCCGTCGTGCTCATCGGCCCGCAGGGGGCCGGCAAATCCACCCTGTTCGACGCGCTGCAGGCCGCCGCCGGCGGGCCGGCGCGGCGTGGTGGGCCACGTGGGCTGGGCACCGAGTTGCGGCTCGGCCACGCCACCCTCGCCGGCGATGCCTGGTCGCTGATCGACTGCCCCGGCTCGATCGAGTTCCTGCACGATGCGGCCTGCGCGCTGGCCGTGGCGGACCTGGCCGTGGTGGTGACCGAGGCGGCGCCGGCCCGTGCCGCGGCGCTCGGCCCGGTCTTCCGGCTGCTGGAGGCGCAGGGAGTCCCCGCCCTGGTCTTCGTCAACAAGATCGACCAGCTCGCCGGCCGGATGCGCGACACGCTGGCGGCGCTGCAGGCGCAGACCCGCCGCACGCTGGTGCTGCGCCAGGTGCCGATCCGCGAAGGCGAGGCGGTGACCGGCTATGTCGATGTCGTCTCCGAGCGGGCCTACCGCTACCGCCGCGGCGCTGCCTCCGACCGGATCGACCTGCCGGAGGGCATGCGGGCGCGCGAGGCCGAGGCCCGCGCCGCGCTGCTGGAGGCGCTGGCCGATCATGACGATGCCCTGCTGGAGCAGGTGCTGGAGGATCTGGCGCCGGCGCCGGAGGAGATATACCGCCCGCTGCACAGCGGCGAGGCGAGCGGCACCGTCATCTCCGTCCTGCTGGGGGCGGCGGAGCACAACAACGGCATCCAGCGCCTGTGGAAGGCGCTGCGCCACGACGTGCCGGGGCCGGAGGTAGCAGCGGCGCGGCGCGGCATCGCGGCCGAGGGGCCGCCCCTGGCGCAGGTCTTCCGCACCCTGCATGCCGGACATGCCGGCCGGCTCTCCTGGGCGCGGATCTGGCGCGGCCCGCTGAAGGACGGCACGCCGCTGGATGGCCACCGCGCCGGCGGCATCCACCGCTTCCCCAGTGGCGGGGACGAGAAGCTGCCGGAGGCCGCCGCCGGCGAGATCGTCGCGCTGGGCCGGCTGGACGGCGTGCCCACCGGCGCGACGCTGGGCGGCGAGCCCCCCCTGCCCTTCCCGGCGCCGGCGGCCCCGGTGCACGCGCTGGCCGTGGTGCTGGAAGACCGCAAGGACGAGGTGCGACTTTCCGCCGCGCTGCAACGCCTGGCGGAGGAGGACCCGGCGCTTTCCGTCCGGCTGGACGCGGAAAGCGGCCAGACCATCCTGCACGGCCAGGGCGAGATCCACCTGCGCGCGGCGCTGGACCGCCTGACCGCCGCGTCCGGCCTGAAGCTGCGCACGGTGCGGCCGCAGATCGCCTACCGCGAGACCATCCGCCATGGCGTTACCCAGCATGCGCGGCTGAAGCGGCAGACCGGCGGACATGGGCAATTCGCCGACGTGAAGCTGCACATCGAGCCGCGCCCCCGCGGCGAGGGCTTCGCCTTCACGGACAAGGTGGTGGGTGGCAGCGTGCCGCGCCGCTTCATCCCGGCGGTGAGGGAGGCAGCGGAAGAGGCGACGCGGAAGGGACCGCTCGGCCATCCGGTGGTGGATGTGGCGGTGACGCTGCTGGAAGGCAGCTTCCATGCGGTGGACAGCAGCGACATGGCCTTCGGCAACGCCACCCGCATGGCGATGCAGGAGGGGCTGGCGAAGGCCGAGCCGGTGCTGCTGGAGCCGGTCGAGGCGGTGACCGTGGCGGTGCCGACGGATTTCACGCCCAACGCGCAGCGCCTGCTGACCGGCCGGCGCGGCCAGATCCTCGGCTACGCGGCGCGCGACGGCTGGGAGGGCTGGGATGCGGTGGAGGCGCTGGTCCCGGCGGCCGAGCTGCAGGACTTCATCATCGAGCTGCGCAGCCAGACCCAGGGGCTGGGCAGCTACGTGCACCGCTTCGACCACCTGGCGGAAGCCCGCCACCGGTAGCCGCGCCCGCGCGGCCGTGTAAGCTGCCGCGCAACGCCGCTTTCGGGGAAACGTGCTTATGCCAGGACCGCTCGCGGGGATTCGCGTGCTCGACCTCACCACCGTGCTGGTCGGGCCCTATTGCACGCAGGTCCTGGCGGAGATGGGCGCCGAGGTGACGAAAGTGGAGGCGCCGGAGGGCGACGTGGTGCGCCTGATCGGCCCGGCCCGCAGCCCCGGCATGGGCTGCATGTTCATCACCATCAACCGCGGCAAGCGCAGCATCGCGCTGGACCTGAAGAAGCCGGTGGCGCGTACGGTGCTGCTGCGGCTGGCCGAGTCGGCCGACGTGCTGGTCACCAATATCCGCCCCGCCGCGATGGCACGGCTCGGCCTGGATTATGGCGCGGTGCGGGCGGCCAATCCGCGCATCGTCTATGCCAGCGTTCTGGGCTACTCGCAGGATGGCCCCTACGCCCCGCGCCCGGCCTATGACGATTTGATGCAGGGCGCGGCGCTGATTGCCGGGCTGAATGCGCGCGTCGGCAATGGCGAGCCGCGCTACGTGCCGCTGGCCATGGCGGACCGCATCACCGGGCTGATGGCCGCCAGCGCCATCAATGCCGCACTCGTCCACCAGGCACGGACGGGCGAAGGTCAGCTTGTCGAGGTGCCGATGTTCGAGACGATGCTGAACTTCGTGCTCGGCGACCATCTGGGCGGGAAGGTGTTCGACCCGCCGCTGGATGGCGGCGGCTACGGCAGGCTGCTCTCGCCCGACCGCAAGCCGTACCGGACCAAGGACGGCTTCGTCTGCACCATGATCTACAACGACCGGCAATGGCGGAATTTCTGTGCAGCCGTCGGCTGGCCGGATCTGGTCGCAACCGATCCGCGCTTCGCCAGCCATGCGACGCGGACCATCCATATCGACGAGGTGCTGGGGATGCTGGCGCGGGAATTCGTCACCCGCACCAGCGCCGAATGGATGGCGCTGCTGGAGGCCGCCGACCTGCCGGTGACGCCGGTGCATACGCTGGAGTCGATCTTCACGGACCCGCATTTGGTGGCGACGGGCTTCTTCGAGCCGGAGGAGCACCCGACCGAGGGCCGCGTCACCCGCATGGCGGTGCCGGTGAGATTCTCGGCGACGCCGACGGGGGAACGCTCGCCTTCGCCACGGCTCGGCGGCGACAGCGCAGCGATCCTGGCCGAGGCGGGCTACGCCGAGGCCGAGATCGCGGCGCTGGTGGAGGCGCGGGCGGTCGTTATCGCCTGAGGCAAGGCCAGGGAGGAGGTATCCGCCCTGGACCCACCTCTATCTCTCCGAGTCTGGCACCCGCCGCGCGGCGAATGCGAGACTCACAAAAAACAAAGGTAGGGTTGGACGCATGCGTCCAACGGGGAGGAAAGGCTTTCCTCCCCAACCTTCACGCCAGGTGCGCCACCGCCGACATCTCGACGAAGAACTCCGGCTTCACCAGCCCGCACTGGATGCACCAGCGGGCCGGCGGCTCGGCCGGGAAGAATTCCCGGTACACCACGTTCATCGCCGCGTAGTGCGCCATGTCGGACAGGAAGATGTTGACGTAGGCGATATCCGCCATGGTCCCGCCGCCCGCCTCGACGATCGACTTGATGCTGCCGAGCACCGCGCGGGTCTGCGCCGCGGCATCGCCCTCGCCCACCAGCTTGCCGTCCGAATCCAGCGCCAGGATGCCGGAGACATAGATGGTGTTGCCCGCCTTCACGCCCGGCGAATAGGGCGCCAGCGGCGGCGCGGAGCCGGGCGGGATGATCGGCGTCTTCGGCATGGCTGTTCACCTTCCAGCAGCGAAGCTAACAGAGCACCATGCGCGCTGCGCTGCGGCAAGTCAGGGAGATGGCTAGCGATGCCTGTGGTGAGCCGTGCCGGCTGCGACCTGCACTACACGCTGGACGGCAGCGGTCCGCCGCTGGTGCTGGCGGCGGGGCTGGGCGGCACCGGTTCCTGGTGGGCGCCGCAGGTGGCGCGCTGGGCCGGGCGCTTCACCCTGCTGCGCTTCGACCAGCGCGGCACCGGCGATTCCGCCCGCATCCCCGTCGCCTCGGTGGAGCAGATGGCGGAGGATCTGGTCGCCATCCTCGACCATGCCGGGATCGACCGGGCACAGATGCTCGGCCATTCCACCGGCGGCGCGATCGGCGTCTCCATGGCGCTGGACCACCCGGCGCGGCTCGCCTCCCTGGTGATCTACGCCAGCACCACGCATGGCGACGCCTATCGCCACCGCGTCTTCGCGCTGCGCAAGCTGCTCTTCGAAAGGGTCGGGCTGGAGGCCTATGCGCAGTACAGCTCGCTGCTGCTGTATCCGCCCTACTGGATCAACGCGCATGACGCGGCGTTGCGCGACCTGGAAGCCTCGGCCGGCGCCGCGCTCGGCGCGCCGGAGGTGCAGGCCAGCCGGCTGGACGCCATCCTCCGCTTCGACCGCCGCGCCGAATACGGCCGGATCGCCCTGCCGGTGCGGGTGGTCTGCGCCGCGGACGACATCCTGACCCCGCGCTACTTCTCGGCCGAGGCCGCCAGCCTGATCCCCGGCGCGGAGGCGGTCTTCGTGCCGCGCGGCGGTCACGCCCTGTCCCGCACCGAGCCGGCGCTGTTCGACGCCGCGGTGCTGCCCTTCCTGGAGGCGCATCGATGATCCCCCGCCGGGCGCTGCTGGCCGCCGCCGGACTGCCTGCCCTCGCCCGTGCCCAGCCGGCCTGGGCACCGGACCGGCCGGTCCGGTTGATCGTGCCGTTTCCCGCCGGCGGCAGCCTCGACGTCCAGGCGCGCATCATCGCCGAGCGGCTTGGCCCGGCGCTCGGCCAGCCCGTGGTGGTGGAGAATCGCCCCGGCGCCGGCGGCACCATCGGCGTGGCGGAGGCGGCCCGCGCCGCGCCGGATGCACATACCCTGCTGCTCGGCACCAACGGCACCCAGGCGGCGAATGTCGCGCTGTTCGCGAAGCTCCCCTACGACCCGGTGGCGGATTTCGCGCCAGTCACGCTGGTGACCAACTATCCGCAGATCGTCGCCGTCGCCGAATGGCCGGCGCAGCGCGATTTCGCCGGGCTGGTCGCGGCGCTGCGGGCGCGGCCGCAGCCGGCGGCCTTCGCCTCATCCGGCCAGGGCTCGCCGACACACCTGGCGGGCGAGATGTTCGCCCGCGCCATTGGCGTGACGCTGACGCATGTGCCGTATCGCGGCCAGGGCCCGGCGCTGAACGATTTGATCGGCGGCCAGGTGCAACTCATGTTCCCCTCGGTCGCCGATGTGCTCGGGCAGTTGCGCGCCGGCCGCGTCACCGCGCTGGCGGCGATGGCGCCGCAGCGCCTGGCCCTGCTGCCGGAGGTGCCGACCACGGCGGAGCTGAGCTTCCCGGGCCTGACCAGTTCGATCTGGGGGGCGCTCTATACGCGCGCCGGCTCGCCTCCCACGGCGATCGCGCGGCTGAATGCCGGGGTGGTGCGAATCCTGTCGCTGCCGGAGGTCAACCAGAAGCTGGAGGAGGCCGGCTTCGAGGTGCGGCCCGGCACGCCGCAGGCCCTGGCCGCGCTGCAGGCTGAGGCAACGCGAAAGCTCGGCGACATCATCCGCGCCGCCGGCATCAAGGCGGAGTAGCGCCGCGGGCCTGCCGCCGGCTCAGTGGCGCAGCTCGCCTTCCTCCTTCAGCATCCTCAGCGCGCGGCGCCAGCCCTCCGTCGCCTCGCCGATCTCTGCCTCGCCATGCGTCGCCGAGAGGATGGCGCCGCGCGGCCCCTTCGGGTCCATGCCGTTCACCACCAGCGCGAGATACAGCTTCGCCAGCAACGTCTTGCGTGGGTCGCCGCCGAAGATCTCCGCCGGCTGCGCATTCGCGTCCCAGGTCAGCGGGTCCACCTCCAACCCGGTCGGGTTGGTGAAGAAGTGGATCACCGAATGCTCCCCGTACACCGCCCAGGGGATGCCTTCCTCGGCCAGCACGCGGTTCATCGTGCCACGCAGCGTCTGCGCCGCGGCGGTGGCGCGGGCGCAGGCATCAGTGTCGCGGATGCGGGTCAGCGTCTCGATCGCCGCGGCGGCGGAAACCGGGTTGGCGTTGTAGGTGCCCTGGTGCTTGATCTTCTCGCGGCCCTTGCTGGCCGAGACCTCGAAGTCGATCCAGTCGAGGATGTCCTTGCGGCCGGCGACGGCGCCGCCCGGCAGCCCGCCGGCGACGATCTTTGCCAGCGTGCAGAGATCAGGGGTGACGCCGGTCGCCGCCTGTGCGCCGCCGGGGGAGACGCGGAAGCCGGTCACCACCTCGTCGAAGATCAGCACCGCGCCATAGGCCGTGGTGGCCTCCCGCAGCGCGCGCAGGAATTCCACGCCGGTCGGCACCATGCCGGTGGAGGCGCCGGTCGGCTCCAGGATCACCGCGGCGATGTCGTCGTCGTTCTCGAAGGCCTGCTTCACCGCGGCGATGTCGTTCGCCGGGAGCAGCACGATCTCGGCGGCCAG
>JBMOJU010000608.1:0-2189 GCA_049315625.1 Paracraurococcus sp.
TGGTGCCGACGAACAGCACGAAGGGCCGGCCGTCGCACAGGGCGGGCGGCAGCGGCCCCGGCTCCGCCGCCGCCGGCGCGCCATCCAGCGGCACCACGGTGCAGGGGATGTCCAGCGCGGGCAGCAGGTCGCGTTGCAGGCGGCGGAAATCATCCCGCGTGCAGGCGGAGTTGGTCAGCACCGCATCGGCATGCAGGCAGAGCCCGGCGAACCAGCGGGCGAATTCATCGACCAGCCCCTCGGCACAATGCTCCGGCACCAGCAGCGGGATGCAGTCGTGCAGGAAGGGCACGTAGCGGATGCCGAAGCGCGCCTTGGCGGCCCGGACATGGCGCAGGTAGTCGGCCAGCCACCAGGAGGTGCCGAGGTTGATCAGCAGGCTGCCGGGCGAGAATTCCAGCGCCGGGGCATCGCGCAGCGCCTCGGCCAGGGCGGTCATCGCCGCGGTCCAGTCCGGCGCGCCGGTGTCCGTGGCCGAGGTGGCGAGGCCGGCGAGCCGGAGGAACAGCGGGTTCGGCACCGGCTTCCACGCCCCCGTCGCAGGATCGAAGGCGGTGACGGTGGCGTCGGGCGCCACGGCGGCGTCGCGCAGGGCCTCGCCGATGATGTTCAACTGGACCCGCTGGATCCCGGTCGGCGCCCGGTTGTGGCGGAAATAGTCGAACAGGTCGGACGCATCGAAGACCAGCGCCACGGAGGGCGCCGGCGTCGCCGGCCGGATGCGGCCGGAGGGGGCGACCGGCCGGGGCGCCGCGACCAGGCGGGCGGCGGGCGGGTCCGGCACCACCGAATCGCCGCTGAACAATTCCCGCCGGGCATACGGATTGGTGGGGTCGAGGCTGAGCGCCATGGCATAGGCACCCAGCGCCTCCTCGACCCGGTCGAGCAGCTTCAGGGCGTGGCCGATCTGGAGCTGGATGTCGGCGTCTTCCGGCAGCAGCCGCTCCGCCTCCCGGTAGCAGAGCAGGGCGCCCTTGGGGTCGCCGGCTTCCTTCAGGCAATGGCCGTACTGGACCCAGATCGGCCCGTCCTCGCCGCACAGGCGGAGGTACTGGCCATAGGCCTCGGCGGCGTCCGCCCAGGCGCGTTGATCGCGCAGCCGGTTGCCTTCGGCGAGCAGCCGCGCCGGTGCGGCCGCCGCCTCATCGGGCGGTAAATCCTGCGGTTGCATATCCATCCGCAAATCCTGGGGTTTGAATATCGGGTCGGCAATGTGGCGCAATTCGCCCCGGCTGTGGACCGGGCAGCGGCGCTTAACCCTTCATGAATATCAGCCGAGCAGGATGGCGGCGCCCAAAAGCGGCGACAGGAGCACCAGGATGGCGGCGACCCGCAGCATCAGCATGGCCAGATCGACCAGCCGGAGGGCCACCTGGCCATTCAGCGGCAGGGCGATGGCCGGCCCCTCGGCAGCCATGGCGGTCAGCGGTTCGGAGGAAGGGGCCACGGTTGGATCCTGCATCACGGACGCGATAAAGCTACGCCGCTCATCGCGTAGCAAGCGATATCGGCATGGCACACCTTGCCAAGACGTGAATGGCCGCCTTACGGGGCGTCACATCCGGGCGACCGCGATCCGCAGCATGGAGCTCCAGGCATGACCGAGCCCTCGCGCCTCTTCCTGGACGGCTTCAACCTGGCGCTGGACCAGGGCACCGGCGTGGCGACCTATGCGCGCAACCTCAGCATCGCCATGGGTCAGCTCGGCCACCGGGTCGGGGTCCTGTACGGCACCCGGGCGGCGCCCTCGATCAACCCGCTGATCCGCGAGATCGCCTTCTTCGATGCGGAGGCCGGCGACCCGCCGCCCTGGCTGGTGGCGTGGCGCCGCGCCCGTCGCATGCTGTTCGCCGGGCTCGGGGAGGTCGCCTCCCCGGTGCCGATGACCGGGCAGGTCGTCGCCACCACCTTCCGCGACCGCCTGCCGCATTACGACGAGATCTGGAATGCCCAGGACCTGTTCCAGCAGGCGCATGTGCATTACGCCTTCGCGCATAAGCGGCTGCGGGTGCGGATGCGCAATCGCCCGAAGCTGATGCACTGGACCTACCCGCTGGCCCTGCGCATCCCGGGCGCCACCAACATCTACACCATGCACGACCTGGTGCCGCTGCGGCTGCCCTACACCACGCTGGACAACAAGCGCCGCTACTTCCGCACCGTAAGCCGGCGCTCCAAGAGCGCTGCCT
>JBMOJU010000199.1:0-9718 GCA_049315625.1 Paracraurococcus sp.
GCACGCCGCCACCGCGTCGAGGGCGAGGCAGCTGCGCGGGAGGCGGCGCATGCGCTGATCCTGCAGCCGGCGCCGGCCGAGGCGCCGCGGCCGCGCCGGGCGCCGGCGACGCCGCCGCCGGATATCCTGGCCCAGCTTGCTGCCGCCCGCCCCGCCGCCCCTGCCGCGCTGCCGCCACCCAGCGCGGCCGAGGAGACCGAGCGCCGCAACGCGCAACTGGCGATCCTGCGCGCCATCATGGCCGACCCCGCCGCCGCCTTCCGGCCGGCGCCGGCGCTGCTGCAGGATTTCCTGCTGCGCTGCCGGATCGAGATGCTGCCCGGCCGGCCGCTGGACCTGCCGGCCTTCCGCCGGCTGCTGGTGCTGGTGCTGGCCGGAGTGACGGAGGCGGTGGAGGCCCGCGCCGAATGGGCCGAGGCGCTGGAGCGCGCGGCGACCCTGCCGGAAGACCGCCAGGGCGCCTACCTGCTGCTGGCGCGGGCGGCGCTGGAGGCGGCGCCCTGCCCCTCCGACCTGGCGATCGCGCGGGTGCTGGGCAGCGTCTCCCGCGGGCGCGGGCGTTCGGCGCTGGAATTCCTGGAAAAGCAGGACGCCATTGCCTGCCGTGCGGATGCGGCGGGGCGGCGAATTGCCACGCTGATCGGGCCGGGATGGGAGACGGCGCCAGGGGATCCCGAAGCAGCGGCGACGTAAAATGAAAGAACGGGGAGGAAGTATCCTCCCGTTGGACGCAGTGCGTCCAATCCCGCCTCTATTTTTCTGAATGTCGCATTCGCCAGGGGGCGGGTGAAGACTGAGAGAAAGGAAGGGAGGGGTTGGGGGAGGAAGTAATTCTCTCTCCCTGACCTTTTTAATATGGCGTGCGATCCGCCTTCGCCACCCACGCCGCGAAGGGCTGCTTGCCCTCCTCCGCCAGCATCGGTCGGGTCGGCACCTGCCGCGCCTCCAGCGGCGCCGCGACCTCGCGGTACAGCAACTCGTCGTCGAAGCCGGCCGCCGCGGCGTCCCAGCGGGTGCCGGCGAAATAGGCGCCATCCAGCCGCGCCCAATGGATCGAGGCGAGGCACATCGGGCAGGGCTCGCAGCTGGAATACAAGGTCAGCCCGCGCAGCTCGAACCGCCCGAGTGTAGCGCAAGCGCGGCGGATCGCCGTGACCTCGGCATGCGCCGTCGGGTCGAGGTCGGCGGTGACCCGGTTGTTGCCCTCGGCCACCACCTCCTCCCCCCGCGCGATCACCGCGCCGAAGGGGCCGCCGCCGGCGGCGACGGACTCGCAGGCGAGCGCGATGGCGCGCCGCATGTGGCGGAGGGCGACGGGATCGGATTCGGTCATGCGGCGGCCTCGTTTCGGTGGATGCGGCGCCGGCGTCCCCGAGCGGAGGATACCGGCGCCGCGACGCCGCGGCTACAACGGCTTGCGTTCAGGGACGAAGGCGGCACCGCCGTAGCGGCAGGTTTTGAGCGCCGATTGACGCCTGCGGGCAATCCTGCCCCTTCGGCGATCCGCGCTATGCCTCCTCGCGCATCTCGCGGAACAGCTCCTTGGCGACCAGCAGCCCCTCCCGCACCGAGGGCAGGCCGACATAGCCGCCCATGTGCAGCAGCGCCTCGCTCAGCTCGTCCTCGGTCCAGCCCATGTTGCGCGCCATGCGCAGGTGGATCTTCAGCTCCGGCCAGGCATGCGTCGCGGTGTCGGAGACGACGCAGATCAGCGCCCGGGTCTTGAGGTCCAGCCCCGGCCGGTTCCACAGCATGCCGAACACGGCTTCGGTCGCGTAGTCGCCGAATTTCTCCATCATCGGGTCGTCGTAGACGGTCTTCGCCATCGCCTCGACGGCGCGGTCGCCGATCAGTTTCTGCCGGGTCTCGCGCCCCTTGGCGTAGTGCGGGCCTTTTTCCATGACGTAGTCCTCCCCTGGGTTACGGGCCGGGGGAGGCTACGACACCCGCGTCAGATGCGCACGCGGTCCGGCGCGACCATCTGGAGGGCGCCGGGCCAGATCACCTCGGCCGGCGTCACCTCCTTGCCCAGCCGCCCCATGCCGCGGAGCTGGTCGATCGCCAGCTGGATGTTGCCGACCGAATCCGGCGTCAGGTTCATGCGGAAGCCGACCTTGGTCAGCAGCTCCGCCACCAGCCCGCGGTCCTGGCGCAGGAAGCGCGCGACCTGGCGTGCCGCCTCCTCCTTGTTGGCCTCGATGAAGTCGGTGGCCTGGATCAACGACCGCATCAGCCGCGCCGTCGCCTCCGGGTTGGCCTGCGCCCAGGCCTTGTTCATGTAGACGAAGTTGCGCACCACCTGGATGACCTCGTTGTTCACCAGGATCTTGGTGTTGGGGATGGCGCGCATGGCCCGGGTCGGCCAGGGCTCCCACACCGCGAAGGCGTCGATGTTGCCGCGCTCCAGCGCCGCGACCATCTCCGGCGCCTCGACATTGACGATGGTGTAGTCGGCCGGGTCCAGCTTCAGCTTCGACACAACCGAGAGCCAGAAGGTCTCCGACCCCGTCCCGCGCGCGACGCCGACCTTCTTGCCCTTCAGCCCGTCCAGGCTGTCGATGTTGCGCCCAAGCACGCTGATCCAGCGCAGCAGCGCCGTGCCTTCCGCCACCGCCACCACGTTCGGGTCGCGGATATGGGCGGAAACGCCGGCCTGTTCGGCGCCATAGGCGCTGTTCACCTGGTCGCCGATCAGGAAGGCGACCATGGCGCTGCCGGAGGGACCGGTGTTCACCGTGACGTCGAGGCCGTTCTTCTCGAAGAAGCCGCCCTCCTTGCCGACATAGAAGGGCGAGAAGGAGGGATCGACGCCGGTGGCGATGGTCAGCTTGATGGTGCCCTGCGCGCGCACCGGCAGGGCGGCGATCAGGGCGGGCGTGGCGAGCAGCGTGCGGCGGAGCATGTCCGGTCTCCTACATGGTCGGGTTGAAGCGTCCGGCGAAGGCGCGGATGGCGAGGCGGAAGGCGCGGTCCACGGTGAAGCCCAGCAGGCCGAGGGTGACGAGGGCCACGAAGATGTCCTCCACCTGCATGAACAGCCGGGCATCCCACAGCATCTTGCCGAGGCCGTCATTGCTGGCGACGAGTTCCGCCGCGACGATGGTGACGAAGGCGTTGGCCATGGCGAGGCGCATGCCGGTCAGGATGAAGGGCAAGGTGGCCGGCAGCGCGACCAGCAGGAACACCTGGAAGCGGGAGGCGCCGAGGCACTGCGCCGCGCGGATCTTGTCCCGCGCCACCGCGCCGACGCCGGCCGCGGTGCTGATGATGACGACGAAGATGGTGGTGTAGGCGATGAGAAAGACCTTGCTCTCCTCGCCAATGCCGAACCAGATGACGGACACGGTGATCATGGCCACCGCCGGGATGAAGCGGAAGAACTCCGTCCAGGGTTCCAGGATGGCGCGAACCGGGCGGAAGCTGCCGATCGCCAGGCCGAGCGGGATGCCGGCGGCGCTGCCGATGAGGAAACCCTGGGCGATACGGCGGAGGCTGGCCAGCACCGCTTCCTGCAGCAGCCCGTCCTCCACCAGCACCACGGCGCGTTCCAGGACCGGCCAGGGCGGCGGGAACAGCGCGCTGCGCGCCAGCGAGGTGGCGGCGACATGCCAGACCAGGAAGAGCAGCGCGAAGCCACCGAGATAGCCGAGCACCGTGGCGGCGCGATCGCGGATCACGCGTGGATCTCCGCGTGGATCAGCGCATGCACCTGGCGGAAGGCGGCCATGAAACCGTCGGAGGTCCGGTCCCGCGGAAAGGGCAGGTCAACCGGCACGATGGCCTTCAATGTCCCGCCCGGACCGCGCGTCATCACCGCGACGCGGGTCGAGAGCGCCACCGCTTCCTCGATGTCGTGGGTGATGAACAGAATGGTCTTCCGCGTCTCCGCCCAGATGCGCGAAAGCTCGCCCTGCAGGGTGGCGCGGGTCATGGCGTCGAGCGCGCCGAAGGGCTCGTCCATCAGCAGGATGCGCGGATCGGCGGCCAGCGCCCGGGCGATCTGGATGCGCTGCTTCATGCCACCTGAAAGCTCGGCCGGGTGCTTCGCCCCCTGCCCGCCGAGGCCGACCATCGCCAGGTAGCGTGCCGCGCGTTCCCGCCGCTCCCGCCGGCCGACGCCACGGAGGCGCAGGCCGAAGCCGATATTGTCCAGCGCGCTCAGCCAGTCATACAGGCTGTCATGGCCCTGGAAGACCACCCCGCGCTCCGCCCCCGGGCCGCGCACCGGGGCGCCGTCCAGCAGGATGCGGCCGGCGGTCGGCGCCTCGAACCCCGCCACCATGTTGAGCACCGTGGTCTTGCCGCAGCCTGAAGTGCCGAGCAGGCAGACGAACTCGCCCTCCGCCAGGTCGAGCGAGAAGCCGCGCACGGCTTCCCAGCTGCCGGTTCGCCCGCGGAAGGTCTTGCCAACCCCGTCCAGCTCCACCAGCGCCACGCCATCTCCCCCGACTTCCCGCCCGGGTATGCAATGGCCCTGCCAGCCGCACAATGCTGCCCGGCGCGGCTTCACGCGCCGCGCCGGCGGGGCTACGAATAGCAGCCTACGCAATATCGGGAGAGGGAACGCCACAATGGGCATGCTGGACGGTAAGGTCGCGGTCGTCACCGGCTCGGGCGGCGGCATCGGGCGCGAGATCGCGCTGCACATGGCGCAGGCCGGTGCAAAGGTCATCATCAACGACATCGGCGCGTCGCTGACCGGCGAGGGTCTCTCGGCCACCCCGGCGCAGCAGACCAAGGCGATCATCGAGCAGCGCGGCGGCCAGGCCGAGATCAACACCGACAGCGTTTCCTCCTGGGAGAGCGCCGGCAAGATCGTCCAGTCCGCACTGGACCATTTCGGCCGCATCGACATCGTCGTGAACAATGCCGGCATCCTGCGCGACCAGATCTTCCACCGCATGACGGCGGAGGAATGGGATGCGGTGATCGGCGTCCACCTCAACGGGTCCTTCTACGTCTCCCGCCATGCGGCCACGCATTTCCGCAAGCAGGAGAGCGGCTCCTACGTCCACATCACCAGCACCTCAGGCCTGATCGGCAATTTCGGCCAGGCGAACTACTCGGCGGCCAAGCTGGGCATCGCCGCCCTGTCGAAGTCGATCGCGCTGGACATGAAGCGCTACAACGTGCGCTCCAACTGCCTCGCCCCCTTCGCCTGGTCGCGCATGACGTCCTCGATCCCGGCCGAGACCCCGGAGCAAAAGGCGCGGGTCGAGAAGATCATGCGCATGGGGCCGGAGAAGAACGCGCCGCTGGCGGTCTTCCTGGCGTCCGATGCCGCCAAGGAGGTCAACGGCCAGATCTTCGGACCGCGCATGAACGAGCTCTTCCTGTTCAGCCAAAACCGGCCGATCCGCGGCATCCACAGCAGCGAAGGCTGGACCCCGGAAGCGCTGGCCGAACACGCGCTGCCGGCGCTGAAGAGCTTCTTCGTGCCGCTGGAGCGGTCGGGCGAAGTGTTCTCCTGGGATCCGCTCTAAGCATTAGGACCGGGGGAGAGAGGGCACCTCTCTCCCCCTTTGGGCGCCTTTGGCGCCCAAACCCACTCACCGTTTTCTCTGAGTTTGGTGTTCATGCATCCGCTTCATCGCGCCCTGTTCCAGCCGCGGCGCATCGCGCTGGTCGGTGCTTCTGCCGATCGCACCCGGCTGACGGCGCGGGCGCAGCTTTATCTCCGCAAGCATGGCTATGCGGGCGAGATCCTGCCGGTGCATGCGCGCGAGGACGAGGTGCTGGGGGAGAAGGCTTACCCCACGATCGGCGACATCCCGGGCGAGGTCGACTTCGCCTATATCCTGCTCAACACGCCGCATGTGGAGGGCGTGATCGAGGCGGTAGCCGCCAAGGGCATCGCCGCCGCCGGTGTGCTCGCCGATGGCTTCGCCGAGGCTGGCCCCGCAGGTGCCGCGTTGCAGGCCCGCCTGGTCGCCACCGCCCAGCGTGCCGGCCTCCGCATCCTCGGGCCCAATTCCATGGGCATGGTCAACCTCAACGACCGCATCGCCTGCACGGTGAACGCGGCGCTGGAGGCCGAGACCCTGCCGGCCGGGCGCATCGCGCTGGTCTCCCAGTCCGGCTCCATGATGGGCGCCATCATGTCGCGCGGCGCGGCCCGCGGCATCGGCTTCTCCCACATCATCGGGACCGGCAACGAGGCCGACCTTTCAGCCGGTGAAATCGCCGGGCTGCTGGTGGACGACCCGCAGGTCGATGCCATCCTGCTGTTCCTCGAAGCCATCCGCCAGCCGCAACACTACGCCGATCTTGCGCGCCGCGCGCATGCTGCCGGCAAGCCGGTCATCGCCTACAAGCTCGGCCGCTCGCCCTATGGCGCCGAGCTCGCCACCAGCCATACCGGGGCGCTGGCCGGCTCCGACGCCGCCGCCGAGGCCTTCTTCCGCGCGCATGGCATCCTGCGCGTCACCACGCTGGAAGCGCTGATCGAATTGCCGGCGCTGGTCGTCGGCCGCACGCCGCCCGCGAGGACGCAGCGCGCCGTCAGCGTCACCACGACAACGGGCGGCGGCGGCGCCATGGCGATCGACTGCCTCGGCGTCGCCGGGATCGAGGCGCGCGCGCCGGATGCTGCCGCCGCGGCGAAGCTGGATGCCGCCGGCATCCACCACCACGGTCGCCTGCTGGACCTGACGCTCGCCGGCGCGAAGCCGGACCGCGTCGCCGCCGCCATCGATGCGCTGCAGGCCGCGGCCGACACCGATCTGGTGCTCTCGGTCATCGGCTCCTCCGCCCAGTTCAAGCCACAGGATGCGGTCGCCGGCATCCTCCGGGCGCGGGACGCCGGCGGCGTCAAGCCGATCGCCGCCTTCCTGGTGCCGCAGGCCGATGCCTCCCTGCGATTGCTGGCCGAGGCCGGCATCCCCGCCTTCCGCACGCCGGAGAGCGCCGCCGACTGCATCCGCGCCTGGTCGGAGTGGCGGGCGCCGCGCGCCGCGCCTGCCGTCCCGACCCTCGACCACGCCCTGCCCGCGGCGCCGGACGAGGCGGATGCACGGCGGCTTTTCGCGGCGCTCGGCCTCGTCAGCCCCTTCGCCGTGCTGCGCACCCCGCAGGATGCGCCGACGGAGTTCGCCTTCCCCGTCGCGTTGAAGATTCTCTCGCCCGACCTCGCCCACAAGACGGAGGTCGGTGGCGTGAAGCTCGGGATCGCCAGCGCCGATGCGCTGCAGCAGGAAGCTGCGGCGATGCAGGGCCGCGTCGCCCGCATGGCACCACAGGCGAAGCTGACCGGGTTCCTTGTCCAGCCCATGGCGAAGGGCCTGGGCGAGGCCATCCTCGGCTTCCGCCGCGACCCGGAGGTGGGACCGGTGGTGCTGCTCGGTACCGGCGGCATCACCGCCGAATTGTTCCGCGATGTCACGCTCCGCCTGGCACCGGTGGACGAGGCGGAAGCACTGGCGATGGTCGCCGAGGTGAAGGGGCTGGGGCTGCTCGCCGGCTGGCGGGGCCTGCCGCGCGGCGACCTGAAGGCGCTGGCGCTGGCGCTGGTCGCGGTTTCGCGTCTTGCCGCGCGCGGGGATATCGCGGAAGCGGAGATCAACCCGCTGATCATCCATGCCGAGGCCGAAGGCGTGACGGTTGCGGATGCCTGGGTGGTGCGCGCAGAGGTCGCCTGACGCCGCGCTGCGCCGTCCCGGGTGTTGTCGCGGGACCACAGGAACCAATCGCATGTCCGCCAGCATCATCCCGACCATGCCCTACCGCGACGCCGCGGCGGCGATCGACTGGCTGTGCCGTGCCTTCGGCTTCTCGCGGCACGCGGTGTATCCGGACGCGGCCGGCGGCATCGCCCATGCGCAGCTCATCTTCGGCAACGGCATGATCATGCTGGGCACGGCGTCGGAGGAAGGCAGCGGGTCCATCCAGTATCCGCCGGCGGGGCATGTGACGCAGAGCGCCTATGTCGTGGTGCGGGACGCCGATGCGCACCACGCCCGCGCCCGGCGCGAGGGGGCGGAAATCGTCGCGCCGCTGAAGGATGAGGCGCATGGCGGCCGCGGCTATTCCTGCCGCGACCCGGAAGGGCATCTCTGGCACTTCGGCACCTACGACCCCTGGGCGAAGGGCTGATCCCCTGCCATGCTGCCGGGGCAATGTCCGAGAACGATCCAGCAGCGCTGATCCGCGGCCGCTACGGCATCAAGCCCGACGCGCCGCTGCCCTTCGTGCCGGCCGAGACGGTGCCGCCGGCGCTCGCCGCCATCCTCGACCGCCGCGTCACGCGCCGCTACGCGCCAGATGCCATCCCCGAACCGTTGCTGCAAACGGTGCTTGCCGGCGCGCAATCGGCCCCGAGCAAGTCCGACCTCCAGCAATACGCCATCATCGTTTTGCAGGACCCGGTGAAGATCGCCCGCATCGCCGACTGGATCGGCGGCATGGACTGGATCAAGCAGGCGCCGGTCTTCCTGCTGTTCTGTGGCGACATCCGGCGCGCCCGGCGGCTTTGCGCGCTGCACGACCGCGCCCATGCCAACGACAATGTCGACACCTTCATCAACGCGACGGCGGATGCGGCGCTTGCCCTCGGCTTCACCGTGCTGGCGGCGGAGGCTGCGGGGTTGGGCACCTGCCCCATTTCCTACGTGCGCAACCACGTGGAGAAGATCGCCCCGCTTTGCGGCCTGCCGCCTGGTGTCTATCCGGTGGCGGGGCTGACGTTGGGCTTTCCGACGGGCGCGCGGAATTGGCTTTCGCCGCGCCTGCCGCAGCAGGTGGTGGTGCACCGCGACCGCTACGACGACAGCGGGCTGGAAGCCGCCCTGCCCGCCTACGATTCTGCGCGCCCGCCGGCCAAGCCGCGCTACCCGGAGATCCATGGCCCGGCGCCGGAAGGCTGCACCTGGTCGGAGAATGCGGCGCGGCAGACCGCCGTGCCGGAGCGTTTCGGGCTGCGCACCTGGCTGAAGCTGCAAGGCCTGGCGCTTGACTGACGCCACCCCGCCGCGCGAGGCGCCGACCGAGGACAATCCCGGCGGCGCGGCGGAGACGAAGCGCGCCGCCACCCGCAGCGTCACGCCGCGCCACGCCGCAAGCCTGATCCTGTGGCGTAACGGTCCGCATGGGCCGGAGGTTCTAATGGGCCTGCGCCACGCCAGCCACCGCTTCATGCCCAACGTGCTGGTCTTCCCCGGCGGACGCGTGGACCGCGCCGACCACCGGGCGAAGGCGATGTCCGAGCTGCCGGATTTCACCCGCGCCTGCCTGGAACGCCAGGCGCCGCCCTCGCTGGCCCGCGCCCTCGGCATCGCCTCGGTGCGGGAACTGGAGGAGGAGACCGGGCTGGTGCTGGGCAGGCAGGATGGCAAGCGACTGCTGCCCGATCTCGCGGCAATCGATTACCTCTGCCGCGCGGTGACGCCGCCCAACCGCTTCCGCCGCTTCAATGCCCGCTTCCTGATCGCCCCGGCGGCGGCGTCCCACGGCACGCTGCGCGGCTCCGGCGAGTTGGAGGAGCTGCGATTCTTCAGCTTCGACGACGCCTTCCGGCACAAGATCGCCAGCATCACCGCGAAGGTGCTGTCGGAATTCCGCGCCTGGCTGGCAATGACGCCGGAACAGCGCGCGGCGAGGGAGCTGATCTGCTTTCGCGGGATGGATAACCGGACGGTAGAGCGCTGAAGGTTGGGGGGGAGAAGTGTTCCCTCCCCAAGCCCCTCCCTTCCCTTTTGTGAGTCCGGCACTCGCCGCGCGGCGA
>JBMOJU010000609.1:0-2186 GCA_049315625.1 Paracraurococcus sp.
GTACGGATGGCGCGCCGGTTCACGCCTCCGGGCATTCGCCCTCCGGCGATCGGCGCTAGCGGAGCAGTACCGGCAGCATCGCGTCCAGCCGCATGCGCCCCTCGTCGGTCGCCACCAGGCGGCCGGCGGCGCTCCATTCCAGGTAGCCTTCCTCCAGGCAGGCCAGCAGCATGGCCGGGTCGACCGATTCGGCGAGGCTCAGGCCGGACCGCACCGCGAGCCGCGCCGGGTCGATGCCCTCCGCCAGGCGCAGGCCCATCAGCAGTGCCTCCCGCGCCCGGTCGCGCGGGCTCAGCGCCTCCTCCTCCGTCACCGCCTGGCCGTCGCGCTCGACGCGCGCCAGCCATTCCTCCGGCGCGCGGTGGCGGCGGGCAGCCAACAGTGACCCGTTCAGCAGCAGGCGTTGATGCGCGCCGGGGCCGATGCCGAGGTAGTCGCCATAGCGCCAGTAGACCAGATTGTGGCGGCTCTCGGCGCCCGCCTTGGCGTAGTTGGAGACCTCGTAGGGCGCCAGGCCGAAGCGCGCCGCCTCCTCCACCGTCGCCCAATACAGCCGCGCGGCGGCGTCGTCGTCCGGCAGGGCGAAGGCGCCGCGGGCGTGTTCGGTGGCGAAGCGCGTGCCCGGCTCGATGGTCAACTGGTAGAGCGAGAGGTGGTCGGCGGCCAGCGCCAGAGCCTGCCGCACCTCGGCCCGCCAGGACTCCTCGCCCTGGCCGGGCCGGGCATAGATCAGGTCGAAGGACAGCCGCGGGAACAGCGCGCGCGCCGTCTCCAGCGCGGCGATCGCCTGGGCCACGTCGTGCTTGCGGCCGAGGAAGCGCAGCGCCTCCGCATCCAGCGACTGCACGCCGAGCGAGAGGCGGTTGACCCCGGCATCGCGGAACGCGGCCAGCTTCGCCGCCTCGACGCTGGTCGGGTTGGCCTCCAGCGTGATCTCCAGGTCGGCAGGCGCGTCGAACAGGCGCCGCGCGTCCTCGATCAGCGCCGCAGCGGTCTCGGGCGCCATCAGGCTGGGTGTCCCGCCGCCGAAGAAGATGCTGGCGAGCGGCCGGCGGCCGGTGCGTTCCGCCTCCCGCGCCAGCTCCCGCCGCAGGGCGTCGCGCCAGCGGGTCTGGTCGATGCTGTCCCGCACATGGCTGTTGAAGTCGCAATAGGGGCATTTCGAGGCGCAGAAGGGCCAGTGGAGGTAGAGGGCGAGGGGTTCCATCCCGTGCGATATAGGGCTTCGGCCCACCCGGAGCATCCACGCATGCCGTTGCCAGCCACGTCGCTCTATGCCGCCATCCTCGCGGCGCTGTTCGTGTTCCTGTCGCTGCGGGTCATCCGCGCCCGGCGCATCCACAAGGTGGCGCTCGGCGCGCCGCACCGGCTGGTGGAGCGGGCGGTGCGGGCGCATGGCAATTGCGCCGAATACGTCCCCTTCGGCCTGGTGTTGCTGGGGCTGCTGGAAGGCATGGGCCTGCCGATCTGGGGCGTGCATGCGCTGGGCAGCGCCTTCGTCGCCGGCCGCGTCCTGCACGCCTGGGGCATCAGCCAGGAGCCGGAGGTGTTCCGCTTCCGTGTCACCGGCATGGCGCTGACCTTCACGGTCTTCGGCGTGGCCGCGGCGGCGCTGCTCGGCCTCGTCCTGGCGGATACGCTGGGCTAGCCTGCCGGTCCCACCATCGGGGAGGAAACGCCATGCCGACCACCGTGAAGGAATTGGTTGCCGCCGCGAATGCCGCCGTGCCGCGCATCTCGGCCGCCGATGCCAAGGCGCTGCACGCCTCGGGCGAGGCCGTGTTCATCGACCTGCGGGAGCCACCGGAGCTGGCCGCCTCCGGCACCGTGCCGGGCGCCCTGCCGATCCCGCGCGGCCTGCTGGAATTCCGCGCCGACCCGGAAAGCCCGGACCGCAACCCGGCCTTCCAGAAGCCGGTGGTGATCACCTACTGCGCCTCCGGCGGGCGGGCGGCCCTGGCCGGCAAGCTGCTGCAGGAGCTCGGCTACAAGGACGTGCGCAACCTCGGCGGCTTCAAGGACTGGGTCGAGGCCGGCGGCGAGGTGGCGAAGGCCTGACCATCTTCACCCTCCCCCGCTCCGCGGGGGAGGGTCGGGGTGGGGAAGTCTTCGCGCGTGGGGGTGCCCCTCAACGCGGCAGTTGCGAGGTCAGCCGGAACCGCGGCACCCGCGTCCCCGTATCCACC
>JBMOJU010000200.1:0-9676 GCA_049315625.1 Paracraurococcus sp.
AGGTCGTCGCCGCCTACCAGGACGTCATGCGCATGCCGATCTAGGCCGGCTGCGGATGACCGACGATCCGACCACGCTGGCGCTGCGCGAAGCGCTCTGGCTGGCGCTGCATCTGGCCTGGCCGCCGCTGCTGGCGATGCTCGGCATCGGGCTGGTCATATCGATTCTCCAGGCGGTCACCCAGATCCAGGAGGCGACGCTGGCCTTCCTGCCCAAGGTCGTCGTCATGGCGGTGGTGCTGCTGCTGACCGGGCCGGCGATGACCCTCGCCATGCAGGGCTACGCGGCGCAGTTGTTCGACCGCATCGTCGCGTTGGGCGGCCCGGCGCGGTGACGGAGGCGCTGCCGGCCTTGGTCTTCCACGCGATGCTCGTGCTAGCCCGCATCGGCGGTGCTGTGATGCTGCTGCCCGGTCTCGGCGCGCCTGAGGTGCCTGCGACCATCCGCCTCACCCTCGTGCTGGCGCTGACCGCGCTGCTGCTGCCGGCGGTGCAGCCCGGCCTGCCGCCGCTGCCGGGCGAAGTGCCGACGCTGCTGCGCCTGCTGCTGATCGAGACCGTCGCCGGCCTTTGGCTAGGCCTGCTGGCGCGGCTGATCGAACTCGCTTTGGCCCAGGCTGGGCAGGTGATGGCGTTGCTGATCGGCCTGGCCAGCCCGCTGCAGGCCGATCCGGCCTTCGGCGCCCAGGGCACCGCGCCTGCACGGCTGTTCGGCCTGGCGGCGACCGTGCTGGTGCTGGCGACGGGCCTCTATGCCCTGCCGCTGCGCGCGCTGGCCGACAGCTATGCGCTGTTGCCGGCCGGCGAGGGCCTGCCCCTGCCGAGCCAGGCTGCGACCTTGGCGCAGGCGGTGGCGGACAGCCTGTCTCTCGCCCTGCGCCTGGCGGCGCCGCTCCTGCTGGCCTCGGTGCTGGGGCAATTCGCGCTCGGCCTGCTGGCCCGGCTGGCGCCGCAGGTGCCGGTCTTCATGGTGGCCGCGCCGGGGCAGATCCTGGCCGGGTTGGTGCTGCTGGCGCTGTTGCTGCCGGCCCTGCTCGGCGCCTGGCTGGCCGCGGCACGGGATGGCTTCGCGGCGCTACCGGGGCTGCGCTGAGCCATGGCCGAGGGCAACACGGAGGCCGAGGACCGGACAGAAGCCCCGACAGCCCGCAGGCTGGACCGGGCACGGCAGCAGGGCCAGGTGCCGCTGTCGCGCGAGGCGACCGGCTTCGCCACGCTGCTGGCGGCGACCCTGGCCGGCTTCCTGGCGCTGCCCAGTGCCGGCACCGCCTGGCTCGCCGCCCTGCGCAGCCTGCTGGAAGCGCCGGAGCCGGGCGGCGAGGCGGCGCTCGCCCTGCTGCGCGGCGCCGCTTGCGGCATCCTGCCGGTGATCGCGGCCGTTGCCGTTGTCGCCATCCTGGCGAGCCTCGCCCAGACGGGCTCCCTGCTGCGGGGGGAGGCGCTGCTGCCCGACCTCGCGCGGCTGAATCCGCTGGCCGGCCTCAAGCGGCTGGTCGGGATCGAGGGATGGATCGAGCTGCTTCGTACGCTGCTCAAGCTCGGCGTGGTGGGCGCGGCGCTCTGGGCGGCGCTCGACCTCGCGGTGCTGCAGGCGGCGCTGGCCCAGCCGGTCGGCGCGCTGCCGGGGATCATCGGCCGCGGCGTGCTGCACCTGTTGGTGGTGGCGCTCGGCGCCTTCGCGGCGATCGCGGCGCTGGATGTTTTGCTGGTGCGCTGGCGCCACCTGCGGCAACTGCGGATGAGCCGCGAGGACCTGCGGGAGGAGATGCGGGAGGCCGAGGGCGACCCCCAGGTGAAGGGACGGCTCCGCCGGCTGCGGGAAAGCCGGGCGCGGCAGCGCATGCTGGCGGCGATTCCGAATGCCGCCGTTGTGATCACGAATCCGACTCATTTCGCCGTCGCCTTGTCCTATCAGCAGGGCCAGGCGGCAGCGCCGCGGCTGGTGGCGAAGGGGGTGGATGCGATGGCGGCACGGATCCGCGCCGCGGCGGAGGCGCACCGGGTGCCGATCGTCGCCAACCCGCCGCTGGCCCGCGCCCTCTACCGGCTGGAGCTCGATACCGAGATCCCGCCGGAGCATTGGCAGGCGGTGGCGCAGATCATCGCCTACGTCTGGCGGCTGCCGGGCCGCGCGGCGCATGGCTAGGCCCGCCTTGCTCCGGCGGGCCAGCCAGCCGCCCGATTTCGTCGAGGCCTTCCGTCTGCTGGCGGGCCCGGCGCCGGAGGGGCTGGCGTTGCTGGATGGGGCTGGGCGGCTGGTGGCCGGCAATCCGGCGCTGCACGCCCTGGCCGGGCCGCTGGTCCCGCTGGCGCCCGGCAGGCCCGTCGCGCCTATGCTGGCCCTGCCGGGGCGGGATGCCTTCACCGAAGCGGCCGCCGCGGCGCTGGCCGGGACCATGCCGTCCCCGCTCCGCGTTGCGCCGGCCGATCCTGCCGCGTCACCGGATGCCGAATGGGTACTCCGCCTCAGTTCCCTGCCCGCGGAGGCTGCCCCGCCGGCCCGACTGCTGTTGCGGGTCGAGGACCGCACCCTGGCGCGACGGGCGGAGGCGACTCTGGCGGAATCCGGCCGGCTGGAAACCGTCGGGCGGCTGGCCGGCGGAATCGCGCATGACTTCAATAATTTGCTGACCGCCATTCTTGGCGGCGCGGATGCCATGCGGGCGGGCAGGGTTTCGCCGCAGGCCGCGGCCGACCTGGCGATCATCGAGGATGCGGCGCGGCGTGGCGCGGCCCTGGTCAAACAGTTGCTGGCTTTCGCCCGGCAGCAGCGGTTGCAGCCGCGTGTGATCCCGCTGAACGATGCGGTGGCCGGTATCGCGCCCCTGCTGCAACGGGTCCTCGGCCAAGGCGTGCGGCTCGATCTGGCGCTGGAGACGCCGGGCCGGTGGGTGCTGTTCGATCCGGCGCAGCTCGACCAGGTCATTCTCAACCTGGCGGTGAACGCCCGGGAGGCGATGCCGGGTGGCGGCACGCTGCGCATCGCCACCGGCCATCGTGTGGTCCTGCGGCCGGAGGGGGAGGGGGCGGCTGCCTTGCCGCCCGGCCGCTGGGTGGTGTTGGAAGTCGGCGACACCGGCAGCGGCATCCCGCCGGAGGTGCTGCCGCGGCTGTTCGAGCCCTTCTTCACCACGCGGTTGGAGAAAGGCGGGACCGGGCTTGGCCTGGCCACCGTGCAAGGGATCGTGGCGCAGTCGGGCGGGCATATCGCGGTCGAGAGCGCGCCGGGGCAGGGCACCACCTTCCGCATCCACCTGCCGCGCCAGGCCGCCGCGGCGCCGCTGCCGGTCCCGGCCGCCCTGCCGGAGGCCGCCGCGCCGGCATCCGGCGCGACCGTGCTGCTGGTGGAGGACGAGGCGGCGCTTCGCCTGCTTGGCGCAAGGCTGCTCGAACGCACCGGATATGTCGTGCTGGCGGCGGAGAGCGCCGAGGCGGCCCTGGACCTGGCGCAGGCGGGCGCCGTGCCGTCCTTGCTGGTGAGCGACGTGGCGATGCCGGGCGATGATGGGATCGCCCTGGCGCGGCGGTTGCGGCAGCGATGGCCGGGCCTGCCGGTACTGCTGCTCTCGGGCTATGCCGAGGCGATGCTTGGCGGCGACGTGGCGGTGGCAGGCTTCCGCATCCTCGGCAAACCCTTCCGGGCGGCGGATCTGCTGCGCGACGTGGCTGGCGCCCTGGCCGCCGGTGGAAGCATGACGGGAAGGTTGGAAGCCTAACCATGTTTACCAAATGTTCTTGTTTTTCGGCGCTGGCTTACCCATAGTCTCTGCCACACTGCCCTGGCGGACAGGGCGATTCGAATCGATCCGGTACAAACACGACGGATTGCAGGCGTCAGCTTCGTATGCAATCGCCGATTTGGGTGCGGATCAAGCGGACCAAGGACAAGGGCAGCCAGGATGGACAAGGGAAAGGCGCTCGACGCCGCGCTCAGCCAGATCGAGCGGTCGTTTGGCAAGGGCTCGATCATGCGCATGGGCGCCCGGCAGGCGCTGGATGGCGAGATCGAGGTGGTCTCCACCGGCTCGCTCGGGCTCGACATCGCGCTCGGCATCGGCGGCCTGCCGAAGGGCCGTATCGTCGAAATCTACGGCCCGGAAAGCTCGGGCAAGACCACGCTGGCGCTGCACGCCATCGCCGAGGCGCAGAAGAAGGGCGGCACCTGCGCCTTCATCGATGCCGAGCATGCGCTCGACCCCGGCTATGCCAAGAAGCTGGGCGTCGATCTCGACAACCTGCTGATCAGCCAGCCCGATGCCGGCGAGCAGGCGCTGGAGATCTGCGACACGCTGGTGCGGTCCGGCGCGGTGGACGTGCTGGTGGTGGACAGCGTCGCGGCGCTGGTGCCGCGGGCCGAGCTGGAAGGCGAGATGGGCGACAGCCATGTCGGCCTGCATGCCCGGCTGATGAGCCAGGCGCTGCGCAAGCTGACCGGCACCGTCTCCCGCTCCAACACGCTGCTGATCTTCCTGAACCAGATACGGCTCAAGATCGGCGTCATGTTCGGCAACCCGGAGACGACGACGGGCGGCAACGCGCTGAAATTCTATGCTTCCTGCCGGCTCGAGATTCGCCGCATCGGTGCGATCAAGGACCGTGACAGCGTGGTCGGCAACCAGACCCGCGTGAAGGTGGTGAAGAACAAGATGGCGCCGCCGTTCCGGGTGGTCGACTTCGACATCATGTACGGCGAGGGCATCTCGAAGCTCGGCGAGCTGATCGATCTCGGCGTCAAGGCGACGATCGTCGAGAAGTCGGGCGCCTGGTTCAGCGCCGAGGGCCAGCGGATCGGCCAGGGCCGCGAGAACGCGAAGTCCTTCCTGCGCGACAACCCGCAGGTGGCCAATGCCATCGAGCAAAAGGTCCGGGCGCAGGCCGGCGTGGTGGCCAATGCGATGCTGGTGGCCGGCGAGAACGACGAGTCCGAGGACGCCGCCGCGGCCGAGTAGCGAAGGAGGGGGGAGCGAACTCCCCCCGCCTGACGGTCAGGCCGCGCCGCGGCTGCCCTTGGTCTGGTCGTTGGCGGCCGCGGTGCCCACCGCCGCCGGGTTCACCTCCGCCTCGGCCAGCTGGGTCAGCAACTCGTCGGCGGCCTTCTCCTCCTCCAGCGTCTGCGCCAGAAGGGCGGCCGCCTTGGTCTCCCCCATCGCCTTCAGCAGGGAGGTGAGGGTGCCGTACGCGGCGATCTCGTAATGTTCGACCTTCTGGGCGGCGCCGATCAGCGCGGCGTCGAGAACGGGGCCCTCATCGAGCTCGTCGATGATCTCCTCGGATTCCTCGACCAGCCCCGCCATCGCGTTGCAGCTCTCGCCTTCGGGCTCGATGCCCAGATCCTTGCAGACCTGCTCCAGTCGCTCGACCTGATGCTCGGTGACCTTCAGGTGCTCGGCGAAGGCCTGCTTGAGCTTGGGATTGGTCGCGGCTTCCTGCATCGCCGGCAGGGCGTCCAGCAACTGGGTTTCGGCGCTGTAAGTGTCCTGCAATTCCATGGTCAGCAGGTCGCGGATGTCGCTGGTCATGACGTCCTCCTTCATTCCCGTGGCGGTTGCGCCGCCGCGGGATGGGGAACGGTGATCGGCGGGACGGGGTTGCCCACAGCCACTGCAACGTCACGAGGGGGGGCGGCCCCTCGACGCTCCCGGCCATGCGCGCTACGCGTTTTCCGCAGGGCCGGGGTCGCGGATGAGGCGGAATCCGCCCTACAACCTAGCAGATGCGCCCCATGGAATTGCCCCAGGGCCGGGGCTGGAGACGGGACCCCCACCGCCTATGACCAGCAGCAACGATATCCGCGCCACCTTCCTCGACTATTTCGGCCGCAACGGCCACCAGGTCGTCGAAAGCTCGCCGCTGGTCCCGCGCAACGACCCGACCCTGATGTTCGCCAACAGCGGCATGGTGCAGTTCAAGAATGTCTTCACCGGCGCCGAAAAGCGAGCCTATTCCCGTGCCACCACCGCGCAGAAATGCGTCCGCGCTGGTGGCAAGCACAATGATCTCGATAATGTCGGCTACACCGCGCGGCACCATACATTCTTCGAAATGCTGGGGAACTTCAGCTTCGGCGACTATTTCAAGCCGCAGGCGATCGAGCATGCCTGGACCCTGCTGACCCGGGATTTCGCGCTGCCGAAGGACAAGCTGCTGGTCACGGTGTATTCCGAGGACGAGGACGCGGCCGACCTGTGGAAGAAGGTCGCCGGCATCCCGGACAGCCGGATCATCCGCATCCCGACCTCCGACAATTTTTGGCGCATGGGCGATACCGGCCCCTGCGGCCCGTGTTCCGAGATATTCTACGACCACGGCGACCATATCCCTGGCGGCCCGCCCGGCTCGCCGGGGGAAGACGGCGACCGGTTCATCGAGATCTGGAACCTCGTCTTCATGCAGTACGAGGAGGGCCCGCCCGGCACCCGTGTGCCGCTGCCGCGCCCCTCGATCGACACCGGGATGGGTCTGGAACGCTTCGCCGCCATCCTGCAGGGCAAGCACGACAATTACGACACGGACACGCTGCGTGCCTTGATCCTCGCCTCCGCCGAGGCGACCGGGCAGGACCCGGACGGGCGCTGGCGGATCAGCCATCGCGTCGTCGCCGACCACCTGCGCGCTGGGACCTTCCTGATTGCCGATGGGGTGTTGCCCTCGAACGAGGGGCGCGGCTACGTCCTCCGCCGCATCCTGCGCCGCGCCATGCGCCACGCCCATATGATGGGCAGCCGGGATCCGCTGCTGCATCGCCTGGTCCCCGCCCTGGTGCGGCAGATGGGCGCCGCCTATCCGGAGATCCAGCGGGCGGAGGCGCTGGTCACCGAGACGCTGAAGTTGGAGGAGACCAAGTTCCGCTCGCTGCTGGAGCGCGGGCTGGGGCTTTTGTCCGAGGAAAGCGGCCGGCTCAGCGATGGCGGCACGCTGTCGGGCGAGATCGCCTTCCGGCTCTATGACACCTACGGCTTCCCGCTCGACCTGACCCAGGACGCGCTGCGCTCCGAAGGCAAGACGGTGGACGTGGAAGGTTTCAACGCCGCCATGGCCGAGCAGCGCCGCCGCGCGCGTGCCGCCTGGGCCGGCTCCGGCGAGGCGGCGACCGATGCGGTCTGGTTCGACCTCAAGGAGAAGGTCGGTGCCAGCGAATTCCTTGGCTATTCGACCGAGACCGCCGAGGGGCAGATCCTGGCGATCGTGCATGACGGCAAGCCGATGGACAGCGCCGCGGTCGGCGCCGAGGTGGCGATCGTCCTCAACCAGACACCCTTCTATGGCGAGAGCGGCGGCCAGGTCGGCGATACCGGACTGATCTCGGCTGGCGAGGCCTGCCGCATCGTAGTGCGCGACACCCAGAAGAAGCTCGGCGACGTCTTCGTCCATCTCGGCACCGTGGCGCATGGCGAGGCCAAGGTCGGGATGGCGGTGCAGGCGGAGGTGGACCACGTCCGGCGCGCCGATATCCGCGCCCATCACAGCGCGGCGCACCTGCTGCATGAGGCGCTGCGCCGCCGGCTCGGCACCCATGTGGCGCAGAAGGGCTCGCTGAACGCGCCGGACCGGCTGCGCTTCGACGTCTCCCAGCCCACGCCGATGACAGATGAGGACCTGGCCTGGACCGAGGCGGAGGTGAACGCCCGCATCCGCGAGAATGCCGAGGTCGTCACCCGGCTGATGACGCCGGACGCGGCGGTGAAGATCGGCGCCATGGCGCTGTTTGGCGAGAAATACGGCGACGAGGTGCGCGTCGTCTCCATGGGCCACGACCCGCTGGCGACGGAGAAATTCGGCGTCTATTCGCTGGAACTGTGCGGCGGCACGCATGTGCGGCGGACCGGCGATATCGGCCTGTTCAAGATCGTCGCCGAAGGCGCCGTCTCAGCCGGCGTGCGTCGGGTGGAGGCGGTGACCGGGCCCGCCGCGCTCAAGCTCGTCGAGGCGGCCGAGGCCAAGCTGAAGGAAGCCGCCGCGGTGCTGCGGGTGCCGCCGGCCGACCTGCCGGCCCGCATCGCCGCTTTGGTGGAGGAACGCCGCAAGCTGGAACGCGACGTGGCAGAGCTGCGCAAGCAGCTGGCGACGGGTGGCGGCGCCGCCGCGGCGGAGACGCTCGGCGGATTCCGCGTGGCGCTGCGCAACCTGGGCGAGACGCCGGCGCGCGACCTGAAGGGCATCGCCGAGGCGATCCTGAAGGGCGACACGGCGGATATCGTGGTGCTGGTATCCACCGCCGAGGGCAAGGCCAGCATCGTCGCCGGCCTGGCCGATGCGGCGAAGGGCAAGGCCGATGCGGTGGCGCTGGTGCGCGCGGCCGCCGCGGCGGTGGGCGGCAAGGGCGGCGGCGGCCGGCCGGAAATGGCGCAGGCCGGCGGCCCGGATGGCGCCAAGGCTGAGGACGCCCTGGCCGCGGTGCGGGCGCTGCTGGCCGGCTGAGCCGGGACCGGATGGTCGCGGGGGAACGCAGGCCCGGCCCCCGGCCGGTCGGAGCATTTCCGTGACGTCGCGCCACGGGCTGGAAATCCGTACCGCGGGTGCGGCTGAGGCGCCGGGGCTGGCGATCCTGCTGGCAGCGGCGGGCCACCCGATCGAGCCGCGGATGCTGGCCGAACGGCTGGAGGCGGTTCGCCAGGGTGCGGGGACGGCGCTGGTTGCCCTGGAATGGGGGCCGCCCAGTGGACTCGTGTTGGTGCACTGGTACCCGAGCCTGACTGCCGCCCGCCCGATCGCACAGATCACGCTGTTGCTGGTGGGGGTGGAAGAGCGTCGGCGCGGGATCGGCCGTCTGCTGGTCAAGGCGGCGGCCCAGGCGGCGCGGGTCGCCGGCTGCGGCGCGCTGGAGCTGGCCGCATCGCCGGAAGCCCCTGGGCTGCGGCAATTCTGCGAGGCCACCGGCTTCATGGAGTCCGGCACGCGCTTCCTGCGGTCCCTGCGCAAGGGCGGGTAGCGCCCCGCCGGGGAAGCAGGGCCACCTGCAACCGGTCCGTGCCCGGACCGGATACGCGGCGCCTGGCGGGACACCGAAGTCTACGATCGGGGCGAGCCATTAGCGGCTTGACTACCCCGGTCGGGCAGACTGCCCGGCCATGGTGGAACTCCTCGGCGTCCTGCTGGCGTCGTTGCTGGTCGTACTGGGCATCCTGCTCTGGCGCCTGCTCCGCTGGCTGGGGCGCGGCATTGCCCTGCTGTTCGGCGCCTCCCGCCCCGGGCATCGGCTGGCCGCGCTGCGCGGCGTCCGGCTGCGCGGCGCGCGGGCGCAGGGCCGTAGCCAGGCGGCGCGGATCGCGGCGCTGACCACCGAGCTGGAGCGTACCCGCCGCGCCTTGCTGCTCGCCGAAGCCGCCCGGGCGCATCCAGGGCCGCCGGACGACCGCTTCCGCCGCGCCAAGCAGGCATTCGCGGTCCACTTCCATCCGGACCGGCTGCGCTGCCTGGAGCCCGAGCGGGGCATCCGCATCGGCATCTTCAGCCAGTTCTGGCAGGTGCTGCGCCGGATCGAGCGCGGGTGATCACCGCTCCTGCAGCGCGTCGCGGACCACGCTGCGGAATTCCCGCCGGTACAGCTCCTGCAGCACGAACAGGCTGGCCAGGACCAGCGCGAGCGGGTGCAGGATCCAGGCGAGCGCCGCCAGCCCGAAGTAATACCAACGGCCTCAAAGATTGACCGATGCCCAGGGTGAGGCGGCGATGGATTT
>JBMOJU010000201.1:0-9660 GCA_049315625.1 Paracraurococcus sp.
AAGAACGAATACCCGCAGACCGTCGCCGTGGTGCTGACCAAGGTCCGCGCCGAGCACGCCGCCCGCGTGCTGTCGCTGCTGCCGGAAGGCTTTGCGATGGAGGTCGTGATGCGCATGCTGCGCATGGAGACCATCCAGAAGGAGGCGCTGGAGGGCGTCGAGAAGACGCTCAAGGCCGAGTTCATGTCGAACCTGGCGCGCGCCCAGCGGCGCGACGCGCATGAGATGATGGCCGAGATCTTCAACAACCTCGACCGCCAGGCCGAAGGCCGCATCCTCTCGGCGCTGGAGGAGCGCAACCGCGACGCGGCCGAGCGCATCCGCGGCCTGATGTTCACCTTCGAGGATCTGCAACGGGTCGATGGCGCCGGGCTGCAGGCGCTGCTCCGCACGGTGGAGAAGGACAAGCTGGCGCTGGCGCTGAAGGGCGCCTCCGAGAACCTGCGCGAGATGTTCATGCGCAACCTGACCGAGCGCGCGGCGAAGCTGCTGCGCGACGACATCGCCGGGCTCGGCCCGGTGCGGCTGCGCGACGTCGACGACGCGCAGGCCGCGATCGTGCTGCTGGCCAAGGACATGGCGGCGCAGGGCCAGATCCAGCTGCAGGATGGCCGGGAGGAGGAGATGGTCCCGTGACCGCACTGCCGCCCTGGCACCCCGCACTGGAACGCCCGCGCCCCAGCCTGCTGTTCGAGCCGGTGCTGCCGGCGGCACGGCCGGCGCGGCGCGCGCTGCTGCCGGCGATGGCCTTCGAGGTGCCGGATTTCGACGCCCCGCCGCCGCCGCCTGGACCAGACCCGCAGGAACTCGCCGAGGCCACGTTGCAGGCCAGGCTGGCGGCGGCGCGGGAGGCCGGCTTCGCCGCAGGCGAGGAAACGGCGCGGGAGGCGGCGGCGGCCGGCCTCGCGGCGCGCGAGGCCGCGGCGCTGGAGCATATCGCCGCCACCCTGGCGCAGGCCTCCACCACCGCCGGCGCCGCGGCCGGGGAAGCCGCGCTGGCGCTGGCCGGCCTGCTGGCCGCGGCGCTCGACGCCGCCCTGCCCGAGGCTGCGGCGCGGCTGGCGCCGGAGGCGGCGGCGCGGCTGGCCGGGGAATTGCGCCCGCTGCTGGAATCGGGCGTCGCCGTCACGCTCCGCGTCGCGCCGGGCTGCGCCGCCGCCGCGGCGGCGCGCATCGCCGACCCGGCGCTGGCGATCGCGGAAGATGCGGCGCTGCCGGCCGGCGATGTCACGGCGGCCTGGCGCGGTGGCGGCGCCGCGCTCTCGCTGGCGGCGCGGCGCCAGGCCGTCGCCGCGCTGCTCGCTGCCTTCGACCTTCAGGAGACATAGCGCATGGCGGACCCGGGACCCTTCGAGAGCGTGACGGCCGCGGAGGCGGGCGCGACGCGCGCCGCCAGCGGCCCGGCGGCGCGCGACCTCGAAGCCGTCTACGACATCCCCGTGCAGGTCAGCGCCGTGCTCGGCCGCGCGACGATGCAGGTGTCGCAGCTGCTCAAGCTCGGCCGCGGCGCGGTGGTCGAGCTCGACCGCAAGCTGGGCGAGGCGGTGGACATCTACGTCAACAACCGCCTGGTCGCGCGCGGCGAGGTGGTGATGGTGGACGACAACCGGCTCGGCGTGACGATGACCGAGATCGTCAAGACCGACCGGCTGGGCTGAGCGCATGACCCGGGTCCTGATCATCGGCGCGCTGGACGCCGAGCTCGGCCAGGCGGCGCGCATCGCCGCCGCCCGCGGCGCCCGGGTGGCGCAGGCGGATGGCCCGGCCGCGGCCATGGCGCGGCTGCGGACGGAAGGCGCCGACCTCGTGCTCTGCGACCTCGCGCATGACATCGGCTGGCTGATCGAGCGCCTGGCGGCCGAGCGCATCGCCTGCCCGGTGATCGCCTGCGGCCGCAACGCCGATGCCGCCGCGGCGGTGCGCGCCATCCAGGCCGGGGCAAAGGAATTCCTGCCCCTGCCGCCGGATGCCGAGCTGATCGCCGCCATGCTGCAGGCGGTGGCCGGCGAGGCCGAAGGCCCGGTCTGGCGCGACCCCGTCATGGCCACGCTGCTGGCGCGGGCCGAGGCGCTGGCCCGCGCCGAGGCCAGCGTGCTGGTCACCGGCGAGAGCGGCACGGGCAAGGAGGTGCTCGCCCGCTTCCTGCACGCCCATAGCCGCCGCAGCCGCGGCCCCTTCGTCGCGCTGAACTGCGCCGCATTGCCGGAAACGCTGCTGGAGAGCGAGCTGTTCGGCCATGAGAAGGGCGCCTTCAGCGGCGCGATCGCATCGCGCAAGGGCAAGTTCGAGCAGGCCGATGGCGGCACGCTGCTGCTGGACGAGATCGGCGAGATGGATGCGCGGCTGCAGGCCAAGCTGCTGCGGGTGATCCAGGAGCGGGAGGTCGACAAGCTGGGCGGCGCGGCGCCGGTCAAGGTCGATGTCCGGCTGCTGGCGGCGACCAACCGCGACCTCGGCGCCGAGGTCCGCGCCGGACGGTTCCGCGAGGATCTCTGGTTCCGGCTGAACGTCGTCGCACTCCACATCCCCCCGCTGCGGGAGCGGCCGGCCGACATCGCCGCGCTGGCGGCGCATTTCGCCCGCCGCTTCGCCGCTGCCAACGGGCTGCCGCAGCGCGCCATCGCCCCGGCCGCCGAGGCCCGGCTGCTGGCGCATCCCTGGCCCGGCAACGTGCGGGAGCTGGAGAACACGCTGCACCGCGCCGTGCTGCTGGCCGAAGGCGGCTGGATCGGGCCGGAGGCGATCGAGCTGACGCCGTTGCCGGCGGCGCGGCCGGCCGCCGACCCACCCGGCACCGCAGCGCCGGCGCCTTCACCACCGGCCCCCGTCGCTGCCCTGGTCGGCCGGCGGATGGAGGAGGTGGAGCGCGACCTGATCCTCGAGACGCTGACCCATTGCCTCGGCAACCGCACCCGCGCCGCCGAGATCCTCGGCATCTCCATCCGGACGCTGCGCAACAAGCTGCATGAATACCGCGCCCAGGGCGCGCCGGTGCCGGTGGCGCCCGGCAGCGGGCTGCTGCCCGGGTTGGGCCGCTAGCGGATGGGGGGCATCGCCCTGCCCGGCTGGCTGCGGGAGATGCGGCTCGGCGGCGACGTCGCGCTGGCGCTCGGCGTCGCGCTGCTGCTGGCGGTGCTGGTGGTGCCGCTGCCGACCCTGCTGCTGGATGCGGCGCTGGCGCTGTCCATCACCCTGTCGGTGCTGGTGCTGATGGTGGCGCTGTTCCTCACGCGCCCGCTGGATTTCACCGCCTTCCCGCAGATCCTGCTGCTGTCCACCCTGCTGCGCCTGGCGCTGAACGTCGCCACCACCCGCACCATCCTCACGCATGGCCACGAAGGCCCGCAGGCCGCCGGCCAGGTGGTCGCCGCCTTCGGCGGTTTCCTGATGGGCGGCGACGTCATCGTCGGGCTGATCGTCTTCGCCATCCTGCTGGTGGTGAATTTCATGGTGGTCACCAAGGGCTCCGGGCGCATCGCCGAGGTCGCGGCGCGGTTCAGCCTGGACGCCATGCCCGGCAAGCAGATGGCGATCGACGCCGACCTCTCGGCCGGGCTGATCGAGGAGCAGGAGGCGCGCCGCCGCCGCCGCGAGCTCGAAGAAGAAAGCGCCTTCCACGGCGCCATGGACGGCGCGGCGAAATTCGTCCGCGGCGACGCCATCGCCGGGCTGATCATCACCGCCATCAACCTGGTCGGCGGGCTGGGGATCGGCGTGCTGCGGCACGGCCTGCCGATCGCGGAGGCGCTGACCACCTTCTCCATGCTGACGGTGGGCGACGGGCTGGTCAGCCAGATCCCGGCGCTGCTGGTCTCGGTCGCTGCCGGCATCGTCGTCACCAAGGGCGGCGGCGACGAACGCGCCGACCAGGTGATGGGGCGGCAGCTCGGCCAGGGCTGGAAGCCGATGGCGCTGGCCGGCGGCGCGGCGGCGGTGATGGCGCTGCTGCCGGGCATGCCGCTGGTCCCCTTCCTGGCGCTGGCCGTCGCCGCCGGCGCCGTGGCCTGGACGCGGCGGGAGGCGGTGCGGACCGCCGCCGCCGCACCCGCGGCCGGCCCGGCAGAGGCGGCCGAGCCGCCGGTGGCCGAGGCGCTGCGGCTCGACCTGCTGCGACTCGAACTCGGCTACGGCCTGCTGTCGCTGGCGGCGGGGGAGGCGCCGCGGCTGACCGAGCAGATCAAGGCGCTGCGGCGGAGCATGGCGCAGGAGATGGGCTTCGTGCTGCCCAGCGTCCGCATCCAGGACAACCTCGAACTGCCGCCCGACACCTACATCCTGCGGGTGAAGGAGATCGAGGCCGGGCGCGGCCAGCTCCGCCCGCCGCTGCAATTGGCGATCGACCCCTCCGGCCAGGTCCCCGCCATGGCCGGCGAGCGCACCACCGAACCGACCTTCGGCCTGCCCGCCCTCTGGATCGAGGAGGGCCTGCGGGAGGAGGCGCTGGCCCGCGGCTGCACCGTGGTGGACTGCGCCGGCGTGCTGGCGACCCACCTGACCGAGACGGTGCGCGACACGATGCCCGAGCTGCTGTCGTTCAGCGAGACGCAGAAGCTGCTGGACGAGCTGCCGGCCGAGCACCGCAAGCTGGTGGGCGACGTCATCCCCTCGCAGATCGGCGTCGGCGGGCTGCAGCGGGTGCTGCAGGCGCTGCTGGCCGAGCGCGTCTCCATCCGCGACCTGCCGACGATCCTGGAGGGGGTGCAGGAGGCGGTGGCGGCCAATACCCGCAGCGTCGCCGGCATCCTCGGCGTGGTGCGGGCGCGGCTGTCGCGGCAACTCTCGGAGGCGGCGCGGGCGCCGGGCGGCTACGTCCCCCTCATCGCGCTGTCGCCCGACTGGGAGCTGGCCTTCGCCGAAAGCCTGGCCGGCCCGCCGGAGGACCGGCAGCTGGCCATGGCGCCATCCCGGTTGCAGGAGTTCATGCAAAGGCTGCGCGACGCCTTCGATGCCGCGGCGGCGAGCGGCGAATCACCGGCGCTGGTCTGCTCCGGCGCCATCCGCACGCATGTGCGGGCGATCGTCGAGCGGTTCCGCCCGGCGACCATGGTGCTGAGCCAGGCGGAGATCCACCCGCGCGCCCGCATCCGCACCCTGGGGCAGGTCTAGCGGATGCGGCTGCGGCTGTTCCGCGCCCCTCGGATGGCGGAGGCGATGGCGCAGGTGCGCGCCGCGCTGGGCGAGGAGGCGGTGATCCTGGAGACCCGCCGCGTGCATGGCGGGGTCGAAGTGACGGCGGCGCTGGATGGGCGGCCTGAGGCGGAGCCCTGGCTCATCCCGCCCGGCCCCTCTGCCCCGGGCCCGCTGGCCCGGCACAATCTGCCGCCCGCCCTGGCGGCGCGGCTGGCCGTGGGACCGCTGGAGACGGCGCTGGGCGCGACGCTGGAATTCGCCCCGCTGCCGGATGCGGTGGCCGCGCCGCTGCTGCTGGTCGGCCCGCCCGGGGCCGGCAAGACGCTGAGCTGCGCCAAGCTGGCGGCGCGGGCCGTGCTGGCCGGCGGCGCGCCGCTGGTGGTCAGTACGGATGGCGAGAAGGCCGGGGCGGCGGCGCAATTGGCCGCGTTCGCCCGGGTGTTGGGGTTGCCGCTTGCGGTGGCGCCCGGGCCGGCGGCGCTGGCCAAGGCGCTGGCGCGCCGCCCGCCCGGCGAGCCGGCGCTGGTGGATACCGCCGGTTGCGACCCCTTCGATGCGGCGCAGGCGGCGGCGCTGCTCGCCCTCGCCCGCACCGCCGGGGCGACGATGCTGCTGGTGCTGCCGGCCGGGCTGGACCCGGCAGAGGCGGCGGAGACGGCGCGGGCCTTCGCCGCGCTCGGCGCCCGGCACCTGCTGCCGACGCGGCTGGATCAGGCGCGGCGGTTGGGCGGGGTGGTGGCGGCGGCGGCGGCCGGGCTGGCGCTGACCGAGGCCGGGGTCGGCCAGGGCCCGGCGGGCGACCTGGCGCCGATCGATCCGGCCTGGCTGGCGGCGCGGCTGCTGCGGGGGGGAGGCACAGGGTGACCGACAGGATGAGGGGCGGGCTGCTGGCCATCGCCTCCGGCAAGGGCGGCGTCGGCAAGACGGTGCTGGCGATCGGCCTGGCGCAGGCGCTGGCGCAGGCCGGGCAGCGGGTGCTGCTGGTGGATGCCGATCTCGGCCTGGCCAATGTGGATGTGCAGCTTGGGCTCGACGCGCGGCACGATGTCGCGGACGTGCTCGCGGGACGGTTGAGCGTCGCTGCCGCTGCAACACCGCACGCGGCGGGCTTCGCCATCCTGCCCGGGCGCTCCGGCTCGGGCGCCCTGGCGGGGCTGGACGGCGCGGCCATCGGGCGGCTGGAGGCAGCGCTGGCCGAGGCGATGGCGGGGTTCGATGTGGTGCTGCTCGATCTCGGCGCCGGGCTGGATGCCGCGGTGCGGCGCCTGGCCGCGGCCGCCGACCTGCTGCTGGTGGTGGCGACGGAGGAGCCGACCAGCCTGACGGATGCCTACGCCGTGCTGAAGCTGCACCGGCGGGACCGGCCGGGCGGCGCGGCGCGGGTGGTGGTCAACCAGGCCACCGACCGGACGGCGGGGGAGCGCACCTGGCGGACCCTGGACCAGGCGTGCCTCCGCTTCCTCGGCGCCGGGGTTCCGCTGGCTGGGGTGGTCCGGCGCGACGCCCGGGTGGCCGAGTCGATTCGCCGGCAGACGCCGTTGTTGACCCGGCACCCCGGCTGCGCGGCGGCGGAGGACATCGCGGCATTGGCGAAATCCATGGTCGACTGAACACACTTGTGCGTGCTTCGCAGCCGCGAAAGGTTTTGCGTTGCGTTTCCGCGCCGGCCGGGGCCTATGGTCGGATCACCCCCCTATCGCGGGCAGGCTCCCCGGCTTGCCCTGGAGTTGCCGATGTCGTTCCGCCGCCTTCTCCTCGCCGCCACCCTGCTCGCGGCACCCCTCGCCGCCGGGGCGCAGCCTGTGGAGGGACTTTATCTCGGGGCCGGTGCCGGCCTGAATTTTGCGCCCGACGGCAATGACCACGGCGTCCGCCTGTCCACCCGCGAACCCGGCTTCGCCGGCGTGCTGTCGCTCGGCTGGGGCTTCGGCAATGGCTGGCGGGCGGAGATCGAGGGGAATTACCGCAACGACGAGGTCGAGCGGCTGTCGCTGAACGGCACCCGCGTCGGCGGCTCGGGCTACTACGACAGGTATGGGGCGATGGCGAACCTGCTGTTCGACTTCGACCTGTCGAATTTCGGCGTCGCGCCCTCGACCTACCAGCCCTATCTCGGCGTCGGCGGCGGCTATGTCTGGAACGAGATCCGCAAGGCGCGCTTCGCGGTCGGCGGCAGCGGCTTCCGGATCGACGACACCGACCCGCAATTCGCCTACCAGGCCATCGTCGGCTCGGCCTTCGGGCTGGGCAATGTGGCGCCGGGCCTGTCGGTGACGGCGGAGTACCGCTTCCTCGGCACGCTGGACCCGAAATTCAACGTCAGCCGCACCAGCGGGCCGGCGGTGCCGGGCGTGCCCGGCAGCTTCGAGCCGAACAACAGCAACCACTCCGTCCTGCTCGGCCTGCGCTACGCCTTCAACCCGCCGCCGGTCGCCGCCGCACCGGTGCCGGCGCCGGTCACGGCGCCGGAGGTGGCGCGGACCTACCTGGTGTTCTTCGACTGGGACCGTGCCGATCTGACGGAGCGGGCGAAGCAGATCATCACCGATGCCGCCGGCGCCGCCCGCCGGGTGCAGACCACGCGGATCGAGGTGGCGGGGCATGCCGACCGGTCCGGCACGCCGCAATACAACCAGCGCCTGTCGCAGCGCCGCGCCGATGTGGTGGCGGCCGAGCTGGTGAAGCAGGGCATCGCCAAGGAGGAGATCGCGGTCACCGCCTTCGGCGAGACCAAGCCGCTGGTCCCGACCGCCGACGGGGTGCGGGAGCCGCAGAACCGCCGGGTGGAGATCGTGCTGCGGTAACGCGTTCCCTCCCCCGCAGGACGGGGGAGGGTGTCAGGCCAGCAGGCGGCCGGCGACGGCGTCCAGCTTCGCCAGCAGGGCCGGGTCGCGCTTCTCGGGCGCGGTGATGATGGCGTGGTCCAGGGCGCGGTCGCAGCCGGCCGGGCACAGGCCGCGCGGCTGGCCCAGCACAGGCACCACCGCCTTGACCAGCGCCTTGGCCTTGTCGGCATTGCCGAACAGCACCTTCACCACCTGGTCGACCGTCACGTGGTCATGGTCCGGGTGCCAGCAGTCGAAATCCGTCACCATGGCGACGGTCGCGTAGCAGAGCTCGGCCTCCCGCGCGAGCTTGGCCTCCGGCATGTTGGTCATGCCGATGACGCTGCAGCCCCAGGACCGGTACAGCTCGCTCTCGGCCTTGGTGCTGAACTGCGGGCCTTCCATCACCAGGTAGGTGCCGCCGCGGGTCACCGGCAGCGCCAGGCCGCGCGCCGAAGCTTCCAGCGCATCGCCGATCCGCGGGCAGACCGGGTGGGCCACCGAGACATGCGCCACGCAGCCGGTGCCGAAGAAGCTTTTGACGCGCGCGAAGCTGCGGTCGATGAACTGGTCGACGATGACGAAGTGGCCCGGCGGCAGGTCCTCCCGCAGCGAGCCGACCGCCGAGAGCGAGATCACGTCGGTGACGCCGGAGCGCTTCAGCGCATCGATGTTGGCGCGGTAGTTCAGCTCGGAGGGCGGGGTCGGGTGGCCGCGGCCATGCCGCGGCAGGAAGACGCAGCGCACCCCGGCGAGCCGGCCGAACAGCAGCAGGTCGGAGGGCTCGCCCCAGGGCGTCTCGACCTTGCGCCATTCGCGCTCCTCGAGCCCGTCGATGTCATAGAGGCCGGAGCCGCCGATCAGGCCGATGACGGGTTCGATGAAGTCGGACATGCGCTGATCCTCCGGCGTTCAGGCCGCGGTTCTAGGGAAAGCCAGGCGGGCTGCCCAGGGGCACGTGCCGGTATCCGGCGCCCATGGCATGATCCGGTTGGAGTCGCGCCCCGGCGGGACCGCAACCGAGGAGAGGCTGCCCGTGACCCGTGCCCTGACCATGACGGCGCTGCTGCTACCCCTGTTGGCCGCCTGCAACCAGCCGCCGGCGCCGGTGGTGGACAAGACGATCGAGCGGGGCACTGCCCTGCCGCCGCCGGGCCTGGCGGAAGCGCCGCGCCGCTGAGCCCCAGAATCAGAAAGGGCCGCCGAGCGGCGGCCCTTTCCGGGGGATCTACGGGGGGCTGATTGCCCCCCGTTCGCGCGCACGATCAGGGTTGGAGTCGCCGCCGATCGTATGCGCGACAAACCTCAATGCACGTCGGCCCAGATCTTGCGCTTCACGGCATAGGCGAGGCCGCCGAGGATGGTGAAGAACAGCACCATCTTCACGCCCATCGCCTTGCGCTGCTCGAGCTCGGGCTCGGCCGCCCAGGTGAGGAACTGCGACACGTCGCGCACCATCTGGTCGACGGTCGCCTTGGTGCCGTCGGCGTACTCGACCTGGCCCTCGCTGCTGATCGGGGCGGCCATGCCGATCTGGTGGCCGGAGAACCACTTGTTGTAGTTCATGCCGGGCATCATGGTCATGCCGGCCGGCGGGTCCTCGTAGCCGGTCAGCAGGGCGTGGATATAAGCCGCGCCGCCTTCCCGGGCCTTGGTGATCACCGACAGGTCGGGCGGCAGCGCGCCGTTGTTGGCGGCGCGGGCC
>JBMOJU010000610.1:0-2168 GCA_049315625.1 Paracraurococcus sp.
CGCTCGGCCAGCCGGTGGTGATCGAGAACCGCGGCGGCGCCAATGCGACCATCGCGACGGAGGCGGTGGCGCGCGCGGCGCCGGATGGCCACACGCTGCTCCTGGCCGCGAACAATCACGTCATGAACCCGCCGCTGTACGCGAAGCTGCCCTACGACCCGGCGGCGGACTTCGTCCCGGTGCACGCCATCGCGGAATCACCCAACGTCGTCTGGTGCGGCACGCAGCAGCCCTGGCGCAGCCTGGCGGAGGTGGCGGCGGCGGCGCGGGCCAGGCCGGGCGTGCTGAGCTTCGCCACCACCGGCATCGGCGGCAACGGGCATTACGGCGGGGAGCTGCTGCAGCGGGCGCTCGGCATCGACCTGACCCATGTGCCCTACAAGGGCACCGCGCTGGCGATGCAGGATGTTGTGGCGGGGCTGGTGCCGTTGACGGTCGGCACGCTGGTCGGCACCATCGGCGGCTTCCGCAACGGGCAGATCCGGCCACTGGCGGTGCTGTCGGCGCAGCGCACCCCCGACCTGCCGGAGGTGCCGACCATGGCCGAGCTCGGCCATCCCATGGTCGATACCGGCGTCTGGTACGGGCTGCTGGCGCCGGCCGGCACGCCGCCGCAGCTGGTCCGCCGCATGGCGGATGACATGGCCGCGCTGCTGCGCACGCGCGAGGTGCAGGAGCGCCTGTCCAGCCAGGCCTCCACCGTTCTGGCCCTGGGGCCGGAGGAATTCGCCACCCGCATCCGGGCCGATCTGCGCGCCTGGGCGGAGGTCGCCCGCGCGGCGGGCATGAAGGCCGAATAGGAGAGATCACCGATGCGCATGCAGGCCGCGATCATGTTCGAGCAGGGGAAGCCGCGCCCCTACGCCACCTCCAACGCCCTGGTCATCGAGGATGTGGAGCTCGAAGGCCCTGGCCCCGGCGAGGTACTGATCGAGGTCGCCGCCGCCGGCCTTTGCCATTCCGACCTCTCGGCGATCGAGGGCATCCGGCCGCGGCCGCTGCCCGTCGTCATCGGCCATGAGGGCGCCGGCATTGTCCGCGAATGCGGCGAGGGCGTCACCGACCTGAAGCCGGGTGACCATGTGGTGACCGTGTTCGTCGCCTCCTGCGGGGTGTGCAAGAACTGCGTGCGGGGACGGCCGAACATCTGCAACGCCGGGAATGCGGCCCGCGCGGCGGGGACGCTGCTGTCGGGCGCGAAGCGCATCAAGCGGCTGAACGGGGAATCGATCAACCACGGCAGCGGGCTGTCGCTCTTCGCGCAATACGCCGTTGTCGGGCGGCGCTCGGCGGTGAAGATCGACCCGTCCGTACCGCTGGAGGATGCGGCGATCTTCGGCTGCGCGGTGATGACGGGCGCCGGCGCGGTGCTGAACACGGCGAAGATGCAGGCGGGCGACACCATCGCGGTGGTGGGGCTCGGCGGCGTCGGGATGAATGCGCTGTTCGCCGCGGTGGCGGGTGGGGCGGAGCGGATCATCGCAATCGACACCAGCGCGGAGAAGCTCGGTCTCGCGCGGCAATGGGGTGCCACCGACACGTTCCTGGCGACCGACAAGGACTGCGTCGAGCAGATCAAGGCGGCGACCGATGGCGGAGTCGACACGGTCATCGAGACTGCCGGCAACATCCGCGCGATGGAACTCGCCTATGCCATCACCGCGCGCGGCGGCAGCGTGGTCAGCGCCGGGCTGCCGGCGCAGGGGGCGAACTTCGCCTACATGCATTCCGGGCTGGTCTCGGACGAGAAGAGCATCCTCGGCAGCTACATGGGATCCTGCATCGCCGAGCGCGACATCCCGCGCTTCCTCGGCCTCTACAAGCGCGGCAAGCTGCCGGTCGGCTCCTTGAAGAGCGGCTTCCTGCCGCTGTCCGAGATCAACGCCGGCTTCGACCGCCTGTCCGACGGCAGCGTCCTGCGCCAGGTCCTCCGCCCCAACATGTAGGCGTGCCGGGGAGGGAGGGCTTTCGCCCACTCTCCCCCTCCGCGGTCAAACCACCCGGATGTTGCTGAACTGCCAGGGGTCGCTTTCGTCCAGCGCCTCAGGGAACAGCGCGGCGCGGCCCTGCAGCGGCGTCCAGTCGGAATAGACGCCGACGACGTCGCCCAGGTACGGACGGCAGATTTCCAGGATCCGGTCGTGGTCCAGCTCGTCGGACTCCACCAG
>JBMOJU010000202.1:0-9622 GCA_049315625.1 Paracraurococcus sp.
GGATCCGGCGATCCGCGCGGCGCTGTCGCAGCTCGACTACTTCATCGCCCGGAACGGGACCGACCCGACCGCGCATTTCGTCAGCGCCGCCCTGCACCTCGACATGACCGGCGTCGAACAGACGAAAGTCCGCATCGAGGCCTCGCTCCACCCGGTCGACACCGTTGTGCCTGGCCCCACCGCGGTGTACTTCGCCAATGAGACGGCAAGCTATGGCGGCACCGACTACACGCTGGCGGGCCGCTGGGTGGTGGACGGGGCGAATTTCGTCCGGGACATCACCGCCTTGGGCGCGGTCCAGCGCGACTGGCAGCTGGTCGACACCGGCGATTTCAACGGCGATCTGAAGGTCGACATGCTGTGGCAGAACCGGGCGACCGGGGACGTCGCGGTCTGGGTGATGGACGGGGACAACTTCCTGCACGGCCAGACCGTCTATACCCCGACGGCCGGCGAGGGCTGGAAGATCGCCGGCAGCGCCGACTTCACCGGCGATGGCCGTTCCGACATCCTGCTCGCCACCACCGTGGTCGATCCCTCCGGCGGATTGTCCTCCACCGCCCTGAAGCTGCTGCAGGTGCAGGCGGATGGCGTGACCCTCGAGAGTGCGACGGCGATCCCCGGCGCGGATGCCGGATGGACGGTCGCCGGAGCCGGCGATTTCAACGGCGACGGGCGCGCCGACATCCTCTGGCGCTACAGCACGGGCCTCACCGCGGTGTGGGAAATGGACGGCAGCAGCGTCCTGGGCGGAGGCACGGTCGCCGATGTCAGCCTGGACTGGCAGGTCGCCAACACCGGCGATTTCGACGGCGACGGGCGGTCCGACATCCTTTGGCGGAACGTCGACGGCAAGGTGGCGATCTGGGAGATGGACGGCGTGGCGGTGAAAAACTCCGGCACCGTCGCCGACCCGGGTGCCGACTGGCTTGTCGCCGGCGTCGCCGACTACAATGGCGACGGGCGGTCGGACATTCTCTTCCAGCACCCCCCGACCGGTGGGGACAGCCGCACCGAGATGCAGGTCTTGACCATGAACGGCCTGAACGTCGCCGCGGTCGGGAATTCGGCCTATATCTCGAACGACTGGCAGACGGTCTGATCGGGCCGCGCCGGGCGGCCGCACCGCCCGGCTGAGCGCGGCGGTGCGCGGCCAACCCGACCCGGCATCGCCGGCCGGTGCAGCGCCTTGCCAGGGCGCATGACCGCCCCGATAGTCGGATCGTTAACGGATTTTCAGCCTGTCCGTGCATCGCGCCGCCCAGCCGGGGCGGCGTGATCGCCCTGGCACGCCCCGATTCGCGACACGTCCAGGCAGGGGAAGAACCGCATGTCCAATTCGGCGCCGGTGGTCGGCAGCGCGACCACCATCCTGTTCGTCGGCAACAGCTACACCTTCGGCCGGGTCGACCCGGTGATGAGCTACAACGCGGCGAATGTGCACGACCTGACCGCGCCGGTGCCGAACACCAGCTTCGCCACCACCACCGGGTCCAACCCCTACGAGCCGCATCCCTGGGGCGGCGTGCCGGGCATCTTCAAGGCCTTCGCCGACCAGGCCGGCATCGCCTACGACGTCTCGCTCTCCGCCCGCAACGCGGCGACGCTGCAGGGGCACTACCTCAACAGCAACCCGGCCGGCTGGGACCTGCGCGGCAACATCGCCCTGCACCCCTGGGACACCGTGGTGCTGCAGGAGAACAGCACGCAGGCGCTGCCGCTCGGTGCCGGCACCGTCACCTTCGCCGCCGGGGCCGCGACTGCGACGCTGACCATCGATCCGACCGCCGACACCAAGGTGGAGCAGGACGAAACCCTGACCCTCCAGCTCGCTGCCGGCAGCGGCTACCGGCTGGGCACCACCGGCGCGGTCACCGGCACCATCCTGAACGACGACCCGACCGGGCCGGTGGTGAACCCCGCCCTGCCCACCGTCACACTGGTCGCCAGCCCGGCGGCGGCGCTGGAGAACGGATCCGGCACCATCGTCTACACCTTCACCCGCAGCGGCCCGACCACCAGCGCGCTGACCGTCACCTTCGGCGCGGCGCGGGACGGCTCGACCTCCCCCTCGGTCGCGGTCGGCGGCGACTTCGAGAACATGGTTGCGAGTTTTACCGGCAGCTTCGCCAGCGGTGGCAGCGGCACCACCGGCAGCCTGACCATCGCCAACGGCGGCAGCGTCGTCATCAAGGCCGGGCAGACCACCGCCACCCTGACGCTCGACCCCAAGGCGGATACGACGGTCGAGGCCGACGAATCGCTCTACCTGACGCTGACCGCCAGCGCGAACTACAATGTCGGCACGCCCGGCCGGGTCGCCGGCACCATCCTGAACGACGATTTCGCCGCCGGCGTCGATACCAGCCTGCCGAGCATCACGCTCAGCCTGCCCACGGCAGCGGTCTACGAGGATGGCAGCAGCACCCTGGTCTACACCGTCGCCCGCACCGGCTCGACCGCCGGGGCGCTGACGGTGGGGTTCACCGTCGACGGCACCGCGACCCTGCCGGGGGAGGACTTCACCGTCACCGGCGCCGCAAGCTTCGCCACCGGCGGCGCCAACGGGCCGGATGCGGCGTCCTTCCGTACCTATGCCGGCAAGATCGCCGACTACATCCATACCGGCGCGGCCGATGGGAACATCCCGGCCAACCCGAACGCCAATGCCGCGGCCAACGTCTACCTGGAGGAGACCTGGGCGCGGCCGAACCTGGTCACCGGCGCCCTGGTGGCGATTACCGACCCGACCACCGGCGCGATCACCACGACCACGACCTCGGCCGCGGAATACTACGCCAGCATCGAGGCCATGACCGCCGACCTGAAGGCGGCCTATGACGGGCTGGCGGCGGCCAACCCGGCCTTCAAGGGCGTGGCGCCGGTGGGCCAGGCCTTCCTCGCCGCCGTGCTGGACGGCACCGCCATGCGCGACCCCTATGCGCCGACGCCGGGCAAGGTCGACCTCTGGTGGGACGACAACCTGCACGCCAGCAAGTACGGCTCCTACCTCGCCGGCGTGACGCTGTTCGGCAAGCTGACCGGGCTCGACCCGCGCTCGCTCGGCGCCGCCGAGCATGTCGCCGCCGATCTCGGCATCACCATCGCCGAGGCCGGGGCGCTGCAGCGGGTGGCGGCGGCGACGCTCGGCCTGACCACCGAGGGCAGCTGGACCAGCCCCGGCCAGGTGACGGAGCTGCGCGGCACCACCATCGGCACGCTGGTCAGCCAGGGCGCCTTCGGCTTCAGCGACCCGGACAGCAGCGACAGCCACACGGTCTCCGCCACGGCGCTGACGCCAGGCGCGCTCGGCGCGCTGGTGGCCCGGGTCTGGACCGACACCACCGGCGACGGTACCGGCGGGGCCATCGACTGGACCTACACGGTGGACAACACCAGGGTCGAATCCCTCGCCGCCGGGCAGACCCGGGTCGAGAGCTTCCTTGTCAGCATCCACGACCAGCATGGCGGCGTCGCGACCCAGCAGGTCGACGTCACCATCAACGGCACCTACGACATTCCGGTCACCATCGCCCTGGCGAGCGACACGGGCAGCAGCGCGACGGACGGGCTGACCAGCATCGCCACCCTGCGCGGCGGCGGCGAGGCCTTCGCCACCGTGGCGCTGAGCCTGGACGGCGTGGCGGCCAACGTGGTCGCGGACGCGACCGGCGCCTGGAGCTACGCGCCGCGCGGCCTCGCGGACGGGCCGCACACGGTGACGGCGGCGGAAGCCAATGGCGCCGGCGATACCGGCATGGCGAGCGTCGCCTTCACCCTGGACACGGCGGCGCCAGATGCGCCGGTGCTGGCGCGGGCGGCGGTCGGCACGATCGCCGGTACCGCCTTGACCATCGCCGGCACGGCTGAGGCGCTGTCGCTTGTCGCGGTGACGATCGACGGCGTGGCGGTGGGCACGGCGACCGCGAATGCCGGCGGGGCCTGGAGCCTCACGCTGGCCGGCGGCGTCGCGGCGGGCACACATGCGCTGGCGGCGACGGCGACCGATGCGGCGGGCAATGTCTCGGCCGCTGCCGCCGGCAGCATCGCGGCGGTCGCCGGCGTGGCCTCCGGCACCGTGCTGGCGGGCGGCGCGGGCAGCGACGCGCTGGATGCCTCCGGCACCGGTGCCGCGATCATCGCCGTGCTGCGCGGCGGCGACGGCAACGACACCATGCTGGGCGGCGCCGGCAATGACCGCTTCTCGGGCGATGCCGGGGCGGATTCGATGGCCGGCGGCGGCGGCAACGACCAGTTCTTCGGGACGCTGGACAAGGTCTTCGGCGGGCTGCGCGACAGCATCGATGGCGGCGCCGGCGCCGACGAGCTGATCCTTGTGGTCGGCAGCCCCTTGCTCACGGCCGCGGTGAAGGCGGAGATCGCGGCGCTGTCGGCGTACCTGCTGGCCGGCGTGCCCGGCGCGCATTTCGTCTCCGACGTCTTCCACCTGGACGTGTGGAACCTCGAGACGGCGCGCGTGAGACTGGACGGAACGCTGTTGGCGCTGACGGATGCGGCGCTCATCTGAGCGACGTATCGCAATGGTTGCAGCGAATTGACCCATATCAAAAAAATCATATTTAGAGAATGCTAAATCTATCCTGCGGTTCGCGGCGGCGGAGATCGATCCGCCACCGACGGGCCGGGGAGTGCAACATGCCATGTCCACGGTATACAAAATTGGCACCAACGGCGCCGATTACATCGACGCCAGCGCCGCGGCGCTGAAGGACCTCGTCGTATTCTACGGGTTGGGCGGCAACGATTCGCTGATCGGGCATGCCGGCGTCGACCAATTCGACGGCGGCAAGGGCACCGACTTCATGTTCGGCGGCGGCGGCAACGACTTGTTCTTCGAGAGCATCGACAACGTCGCCGGCAAGCTGCACGACACGCTGGTCGGCGGCGACGGCACCGACGAGGTGATCTTCACCCTCAGCAGCTACCAGCTGGACCGGGGGATGCGGGGGGAGTTCAATCGCCTGCTCGACTTCATGACCCACCAGGCGGGTGACCCCGGGCAGCATTTCGTCTCCAACGCGCTGCATGTCGACATGTCCGGCATCGAGTCGGCGCGCGTGCGGCTGGACGGCGTGCTGCATGCGCTCAGCGATGTCGCGGCGCCGCCGCCCCCCGCCGTCATCACCTTCGAAGGCCTGGCCAACACCGGCACCTACCAGATTCCGGATGGCTACGCCGGATTCAACTGGGGACATCGTTTCTATACGATCGACACCCACACCTTCAACCAGTACCCCTGGGTCGTCCCCTTCCTGCCGAACAGTGGGTACAATTATGGTGCCGAAGCGCCAGGCCATACGGTCGCCTACAATGGCTGGGCGGTGCAGCCGCTCGACATCACCAAGGCCCGGGGCGATGCCGACTTCGTCTTCGCGGGGGTCGACGTCACCGCGGCCTGGGACCAGTCGGAGGACGTCACCTTCACCGGCTACCGCGACGGCGCGGTCGTCGGACAGACGACCGTGCACGTGAACGACCACGGCCCGACCCATGTCGCGGTGAGCTGGGGTGCGATCGACGACCTCCATATCACCACGGCCAATGGCGTCTGGGACCCGTCGCACCGCATCGGCTACACCTGGGCCTATGGCGATCACGTCGCCTTCGATAACTTCCTGATGGGCTGAACCGGCCCGCTGCCGGCGCCGCGTTCGCCATGCGGCGCGGCGCCGGACCATCCCAGGTCAATCCCGGGCGGGCAGCGAGGGGTCCTGCGCCGCATCGGGTAGTTCGGGCGGCGGCGGCCACGACCAGGCCGGGACCTGCGCCAGCCGCATCCGCGCCGCCGTCAGCACCCGGTCCTCCAGGGTCAACGGCACTTCCAGCTCGGCCGGCGCCCCCGCCGCCGGCGCCTTGCTCAGCAGGCGCAGCACCGTCCGGCCGGTCGCCGCGGCCTGCCGGGTCAGCAACCCGGCGGCGGCGGCGGCCTGCAGCGCCTCCGCCGCCCCGGCCACCCGCACGGTGCCGGCGCCCATCGGCTGCAGCGCCTCGTCCAGGGTCAGCGTCGCCGTGCCGGTGGCGGCAAGCGGCCCCCAGCGCAGTTCCAGCGCGCGCAGTTCCAGCGTGCCGCCGCCGTCGCGCCAGGCCTCCGCCTTGGCCGCCGGGCCGCGGCCGGGCGGCACCGGGCCGGTCACCGCCAGGTCCAGCACCGCCTGCTCCACCGCGCGGCCGAGCACGCCCACCGCCGGCGCCAGGCCGGTGCCCTCCGCCACGGGCAGCAGCACCTCCCAGGCCGAGATCCGCAGCGAGACGGCCGGCTCGCCCTCGATCGCCGACATCCGCGTCTCGACCTCCAGCGAGGCATCGCGCGCCTCCGCCGTGCCACCCTGGGTGCCGATGCGCAGCCGTTCGGCGTCGAGCCGCGCCTCGCGCGGCAGCACCCCGGCCTCCAGCGGCAGGGTGGCGGCCAGCCGGTCGGCGGCGAAGGGCAGGTCCAGCGCGCCAAGCCGCAGCCGGTGGCGCCCCGGCATCTCGACCACCAGCCGGTCCAGCCGCGGCGGCGCCAGGCGCAGCACCAGCGCCTCCGCCTGCCAGTCCACGCCGCCGGGCAGGGTGGCGCCGCCGCCCTCCAGCCGGAAACGCGGCAGGGTCAGGGTGGCGGCAAAGGGCCAGCCGCCGCGCAGCGGTGCCGCGTGCTCCACCCGCCAGCCCAGGGCCCGGCGCTGCGCCGCCCAGTCCTGGAACCCGGCCTCCAGCTGCCCACCCATCCAGCGCCAGAGCAGCGCATGCCCGGCCACCCCCAGCGCGGCGAACGCCGCGACGCCGAACAGCAAGCGCAGCAACAGCCGGCCGCGACGCGGCCGAGGGGGTGGGTTGAGAGACATTCCGGCCGGCGATATACGCCCCCCCAGCGCCGGCGGCGAGACGCCGCCCCGGGAATCCCCGCCCCGCATGCACGCTGCCGCCCACCCGCTGGACCCCGACGGTCATCTCTACGTGTTCGGCTATGGCTCGCTGATCTGGCGGCCCGGCTTCGCGCATGCCGCCGCCCATCCGGCGCTGCTGCGCGGCTTCCACCGCCGCTTCTGCATCTGGAGCCGGTTCTACCGTGGCTCACCGGAGGCGCCCGGCCTGGTGCTCGGGCTCGATCGCGGCGGCGCCTGCCGCGGCCTCGCCTTCCGCGTCCCGGGGCGGGAGGCGGCGGCGGTGCTGGAATACCTGGATGCGCGGGAGAATATCGGCGACGAGGTGGTCTATGCCCGCCGGCTGCTGCCGGTGCGGCTGCTCGACGGCGGCCGGATGGTGCAGGCGGTGACCTATGTGGTCGACCGGCGGGCAAGGCAGTATTGCCGCCCGGCGGCGGCGGAGGCGGCCTTGGCCATCGCCCGGGGGATCGGCCAGGCCGGGGCGAACCGCGACTACCTGCTGAACACGGTGGAGCACCTGCGGGCGATGGGCGTGCGCGATGCCGGGCTGGACCGGATCGCGGCGCTGCTGCCGCCGCTGCCCTGATCGGCCGCGGACACGTCATGCCACCAGGCGGGTGACGGCACGCGCCACGGCCCTATGTTGGTCGGCGTGACCCAGGCCCATATCAACCGCATCGCCACCGCGCTGCCGCGGCACGAGGTGCACGACGCCTTCCGCATCTTCGCTGGGCGGCAGATCGTCGATCCCCGCACCCAGACCGCCTTCGCGCGGCTGGCCGAGCGGTCGCACATCACCAGCCGCTATTCCGTGCTGGAGCCGCGCGCGGATTGCCGCGGCACCACCGATGATTTCTACCTGCTGGAACGCTTCCCCAGCACCGGCGCCCGCATGGCGCGCTACGAGGCCGAGGCGCCGGCGCTGGCCGAGACCGCCGGCCTGGCCCTCGGCCTGGAGGAGGAGGGGCCGGGGATCACCCACCTCATCCTCGCCTCCTGCACCGGCTTCGCCGCGCCGGGGCTGGACCACTGGATCATCGACCGCTTCCGCCTGCCGGGGAATGTGGAGCGCAGCGTGGTCGGCTTCATGGGCTGCCAGGCGGCGATCAACGCGCTGAAGCTGGCGCACCACATGGTCCGCAGCGAGCCCCGCGCGCGGGTGCTGGTGCTGAACCTCGAGCTCTGCAGCCTGCACCTGCAGCCGAGCACCGAGATCGAGCAATTGCTGTGCTTCCTGCTGTTCGCCGATGGCTGCAGCGCGGCGCTGGTGACGGCCGAGGCGCAGGGGCTGGCGCTGGAGGGCTTCCACGCCGCGCTGATCCCGGAGGCCGCCGACCAGATCACCTGGCGGATCGGCGATGGCGGCTTCGACATGACGCTCTCGGGCTTCGTGCCGCTGACCCTGGCCCGCGCCCTGCCGGAGCAATCGGCGCGCATCCTGGCCGGGGCGAAGGTCGCCGATTTCGACCTCTGGGCGGTGCATCCGGGCGGCCGCAGCGTGCTGGATGCGGTGATGCATGGCATGGACCTGCCGCTCGATGCGCTGGACGCCAGCCGCGCGGTGCTGCGCCAGCACGGCAACATGTCCTCCGCCACCATCATGTTCGTCCTGGCGCGGATGATGGCGGAGGCCGAGCGCGGGCAGCGTGGCTGCGCGCTGGCCTTCGGGCCGGGGCTGTCGGCCGAGACCATGAGGTTCAGGGTGGCGTGAGGGAAGTAAGGCCGGGGGAGAAGGTATTCTCCCCCGGACCCCCTCATCTATTTCTGGGAGTTGGCATCTGCCGCGCGGCGACTACCGACTCACAAAAAGCAAAGGAGGGGTTCGGGGAGGAAATGCTTTTTCCTCCCCGACCTTCCTACCAAACGATAAAGGCCACGAATGCTCGACGCCCGCAGCACCGCCGATGAATGGATGGACGACGCGGCTGCGGGAGAGGCGGAATTCGCCGCGGCGCTGGAGGAGCTGGGCCGCATCAACCGGCTGACCTTCGCCTTCAATCCCGTGCTGTCCTGGCTGGACCGGCTGGTGCAGCAAACCGGTGCGACCGAGCTTTCCATCCTCGATGTCGGCTGCGGCGGCGGGCAGATGCTGACGGCGATCGACGCCTGGGCGAAGAAGCGCGGCGTGGCGGTGAAACTGGCGGGGCTGGACCACAGCCCCTGGGCGGCGCGCTATGCCGCGGCGAAGGGCGTGCCGGCGCGGATCATCACCGCCGACCTCTTCGCGCTGGACCCGGCGGAGCGCTTCGACGTGGTGCTCTGCAACCTGTTTACCCACCACCTGCGCGACCCCGACCTCGTGCGGTTCCTGCACTGGGCGGAGGACCGCGCGACGCGTGGCTGGCTGATCTCCGACCTGCACCGCCATTGGCTGCCCTGGGGCGTGGTCTGGGCCGGCTTCCGGCTGATGCGCTTCAGCCCGATGGTGATCCATGACAGCACCGTCTCCATCGCCCGCAGCTTCGTGCGTGCCGATTGGGAGAAGCTGCTGGCCGAGGCGGGCGTCGCGGCGGAGCTGCGCTGGGTGTTTCCGTTCCGCTGGAATGTCGGGGTGATCCGCGGGTGATCGATGTCGCGGTGATCGGCGCCGGTCCGGCCGGCTGCGCCGCGGCGATCATGCTGGCGCGCGCCGGCCGCGACGTGGTGCTGCTGGAACGCCAGGCGGCGGCGCGGGAGAGCGTCTGCGGCGAGTTCCTCGGCGCCGATGCGGCGGCGGCGCTGGCGGTGCTGGGGCT
>JBMOJU010000611.1:0-2164 GCA_049315625.1 Paracraurococcus sp.
GGCGCTGGAACGCGGCACGATCGATGCGGTCGAATGGGTCGGCCCCTATGACGACGAGAAGCTCGGCTTCCATCGCGTCGCGCCCTTCTACTACTACCCGGCCTGGTGGGAGGGCGCGGCGATGACCCACCTCTCCATCAACCAGGACAAGTGGAACGAGCTCCCGAAGAGCTACCAGGCCGCCGTGCGCAGCGCGGCCTCGGAAGCGACGCTGTGGATGGTGGCGCGCTACGACACGCGCAATCCGGCCGCGCTGCGCCGCCTCGTCGCGGCAGGCACCCAGCTGCGTGGCTTCCCCCGGTCGGTGATGGACACCTGCTACCGGGAAGCGATGGCGCTCGAGCAGGAGATCGCCGCGCGCAACCCGGACTTCAAGCGGATCCATGACCAATGGGCCCCCGCGCGCGACGACATGCGCCAGTGGTTCCGCGTCGCCGAGCTGGGCTTCGACAACTACGTCTCCGCCGCGTCGGCGCGGCGCTGAGCGGCATCGGGCACCCCGCCGCCGCGCGCGGCGGGGTGCCCTTCCCTGACGGACGAAGGACCTTCCCCCGCATGTCGACCCGAACCTCGATCGGCTTTCTCGGCCTCGGCCAGATGGGCGCGCCCATGGCCGAGCGCCTGCTGGCGCCCGACGTCGCCCTGCATGTCTTCGACCCGAACCCCGCGGCGATGGCGCCCTTCGCCGCACGCGGCGCCGTGGCCTGCGCCAGCGCCGGCGAGGTGGCGGCGAAGGCGGAGATCGTCTTCGCCTGCCTGCCGAACGCCAAGGTCAGCGAGGCCGTGGCCGCCGAAGCGGTCGCCGCCGGCGCGCCACGCCTCTACGCCGAGATGTCGACCATCGGCCGCCAGGCGGTGGAACGGATTGCCGCCCTGCTGGCGCCGCGCGGCACGGCCTGCGTGGATGCGTCGATCAGCGGCGGACCGGCCGGTGCCCGCGCCGGCACGCTGGCCATGATGGCGGCCGGAGACCCGGCGGCGGTCGCGGCGCTGCGGCCCTGGCAGGAGCGCATCGGTCGCCAGGTCTTCGTGCTAGGCGACAAGCCGGGCCAGGCGCAGGTGATGAAGCTGGTGAACAACCTGCTCTTCGCCGCCAACCTCACCGCCGCCTGCGAGGGCTTCGCCATGGGCGCCAAGGCCGGGCTCGACCCGGACGCAATGATGGCCATGGTCAATGCTGGCACGGGCCGCAGCCTGATCACCGAGCGGGTCATGGAGGAGGTGCTGAGCGGACGTTTCCGCTACGGCGCCAGCCTGGCGGTGATGGACAAGGACGCGCAACTGGGCATCGCGGAGGCCAGCGCGTTGGGCGTTCCGATGTGGACGCTGGAGCAGGCGGCGCGCGTCTGGCGCTTCGCCGCGCTGCAAGGCGCCGGGGCGGAGGATCTGAGCGCGGTCGCCCGCTTCGTCGAGGGGTGGGCAGGTACGGAAATTCGCCGGAGCGAAGGTGGATAGGTAGGAAAGCTGACGCGGCGTACGCTGAGCAGCCACCCGGCACCGCGGTCCGTTATTTGCCCTCACGCCCCGGCAGGGACCTGACCGCACATCGAGGAAGCGTCTACCGCTTCAAGCCGCCTAACTGGCCGCGACCATGGCCCGCCGTACCTGGGCCGGAGAACAATGCCGTCCCCCGCAAGCGTCGGCACGCCGCGGGCCATGAGTGCCTCGGCGATCTGCGCGAGCGTGGCTGCGCCCGCGCGGCGCGCCTGGTCGATGTAGGGTGCGATCCCTGCAGCACGCCGGCGCGCGTTCTCTCGCTGGGCCGCGTTGGCCTGCGTGGAGAAGGATGGCTCGCCCGCGAGCAGGCGCGGTTTGCCGAGCCGCACCCCCGCGCCTTCGCCGCGGCGAGCGCCGCCTTGGTGCGTGCCGAGACCGCGCGCGCCTCCTCCTCGGCGACCGCGGCGAGGACGTGCACGGTGAGGCGGTTCACCACCGGCATGTCGGTGGCGACGGACTCGACGCCGCTCTTCATCAGATTCAAGACGAAGGCGACGTTGCGCGCGAGCCGGTCGAGCCGGGCGATGACGAGCGTGGCGCGCATCGCGTGGCAGGCCGCGAGCGCCGCGGCGAGCTCGGGCCGGTCCTTTCTCCGGCCGCTATCCACCTCTATGTAGCGCGACAATCTGGAAGCGAGGCGCGCGACAATCAGGATGAGAGTCTGTGG
>JBMOJU010000203.1:0-9605 GCA_049315625.1 Paracraurococcus sp.
AGGGCGAAACCCAACGCCGCCAGCATGGCGGCGCCGAAGCTGGCGAGCGGCCCGGTCGCCTGCCCCTCCATCCGGCGCGCGGCCAGCATCAGGTAGGGGAACGCCGCCACCGTCATCAGGTGTTCGCGCTGGCCGAACTCATAGCCGGCGGCCAGCGTCAGCAACGGCACCGCGGCGCTGAGGCAGGCCGCCTCGACCGGCGGGGCCCCGGGGCGGCCGAGCCGCAGCGTCAGCCAGGTGCTGAGGGCACAGAGCCCGAACAGGCACAGCAGCAGCCCCTGCACCGCATCCAGCGGCGTCCAGGCGCCGAGCGCGGCCGGCAACAGGTTCAGGACGAAGATCAGCGGCGGATTGACGTCGATCAGATCGGCATAGAGCCGCTCACCCGCCAGCATCCGTTCGGCGAAGTTCAGCACCGCCGCCACGTCATGGTTCAGCGGCGGGGAGAGGGCAACCAGCAGGTAGGCCACGGCCGGGACCAGCGCCGCCCCTCGCAGCAGCCGCGCCGGGGCGAGGACGCCGCCCCGTGCGCCGGGCAGCGCCGGGGTGGGCGCCGCCAGGGCGTTCGGGGGCGGCAAGGGATCGGGCACGGTCATCGCGGTCGCTGCATCCTTGGACCGGGCCCGCAGGGACTGCAATCGGAATACCCGCCCGGCGGGCGGGAGAGGGTCGCCGGCCTCCCTCAAGGGTGTGAAAGCTGGCTTCAACTCGTGCTGTTATTGCGCGACCGCGCCTTGTTCTTGCAGGTGCGAGCGTGCCAGAAGCGCCGGGTGGAACCCGACGAATACCTTCTGATGGACGCGGTCGAGGACGGCATGTGGTGGTATCGCGCCCTGCATGCCCAGGTCTTCGACGCGCTCGATTCCGCCCGCCCGGGGCCTGGCGCGCTGCTCGATGCCGGCTGCGGCACCGGGGGATTCCTCGCCCGCCTGCGGCGGGAACGGCCGGACCAGCCGGCCGCCGGTCTGGAATACCACCCGGATGCGGCGGCGCGGGCGGCGGCGAAATCGGGCGTCCCGGTCGTCACCGGCACGGTCAACGCCATGCCCTTCGCCGATGCCAGCTTCGCCGTGGTGGTCAGCCTCGACGTGCTGAGCCACGCGGCGGTCGAACCGGACCGGGCCCTGGCGGAAATGCTTCGCGTGCTGCGCCCCGGCGGCCTGCTGATCGTCAACCTGCCGGCCTTCGACTGGCTGCGCTCGGCGCATGACATCCGCGTGCAGAACGCCCGGCGCTTCACCGCCCGCAGCGCGGGCGTGCTGCTGGAGCGGGCCGGCCTGCAGCGGGTGCGCCCGTTTTACTGGAACAGCCTGCTGCTGCCGGTGATGGTGCTGCACCGCAAGGTGATCGCACGCGCGCCTGAAGCCCGCTCCGACGTCACCCAGTTTCCACCCTGGCTCGACCGCAGCCTGCATGCCGTGACCCGGCTCGAGCGCAGCATGTTGGCGCATGGCTTCCCCTTCCCCGCCGGCGGATCGGTGCTCGCCACCGCGCTCCGCCTCTGACATGAGGCCCCCATGTCCCCGATGATTCCTGACCTTGCCGCGCGTCCCGTCGGGCTCAGCATCGTCGTGCCGGTCTATCGCGGCGCCACGACAATCGGCCGCCTCGTCGACGCCCTCTCGGCCCTCGACCCAGCCGGCGGGCTGGAGATCGTGCTGGTGAACGACGGCAGCCCGGACAATTCCGGCGATGTCTGCCGGGCGATCGCGGCGACCGCCAGCGTGCCCATCACCTACCTGGAACACGCGCGGAATTTCGGCGAGCACAACGCGGTCATGACCGGGCTGCGGCATGCCCGGGGCGGCTATGTCATCACCATGGACGACGACCTGCAGAACCCGCCGGAGGAGGTGGTGAAGCTCTACAACCACGCCCGGCTCGGCGGTTGGGACGTGGTCTACACCCGCTACGCCGAGAAAAAGCACGAGGGCTGGCGCAACCTCGGCAGCCGCTTCGCCAACAAGGTCGCCGATGCGCTGCTCGACAAGCCGAAGGGGCTCTACCTCTCCTCCTTCCGCTGCATGAGCGCGCTGGTGGTGCACGAGGTGGCCCGCTACCGCGGCCCCTACCCTTATGTGGACGGGCTGATCATGCAGGTGACGCAGCGGATCGACAGCATCGAGGTGCTGCACCTGGCCCGCGCCGAGGGCCGCTCGAACTACACGATGAAGCGGCTCATCTCGCTCTGGAGCAACCTGGCGACCAATTTCTCCGTCCTGCCGCTCCGGCTCGCCACTTTCGCCGGAATCGGCATGGGCGTCCTCGGCCTGTTCGCCGCGGCGCTGGTGGTGCTGGAAGCGCTGATGACCGGCACGCCGTCCGGCTGGGCCTCCTCGATGACCACCACGCTGCTGGTCGCCGGTGTGCAGTTCCTCATCCTCGGCGTACTCGGCGAATATGTCGGCCGCGCCTTCCTCTCGGCCAACGGCAAGCCGCAGGGCGTGGTGCGGGAGATGATCGCGCCGAAGCCCGATCGAAGCCCCGCCCGCACGCCGGAGGATGTGCTGCAGTGAGCCTCTATTGGCTGTCCCTCGCGGCGGCGATCCTCACCTCCCTCGGCGGCCAGGTGCTGCTGAAGGCCGGCGCGATCGGCGAAGGCAATTTCATCACCCAGGTGTTCCGGCCGAGCACGATCATCGGCCTCGTCGCCTATGGCGGCGCCGCCTTCCTCTACATCATCGCGCTGCGCCGCATCCCGATGAGCGTCGCGCTGCCCTGCACCGCGGCCAGCTATGTCGCCGTCGCGGTGATCGGCCATTTCATGTTCGGCGAATCGCTGTCGTCGCAGAAGATCGCAGCGATCGGGCTGATCTGTGGCGGGGTGCTGCTGCTCGCCACCGCCTGAGGCACGGGCGCTACAGCACCAGCCGCGTCTCCATCACCTCCTCCTCGTCGGCCGACCGCTTCGCGGTGAAGCCGAGGCGCCGGACGAAGGCCAGCATCGGCGCATTGTCGGCCAGCACATGGCCCATGACGTCGTGCACGCCATTGGCGCGGCCCCATTCGAACAGCCGCTCCATCAGATGCCGGCCGAGTCCCTGGCCCTTCATCGCGGGCGACACCACCACCGCGAACTCCGCGCCGGTCGGCTCGGCCGGGTCGCGGATGAGCCGCGAGACGCCCAGTGTCTCGTCCTGCCCGTCGGGTCGTCGGCGGGTGGCGATGAAGGCGATCTCGCGGTCGTAGTCGATCTGCGTCAGCCTTGCGGTCAGCGTCGGCGACAATTCCTTGAGCGGGGAGAAGAACCGCCAGCGCACGTCCTCGGGCGCCAGGGTGCGGAAGAACGCGCCATGCGCCTCGGCATCCTCTGGCCGCACCGGGCGGATGGTCAGCGTCTCGCCGGATGTGGTCCGCCAGGGCCGCGCCAGTTCCGCCGGATAGGGCGGGATGGCCAGCGTCCCGCGCTCGCCTGCCGGCCGCAGCGCAAGGTGCGCATCGGCCGCGAGCACGCCGCAATTGTCGGCAAAGAGCGGGTTTATCGTCAGGGCCGCGATCTCGGGGAAGTCAACGGCGATCTGCGACAGTCGCACCAGCGCGTCGGCCACCGCCGGCTGGCTGACCGGCGGGTGGTCGCGGTAGCCGGCCATCAACTGCGCGGTCCGTGACCGTGCGATGAGCTGCCCGGCGAGCGCCAGGTTCAGCGGCGGCAGATCATAGGCCTCATCCTGCGCGAGATCGGCCGCGGTGCCGCCCTGGCCGAAGCCGAGCCACGGCCCGAACATGGCGTCGTCATCCAGCCGCAGACGCAGTTCCAGCGCACGTGCCGCCTGGCGCTGCACGAGGAAGCCCTCGATCCGCGCATCGGGGCGCCGGGCCAGGACGCGGTCCAGCATCGCCTCGGCCTCCGCCCGCACCGCCGCGGCGGAGCCGAGGCCGACGGTGACGCCGCCCACCTCGCTCTTGTGCCGCAGATCGGGGCTGAGGATCTTGAGCACCGCCGGAAAGCCCAGCATCGCGGCGGCATCAGCCGCATCCTGCGGGCCGGCGGCGCGGCGACCGGGCACGGTCGGCACGCCGTAGGCGGCCAGGACGCCCAACGCCTCCTCCTCGGTGAGCACCCGGCGCCCACTGTCGTGGGCACGGTCCAGGATCCGCCGCACGGCAGCGCGGTCCGGCGCCAGGTCAAGCACCTCGCGCGAAGGCAATTCCGCCGCCGCGGCCCGGTTGCGGCGATCATTGGCCAGGTGCAGGGCCCCGCGCACCGCGGCCTCCGGGGTCGGGAAGACCGCCAGCCCCGCCTGCGCCAGGACCAAGCGCTGCCGGCCGGCCGTGGCCTGCCCCGACCAGCACACCAGCACCGGCGCGGCGCGCTGGCCGCCGGCGCGGGCGGCGGCGATCATCGCCTCGGCGGCGACATCGCCGGCCTCCTCGGGCGCCGGGGCGTGCACGGCAACGACCGCATCCACCTCCGGCAGGGTCGCCAGCATCGCCGTGGCCTCGGCCAGGCGCGGCCCGGCGGCGGGACCCAGCGACAATGGGTTCCCCGGCTCCCAACCCTCCGGCAGCAGCATCCCGAAGGCCGCGAGCGCCTCCGGCGAGAGCGTCGCCAGCCGGCCGCCACCGACCAGCACGGCATCGGCGGCGAGTTGCCCCAGCCCAATTCCGTTGGTGACGATGGCGATGCGATCGCCCCGCAGCGCCTCGGGCCCGCCGCCAATGCGCGGCCTGACCCGCGCCAGGGTCTCAGCCGCCGAGAGAAAATCCTCGAGTCCCGAGACCCGCAGCACGCCGGCGCGGCGCAGCGCCGCCGCCAGGATATCGTCGCCGATGCCGGTGCCGTCGGCGCTGCGGCCGCCGGCGCGGATCGCCACCACCGGGCGCGTCCGGGACACCGCCCGGGCGGCGGAGACGAAGGCGCGCCGGTTGCGGATGCGCCGCAGGTCGAGCAGCACGGCACCGGTCTGGACGTCGCGGGCCAGCCAGTCGAGTGCCATCGCGAAGCCGATGGTGGCATTGCCGCCGATGCCGATGACATGGCTGAAGCCCACGGCCTCGGCCGCCGCCCAGTCGAGCACGACCCGGGCCAGCGCCGCCGATTGGGTGACGAGGGCCAGCTTGCCGGGCGCCGGCGCGATATGGGCCAGCGAGGCATTCAGCCCGATGCCCGGCACGCAAAGCCCGAAGCTGCCCTGGCCGAGCGCCTTCACCCCGGTCCGCGCCGAGATGGCGGCAAGCTCCGGCGCCGCGCCGGGCACCACGGCGGCGAGGCAGCCGCGCGCGGCCAGGTCCGCCATCGCCGCTTCCAGGCGCGCCGGCGGCAGGCAGAGCACGGCAAGGTCGGGCGGCTCGGGCAACGACTCGATGCTCTCGGCCGGCAGCAGGCCTTCGGCCGCCATGCCGATGACCCGCAGCGTGCCCTTGAAGCCGCCGGCCGCAAGGTTGCGGGCGATGACCCTGGCCTCGGGCTGCGCCGGATCGGCCAGCAGCACGACGCTGCGAGGTCGGAACATCGCCGTGGCGCGGAAGCCGGCGGACCCGCGGATTGTGCTCAAATTTGGCATGGTGCAGTGCAACATGGGGCCGCGAGCAGGCAAGGCGCAAGCCGCTGGCGGTGACATTTCCGCTCTTGCCCCGGCAGGCGCTGCCGCTTCCACTGCGCGCGACGGAGGGAACCGGTATGGCGGATACGAGACTCGACCCGGAGATGGCAGCGTTCAACGCCATGATGGAGGCGCGGGCGGCAAAGCTGCCGCCGATCCGGCTAATCGAGCCGTTCGACGCGCCGCGCGCCCTGACAGAGGCGCTGAACCTTCCCCTGGCTGAAGGCGGCCCGGCCATGGCCGAGAGCACCGACCACTGGGTCCTCGCGCGCGGCCGCCGGGTGCAGTGCCGGGTGCATCGGCCGGACCTGCCCGGCCCGCTGCCCGTTCTCGTCTACCTGCATGGCGGCGGCTGGGTGTGGAACAGCATCGACACGCATGACCGGCTGATGCGCGAATATGCCGCGGCGGCCGGCTGCATCGTCGTCGGGCCGGATTACGCGCTGAGCCCGGAGGCGGTCTTCCCGCAGGCGCTGGAGGAATGCGCCGGCGTGCTGCGCTGGATCCTGGCCGAAGGTCGAGCCTGGGGGATCGACCCGGAACGAATCATCCTGGGCGGCGATTCGGCCGGGGCCAATCTGGCGGCCGGCCTCGCACTCTGGCTGCGGGACGGACCGTCACCGCTGCCGCTGCGCGGCCTGTTGCTCAATTACGGCGTGTTCGATTCGCGCCTCGACTCGCCGAGCTACGCCGAATTCGCCACCGGCTACGGCCTGACGCGGGAGCGGATGGAGTTCTACTGGCGCGCCTATGCGCCGCGCGCGGCCGACCGGGCCAGCCCGCTGGCGGCCCCACTGCGTGGCGACCTCGCCGGCCTGCCGCCATGCCTGCTGCACGTTGCCGAGTTGGATGTCCTGGCGGCTGAGAACCACGCCATGGCGGCACGACTGCGGTCGGCCGGGGTAGCGGTGGAGGCGCGGCTGTTTCCCGGCACCGTGCATGGCTTCCTCCGCGCGGTCGGCCATGTCGGCCAGGCACGGGAAGCGGTGGCAGCCGCCGCCGGATGGCTGCGCGCACGCTTCGGCACGATGTAGGGGCTTGCGCCGGCGCCGCACGCCGGCGCAATGCGGTGCGGTACGGATGGGATGTCAGGCATGGACGGGGCCGGGAACCGCATCCTGTTCGAGCATACCACGCCGCCGCCCTGGACCCGGCCGGCGCTCGCCGAGCCCACCGGGCCTGGCGGCTTCTTCCGGCAGGACCTCGCGCTGCCGGCCGGGCCGATGGCGGCGCGCATCCAGGTGATGCCGTTGTCGGCGGTGCCGGAGGGTACCGTGATCGAGGCCCGGCTCACCACGTGCGACGACGGGCGGGTGGTGGCGGAGGGGCGCTGGACCTGGTCCCGGGCCACACCGGCGACGACCGATTGGCTGATGCTGCGCTTCGACCTGTCGGCGCCAGAGGCGCTCGTCCTGACCTGCGCGGCCTCGGCCCGCGCCGACGCCGTCTTCCTGCGCTCCTTCAAGGTGATGGAGGCGCGGCCCGGCGTGGCCGAGGATTGGGCAACCACCCATGCGCAGCTCGACCGCTGGCCGCTCGACCGGCTGCGCAGCGTCATGATTGGCAATAGCGGGGTCTGCACCGCCTCCTGCCTCCATTGCCCGACCAACAAGCCCTGGCTCGCGGTGCCGAAGCCGGGCGTCATGTCCGACCGGATCTTCGACCGGCTGGTGGACGGCGTGGTCGCCTGCGGCCTGCCGGTGACGGCGTCGATCGGCTTCGGCCTCTTCGCCGACCCGCTGACCGACCGGAAGCTCGCTGCGCGAATCCGGCGCTTGAAGGCGGCGCTGCCCGGCGTGCCGGTGACGATCAGCACAACCGGTGCCGCCTATGCGCCGCGCCAGGCGGAGGCGATCGCGCTGGCCGACAGTATCGGCGTACACATCGAATCGATCGATCAGGAAACCTATGACCGGCTGATGGCCCCGTTGCGTCTCGCCCAGGTGCGGCCAAGGATCGAGGCACTGGTCGCCGTGGCCGGGCCGAAGGCGCAGCTTGCCGTGCCGGTGCATCGCGCCTCGGCCCCCGGCCTTGCCGCCCTTGGCGCCTGGTGGCGGTCGCTCGGCGGCGGCGGGATCGTGCCGCAGGCCTTCACCAATCGGCGCATCGCCTCGCCCGAGGTGCTGGGCCTGCATTTGGCGCCGGTCACCGGTGCCTGCACCCAGGACCTCGCCTATGACCTGATCGTGGATTGGGACGGCCGGCTCGTGACCTGCTGCAACGATTTCGGGCGGGAGGCACCGCTCGGCTCATTGGCCGAACAGGAGCTGCCCGCCCTGCTGGAGGATGAGCGCCGGCGCCTGCTGTTCCAGCGGCTGCGCGATCGCGACTGGCAATCCACCGGCATCTGCGGCAACTGCCTGTTCGACAACCCGGAGGCGGTGGCCGGCGCGGCCGCACCGCTGCACGGCTGACGCCGCATCGCTCCATCCCGTGACGCTGGTTGTCCCGGCGGTGGCGCGGACAATGCGGGATTGCCCCGCTGACGGGCAGGCCAGGGTTTGTCCGGCCACGGCGCGGCCGCTTCGCGGGCCGACAGGCGCCATACCGGAGCCGCGGGGTCGGGAGCGGCCGCCGGACCGGATGCGCAGGGGCCCGGCTGCGGGCCGCACCGGCCGGGTTCGACGAGCGCGCCCCCTACGCAGCCGACGCGTCAGATCGGGCGGGCCATGAAGCGCGCACCCGCGCCGTAGGATCGCAGCGCCGCGACATCGGCGACAGGCACGTCCTGGAAGCCCTGCCGCGCCCAGTAATCCCCGGTCCCGGGGATGGCGACCAGCGTCGCGCGTTGCAGGCCGGCCGCCGCCAGCAGGGCCCGCAGCACCGCCTCCGCCCGGCCGGCTCCGCGCGCCACGGGGTGGAGCGCGATGTCGTGGATGTGCCAGGCCGCCGGCCGTGGCGGCAGCGCGCCGAGCAGCTTATCCAACGCCGGCGGCGCCGCGCCGGTCCAGGGATGCGTCACGGCATAGCCGAGGATCACGCCGCCGCCCGTCAGCACGCGACAGCCAGCCGGCGCGAGTGCCAGGCGCTCGGCGAAGATGGCGGGCGATTCTGGATGGTGCGGGTGCAGCCGGTCGGCCAGGGCCTGCACCATGGGCAAATCGGCCTCGCTCATCGGGCGCCACTCCGGATTCATCGCGCGCACTCCGCTGCGCCGCCCGGATAGCGCGGGCGCGCGGCGCATGCGAGCCTGCGGCGCATGAGCATCCGCCCCGGACCACGCAACCTGATCACCGATGTCGATGGCATCCTGGTGGGCAATGCCGAGGACCACCGCGTCCGCACTGGCGTCACCGTGATTTACCCGGTGGGGCGCTGCCCGGCGGCGGCGGATGTGCGCGGCGGTGCGCCGGGCACCTGGAACATCCAGGCGATGGAGCCGACCAGCCTGCGCAACGAGGTGGATGCGATCGTCCTCTCCGGCGGGTCGATGTACGGGCTGGATGCGGGCGGCGGGGTGGTGGCGGCGCTCGGCGCGCGCGGCCGGGGGATCGCCTTCGGCGGCGCGGTGATCCCGGTGGTGCCGGGCGCCATCCTGTTCGACCTGGCGAATGGCGGCGACAAGGGCTGGGGCGAGGCGCCGCCCTACCGCGCGCTCGGCCGCGCCGCGCTGGACGCGGTCGGTGAGGATTTCGCGCTGGGCAATGCCGGCGCCGGGCTGGGCGCGCGGGCGAACATGCTGAAGGGCGGCCTCGGGAGCGCCAGCACCGTGACGGCGGATGGGCTCCAGGTCGGTGCCATCGTCGCGGTGAACAGTTTCGGGAGTGTTGTGATGCCCGGGACCGACCGGTTCTGGGCCGGTCCGCTGGAAATGGGGGACGAGTTCGGCGGTCTCGGCCCGCCGCCGGCCGATTGGCGCGGCGCGGCCGAGATGCCGCTGCCGCCCGGCTTTGCGCTGAACCCGATGGCGAACACCACCATCGCCGTGGTGGCCTGCAACGTTGCGTTATCCAAGGGAGAGCTGCAGCGGGTTGCGATCATGGCGCAGGACGGGTTGGCGCGAGCGATCCGGCCGATCCACACGCCCTTCGACGGGGATTCGGTCTTCGCCATGGCGACGGG
>JBMOJU010000612.1:0-2156 GCA_049315625.1 Paracraurococcus sp.
GGCCGGCTTCCGGCTTGCCGCCGTCCCGACCCCGTCGGACGAGGCCGGCCTTGCGGCTCGATGAGCTCCTCCGCCGGGCCGGGCTGCCTGCCGTGCCGGCGGGCACGGCCGAGATCGAAGGGCTGACGGCGGACAGCCGGGCGGTGCGGCCCGGCATGCTGTTCGCCGCCCTGCCGGGCAACCGGGCGGATGGCCGGGCCTTCATCGGCCAGGCGGTGGCGCAGGGGGCCGCCGCGGTGCTGGCACCGTCCGGCACCGCCTGGCCGGCGGAGGTGCCGGCGCGGCCGCTGGTGCAGGATGCCGATCCGCGCCGCGCCCTGGCCCTGCTGGCCGCGGCGCGGGAAGGCGCGCAGCCGGCGACGCTGGTCGCCGTGACCGGCACCAACGGCAAGACCAGCACGGTCGATTTCCTCCGCCAGCTCTGGACCGCGGATGGGGCGAAGGCCGCCTCGCTCGGCACGCTGGGGCTGCTGGCCGAAGGCTTTCCGCCCGGCCCCAGCCTGACCACGCCCGACCCGGTGGCACTGCATGCGCAGCTCGGCGCGCTCGCCCGGGCCGGCTTCGGCCACGCGGCGGTGGAAGCCTCCTCGCACGGCATCGAGCAGCGCCGGCTGGATGGGGTGCGGCTGGCCGCCGCCGGCTTCAGCAACCTGACACGCGACCACCTGGACTACCACGGCACGCTGGAAGCCTACCGCGCCGCCAAGCTGCGACTGTTCGACACCTTGCTGCCGGCGGGCGCGACGGCGGTGGCGAATGCCGACATGGACGCCGCGACGCTGGCCGCGATCCGGGCCATCGCGGCCCGGCGCGGGCTGCGGCTGCTGACGGTGGGCGAGGCCGGCACCGATCTGCGGCTGCTGGCGCAGCGCCCGCTGCCGGACGGCCAGGCGCTGGAGATCGAGGCCTTCGGGGAGAGGCACGCCCTCCGCCTCGCCCTGCCCGGCCGGTTCCAGGCCGACAACGCGCTGCTGGCCCTGGCCCTCGCGGTCGCCACCGGCATGCCGGCCGGGCGCGCCCTGGCCCTGCTGCCCGGCCTGGCCGGGGTGCGCGGCCGGATGGAACTGGCGGTGCGGCTGCCGAACGGCGCCGCCGCCTATGTCGACTACGCGCATACGCCGGATGCGCTGGAACGGCTGCTGGCCGCGCTCCGCCCGCATGTCGCGCCGGGCGCGGCGCTCCATGTGGTGTTCGGCGCCGGCGGCGACCGCGACCCCGGCAAGCGGCCGCTGATGGGCGCCGCCTGCGCCGGCCTCGCAGACCGCTGCTGGGTGACGGACGACAACCCGAGATCGGAGGATCCGGCGGCGATCCGCGACGCGGTGCTGGCCGGCTGCCCGGGCGGCATCGATGCGGGCGACCGAAGGGCGGCGATCGGCGCCGCGCTGGCGGCGCTGCGCCCCGGGGACGTTCTGGCCGTGGCGGGCAAGGGGCACGAGAGCGGCCAGACCATCGGCGGCGTGACCACGCCCTTCGACGATGCGGCGGTGGTGCGCGACCTGGCGGGAGGCGGAGCGTGACCCGCGCCACGACATCCCCCTCCCCCGCTGGCGGGGGAGGGAGTGCGGGCATGACGCTGTGGAGCGCCGAGGCCCTGCGGGCTGCGACCGGCGGCGGCCTGGCCGCGGACGCGCCGGTGACCGGCATCTCGATCGATACGCGGACGCTCTCGCCCGGCGACCTCTTCGTCGCACTGCGCGATGCGCGGGACGGGCACGATTTCGTCGCCGACGCCCTGGCGAAGGGCGCCGCCGCGGCGATGGTGGACCGCGACCCGCCCGGTTTGGCCGCGGACGCGCCGCTGCTGCGGGTCGGCGACACGCTGGCCGGGCTGGGTGCGCTGGGTGCCGCCGGCCGCGCCCGCTGCGCCGGCCAGGTCGCCGCAGTGACCGGCAGCGTCGGCAAGACCGGCACCAAGGAGATGCTGCGGCTGCTGCTGGCCAGCCTGGGGCCGACCCATGCCGCCGCCGCCTCCTACAATAATCACTGGGGCGTGCCGCTGACCCTGGCCCGGATGCCGGCCGGCAGCGCCTTCGCGGTGATCGAGATCGGCATGAACAATCCGGGCGAGATCCTGCCGCTCGCCCGCCTCGCCCGGCCGCTCGCCGTCGCCGTGACCACGATCGGGGAGGCGCATATCGGCCATATGGGCGGGC
>JBMOJU010000204.1:0-9563 GCA_049315625.1 Paracraurococcus sp.
GGGCGCCGCCGAGACCGGCACCGCCGCCGCCGCCAGCCCAGCCCTGGCCGCCCTGGGCGCGCATGTTCTCCAGCAGCAGGTCGCTGACCGCGACCTTGCCGGCATAGACGAACAGCCCCTGCCGGGTGCCGCCGCCATCGAGCGCATGGCCATGGCCGAGCAGGTCCAGCGTCACGCCGGGATGCAGGTTGATCGCGTTCAGCGCCGCGCCGTCCAGCGCGATGTCGGCGCCGAGTTCGATGGTCGCGGTGCCGCTGCCGGCGGCCAGGGCATTGGCGGCGAGGATCGCCGCGTTGAGGTCGATAAGGGTGGAGACGGTCAGGTCGAACATGGCACTTTCCTCCGGCAGCGGCCGGCCGGGGCCGCGGCGCCGCGCCGGTGCCGGGCGGGAGCGTGACCACGAAGCCAGGGGCGGTGCCCGCCCTCCGGCAACCACACCGGAACCTCTGCCAAACTGATTCGGGCAATTACTGGGTGAACGTTCAGCGGAATAGTCACAACGCGCCGCCGGGATGTACCAATAAAAATACTATTTGTACGGAAACGGCCGGTACTCCACCGGTAGATATACAATATAGTAAGCGACGAAACTGGGTGCCGGACATGAAAAAGGCGGCGCGTCGCCGCGCCGCCTTGCCGGGTTGGTGTCGCCCGGCGCGCTACTGCGCCTGCGCCACCGGATCCAGCTTGTAGCCGCCGCCCTCGGTCAGCAGCAGCCGGGCATGGGTCGGGTCCGGCTCGATCTTCTGCCGCAGGCGGTAGATGTGGGTCTCCAGCGTGTGGGTCGTCACCGCGCTGTTGTAGCCCCAGACCTCGTTCAGCAGGATCTGCCGCGGCACCGGCTTGCCGCCGGCCCGGTACAGGAACTTCAGGATGGAGCTTTCCTTGTCGGTCAGCCGCACCTTGCGGTTGCGCGCCGGCTCCAGCAGCAGCTTGGCGCTGGGGCGGAACAGGTAGGGCCCGATGGTGAAGACGGCGTCTTCCGAATTGTCGAAGACGCGGAGCTGGGCGCGGACCCGGGCGAGCAATTCCGGCAGCCGGAAGGGCTTGGCGATGTAGTCGTTGGCGCCGGCATCGAGCCCGCGCACCACATCCTGCTCGGCATCCGCGCCGGTCAGCATGATCACCGGCATCTTCTTGCCGTCGCGCCGCAGCTTGGCGCAGAAATCGCGGCCGTCGCCGTCCGGCAGGCCGATATCCAGCAGGATGGCATCGTAGCGGACATCGCCATCGGCCAGCTTGGCCGCGGCCTCGGTCGCGCTCTCGGCCTCATCGGCGGTGAAGTCGCCTTCCATGGAAATCTGCTCGGCGAGGGTGGCCCGCAGCGCAGCGTCGTCCTCCACGATGAGGATGGGGCGTGGGGTGGCCATGGAACCTCCGAGACGTGATGGGTTCGTATACCAGACATCCCGCAATCCTGCGCGATACCTGACTCGTCGGAAACGATTGAAACCATCGGGCGAGAAAACGCACCTCACGGACGCGTTTGTTCACCTACACAACTTTGCGATTGATCAATCACCGCGCGAATTACAGAAGCTTCCCCTCGAAGGGCGGCTTCAGATCCGGGGCGTCGAACTCGACAACCCAGAGATCCGGGTCGCGCTTCACCTGCCGCGCGACGTAGGAATCCGTCGTCGCCTCATCCACCGGCGCCGCGCCGGTGCCGCGCAGCCAGGCCGGCCGGCCTTCCGCGTCGCGCACCTGGCTGAGCGCGACGAGGCCCTCCCGGCCGCGCAGCACGCAGAGAATCCCGCCCGAATCGGGGTCGCCCTTGCGCAGCACCGCGCCGCTGCGCCCGGCGATATCCGCCAGCCGCAACGCCATCGAGACCCAGATGCCCGCCTTCACCCGTGCTTCCATGCGGCGCATAGGGGCAAGAAGCGCCGCCGGGTTCAAGCCCCCCGCTTGCCGGGCAAGGCGGCCTCCGCCACATCACCGGCGTCGGAGAGGTTCCCATGGATCAACGCAAGATGACCGAGGCGCAGCGCGCCTATGAGGCGAAGCGTGCCGCCAAGGCCGGGCTGAGCCTGGAGAAGTGGCTCGCCAACAAGGAGAAGGACGCCGCCGCCGAGCGCGCCCAGGCTGAGAAAGCCACCAAGGCGGAGGCCGCGCCGAAGAAACCGGGCTTCTTCGCCCGGCTGATGGAGAAGGCGCAGAAGCCGCTCTGATGGACCTGTTGCAACACCGCAGCAGGTGATCCCGGGCTCACACCATCCGCAGCAGCGTGCCGTCGCGGCGGATGGCCTGGTGGTAGATCGCGCCGCCGATATGCAGCACCAGCAGCACCAGGATCGACCAGCCGCCGATGCTGTGCAGCGTCTGCAGCACCCCGGCCAGGGCGCTGTTCGCCTCCATGAATTTGGGCAGCTGGATGAAGCCGAGATAGGCGGTGTCGCCCTGCATCGGGAAGCCCCAGGCATTGGTGGCGACGAAGCCGAGCAGCGATTGCAGCACCAGCAGCGCGTAGAGCGCGTGGTGCACCGCCGCGGCGGCGCGGCGCTGGAGCGCCGGGATGCTCTCCGGCAGCGGCGGCGCGGGGTGGGTCAGCCGCCACAGCAGCCGCGCCACCACGACGAACAGGATCGTCAGCCCGGCCGATTCGTGGATGGCGTAGACGCCGTATTTGATGCTGTTGGCCGTGGCCATGTAGGCCGCCGCCGCGGCGTCGCCGGCCTTCAGCATCGCCTCCTCCGGCGTGGTGAAGAACCCGATGGCGAAGCCGACCGGCAGGGCGATGCCGATCAGCGCGGCGGTGATCCAGTGCAACCACTTCGCCACGCTGCTGTAGGCGGGCTGGTAGGCCATCGATGCCATGGCGGTCTCCTTCTGCTGGCGTGGCAAGCTTGGCACGGGGCGGGCCTGCCATGGGTGACATGATCGCGGCCCATGCGGATTGGAGCACCGATCCGCGCAAGCGCTGGATGAGCCAGGCCCGGCGGCTGGATGGGCAATGGTACGCCACCGCGCCGCAGCCGGTGGGCGACGTCGCCACCCTGCTGCCGCGTCTGCTGGCGCCCGCCCTGCCGGTGGCGTTCGGGCTGGACCTACCGCTCGGCTTGCCGCGGGAGTATGCCGCGACGCGGCCGGAGGCGGGCTTTGCCGCCTTCCTGCAGGGCCTGGCGGCGAATCCCGGCTTCTTCCAGGTCAGCGCGGGGCTGGAGACGGTGAGCCATGCCCGCCCCTTCTACCCGGCGCGCGGCATCGCCGGGATGACGCGGGCGGCGCATGCCGCGGCGCTCGGGCTCTCCGGCCCGCTGGGCCTGTCCCGCTGGTGCGACCGCGCCACGGCGGAACGCCCGGCCGGCGCGCCGCTGTTCTGGACGCTCGGCGCCAACCAGTCGGGCAAGGCGGCGATCGCCGCCTGGCGGGACTGGATCGTGCCTGGCCTGGCCGCCGGCGCCCCGATACGGCTCTGGCCCTTCGAGGGCGGGCTGCACGCGCTGCTGGCGCCGGGCGTGGCGGTGCTGGCCGAGGTCTACCCCGCCGAGGCGCTGCGGCATTGCGGCCTGAAGCTCGGCGGCAGCAAGCGGGCGGAGGCACCACGGCGGGCGCTGGCGCCGGCGCTGCGGGCGGCCATGGCGGCGCGGCGCCTGGTGCCGGACGCCGCGCTGGCCGCGGCCGTCGACGCCGGCTTCGGCGCCGACGCGGCCGGGGAGGACCGCTTCGATTCCGTCATCGGCCTGCTCGGGCTGATCGGCGTGCTGGACGGGGCGCGGCCGGATTTCGTCCCGGACGATCCCTGGATCCGCCGCTGGGAAGGCTGGGTGCTGGGGCAGACGGCGCTGCCGCGTGCCTGATCCGCCGCGCGCGACGCGGCCCGGCACGGGGTGACGCGTTCGGGCGAGGCGCCGCTACGGCACCCCGCCCTGGCCTTGCCGCACCTGCCGGATGCCGGCGAAGCGGGCCAGCGCGCGGAAATCGGCGACGTCGAACACCGCCTCGCCCGGGTCGGGCCGCGGCGGCGCCGCCAGCGGACGCAGCGACGACGGGAGGACCGCCGCGGCCTCGGATTCGGCACGCCAGGCCGCCGCGCGGCCGTCGTCGTTCAGGGTCAGGTCCATCTCGTGCTCTCCCTCGCGCATCAGCGAGGCTACGCAGCGGTGACGCCGGCCGGATGCGACTCGTTCCACGCCGGGCGACAAAAGAGTCACGCCGTTACACGACGCGCCGGCAGGGCGTTGTCTCAGCCGAGGAAATCGACCACGGCGTTCAGCGCCGGCTCCGCGGCGACCCGAAGCCCATCCGGGCACGGCGCCGCGCCGACGCCATTGCCGCGCAGCAGCGCCGCGGTGGCCGCCAGGTCGCGCACCCGCAGCGCGACCAGCGCCATGTGGTCACCGCGTCCCGCGGGATCGGGCGCGGCGGCGCCGAGTTCGGCCGCGGCCAGCGCATGCGGCGCGACCTCGACCGTCACCGGGCCGCAGGGCAGCAGCACGCGGCCATCGGCGCCGGCGGTGACGGCGGCCTCGCCGAACATCCGGCGGAACATCGCCGCCTGGCGTTCCGGGTCGCGCACGGAAAGCAATACGCGGGCGACGGACAGCGCGCCGTTCGGCTGCGCCTGCCATTCCGGCCGCCAGACATGCTGCGGCGTCAGATGCTCGCACCAATAGATGCGGCCGTCGAAGGCGGCGGCGCGGTCCAGCCGCACGGTGCGGAAGCGCGCGTCGTCGCGCGTGCCGTCGGGCAGGTCCACGGGTCGGTGGAAGGATTGCGCCGGCAGGGCGGGGACGCCGGCGGCGAGCAGCCGGGTGGCGAGCGCCGCGGCGTCATCCACCTTGAAGACCAGCCCGTTCAGCCCGACCGGATAGCTGGCGATATCGGGCCGCAGCGCGCCGCCCGGGACATCGGTGCCGAGCAGTTCCAGGTAGTCATCCGCGAAGACCGCGAGGTGGTTGGCCGAGCCCAGGCTGTGCCTGCCCAGCGGCGTGAGCTGGAAGCCGAGCGCGGCGAGGCGCGCCGCGCCGTCCGCCATGCGGTCGCGGACGTCGAAGACGAGGTGGTCGAGGATCGGCGCCATGGCTCAGGCCACCCGCGGCAGCAGGCCGGCGCCCTCGGCCGCTTGCGTCATCAATGCCACCGTCAGCGCCAGCATCGGCGCCGGCACGCCCCGCTCCCGCGCCAGCCGCAGCGGCACCTGGAACAGCGCATCCACCTCCATCGGCCTTCCTGCTTCCAGGTCCTGCAGGATGGAGGGCTTGTGGTGGATCTGCGACGCCATATCGATCCGCTCCGGCGCGCCGCCGGGGACCGGCTGGCCCATCGCATGGGCGATGGCGAGGCCTTCCTCCACCAGCCGCGTCGCCGCCCCGCGCAGCACCGGGTCGGCCAGGGTGTCGCGCATGGTGCGGCGGTTCAGCGTGCAGAGCGGGCCGCTGGCCAGGTTGTTGAGCAGCTTGGCCCAGACCTCGACGCGGATCTTCTCGGAGACGCTGCAGGGCAGGCCGCCCGCCTTGAACAGCGCGGCGAGCGCCACCGCGCGGTCGGAGCGCGTGCCGTCCGGCTCGCCGAGAAGCAGCTTGCTGGTGCCGCTGACCACCTGCACCACGCCCGGCTCGGGCTGGGCGCAGGCGGAGTAGATGACGCCGCCGATGGCCCGCGCCGGGCCGATGGTGTTCCAGACCACGTCGCCCGGATCGGCCTCGGGCACGCGCTGGCCGTCCTCCGGCCCGCCATGGCTGGCGTAGTACCACCAGGGGATGCCGTTGGTGACGAAGGCGACGGGCGTGTCGGGCCCCAGCAGCGGGGCGATGGCGCGGGCGACGGCGCCGAGCGCAGGCACCTTGGTGCAGACGATGACGGCATCCTGCGGGCCGAGCGCGGCCGGGTCTTCGGCCAGGCGCGGATGGAGGTGCATGTCGCCGTCGGCGGCGCGGACGATCAGGCCGTTGGCCCGCATGGCGGCGAGGTTGGCGCCGCGGGCGACGACGGAAAGATCGGCGCCGCCCTTGGCGAGGCGGCCCGCGAGATGCCCGCCGATGGCGCCGGCGCCGAAGATGCAGACCTTCATGCGGAGAGTCCCTGTTTCCGAAGAAAGTAAGGCCGGGGAGGAGGTATCCTCCCTGGACCCTCCTCTATTTCTCTGAGTCTGGCACTCGCCGCGCGGCGGGTGCCAGACTCACAAAAAGGAAGGGTGGGGCTTGGGGAGGGAATACTTTTCCCTCCCCAATCTTCCCTTCACCCCTTGTGCAGCCCGGCAAAGATCGCCGCCCGCGTCACCAGCGCGATCGACAGGTCGAGAACGGGAGTCGGCACCCCCGCCTCCCGCGCCAGCGCCAGCGGCACGGTGAACAGCGCGTCGATCTCCATTGCCCGCCCCATGTCGAGGTCCTGCAGGATCGACGGCCGGTGCGCGATCTTCGAGGAGCGCGCGATGCGGTCCTCCGGCGTCTGGCCGGTGATCGGGTGGCCATAGGCGGCGGCGATCGCCATCACCTCCCGCGCCGCGGCGATGGCGGCGTCGCGCACCACGGGGATCGACAGCGTGTCCTGCATGGACGACCGCGCCAGCAGGCAGAGCGGCCCGTTCATCATGTTGCCGAGCAGCTTGGCCCAGACCGCGGCGCGGATGTCGGGGGTGGCGATGCCGCCCATGCCGCCGGCGTCGATCGCCGCGGCCAGCGCCTGGAGCCGCGGCGTCATCGCGCCGTCGAGCTCGCCGATGATGACGCGATTGTCGGGCGCCAGCGCCTCGACATGGCCGGGCCGCGTCACGGTGGCGGAGGAATAGACCACGCCGCCGATGGTGCGCGGGATGCCGACGGCGTCGCGCACCGCATCGCCCGGATCGAGCAGCTTCAGCCGGCGGCCTTCCTGCGGCGTGCGGTCGAAATACCACCAGGGGATGCCGTTCATGACGAAGGCGACGGCGGTCTCCGGCCCCAGCAGCGGGGCGATGCCGGCGGCGACGGAGGGCAGCGCCGGCGCCTTGGTGGTGACGATCACCGCATCCTGGCGGCCGAGCGCGGCGGGATCGTCGCTGGCCTGCGGCCGGCAGTGCAGCGTGCCGTCATGCGCGGCGACGCTGAGGCCGTTCTCCTGCATGGCGCGGAGATGCGCGCCGCGGGCGACGACCGAAACCTCGGCGCCGCCCTTGGCCAGGCGGGCGGCGATATGGCCGCCGATGGCGCCGGCGCCGTAGACGCAGATCCTCATGGCAGATGCCTCAGCAGGGTGGCGCCGGCCTCGACCAGGCGGGCGACGATGCGGGCGCCGTGTGCGGCGGTCCCGGGGCGGTTGTCGGCGCAGGCGACGCCGCCGGGCGCCACCTCCTCGACCTCCATCGGCACGTTGATCTCGACGCCCTCGACGCGGAGCGTGCCGAAATTGGCGACCGGCAGGCCGAGGATGGGCGGCACCGGCAGCTTCTCCCGCGCTTCCTCGGGCTTGCAGAGATCGGGGCGGAGGGCGAGGGCCACCGACCAGACCGGATCGCCGCCATGGCCGAAGCTGGCCGGGCTGCCGCCGAGCTCGGCATGCAGGCCGCCGGCGATGCGCCAGAGATGCATGGCCGGCACCAGCAATGCGTGGCGGCGGCGCAGCATGCGGGCGGCGGCATCGACCGGGGCGATCGAGCCGGCATGGCCGTTGAGGATGAGGATGCGGCGCGTGCCGGTGCGGATGAGGTTCTCGCAGGTCTCCTCGACCACGGCCTGCAGCGTGGCCGGCGACAGCACGATGCCGCCGGGGACGCAGGAGAAGTAGTCGACGCCGCCGAAGGGGATGGCGGGCAGCACCAGCGCATCGGTGCCCTGGGCCGCGGCGGCGGCGGCGATGCGGTCGGCGATCGCCTCGGCCAGCAGGAAATCGCCCATCGGGGCCTGCGGGCCGTGCGTCTCCAGGCTGCCCATGGGGAAGAGCACGGCGGCACCGGCCGCGAGCCGGGTGGCCACCTCGGGGGCGGCGAGTTCGGCGATGCGGTAGGTCATGCGGCGGGGTCCGCGGGGTTACGCCGGCAGGCGGCCGACACCGACGTCACGCCAGGATATCCAGCGCGATCCGGCTCAGCGCCTGCACGCCCAACCCGATGCAGCCCTCATCCGGCTGGTAGCGGTCATTGTGCAGCGCGTCCCGCCGGCCCGGCGCGCCGCTGCCGATGCGCAGCTGGAAGGCCGGCACCCGCTCGGCGAATTCGGCGAAATCCTCCGCCCCCATGCTCGGGCGGCCGGCGGCGATCACCTCCCCCAGCTGCCGTGCCACCGCGGCGATGGCGGGATCGAGCACGCTGTCGGCATTGATCAGCGGCGGCACGCCGCGCCGGTAGGTCAACGTGCTGGTGGTGCGGTGCATCGCGTCCAGCCCGGCGGCGAGGCGCTTCAGCGCCGCCTCCGCGATGTCGCGCGACTCCGGCGTCAAGGTGCGCACCGTGCCGCGCAGCTCCACCGTCTCCGGGATGATGTTGGGCGCGCTGCCGCCATGGATCATGCCGATGGTGACGACGGCCGGCAGAAGCGGGTCGATCTCCCGGCTCACCACGGTCTGCGCCGCGCCGACGAAGGCGCCGGCGGCGACGATTGGGTCCACCGCCAGCTCGGGATGCGCCGCATGGCCGGACTTGCCGCGGATCACCAGGTCGAAGCGGTCGGCCGCCGCAAGCGTGCTGCCGCGGACATAGCCGAAGCGGCCGACCGGCATGTCCGGCTGGTTGTGGAAGCCGAGCGCCATGTCGACGCCCTCCAGCACCCCGTCGGCGACCATGGCCGCGGCGCCGCCCAGCGATTCCTCGGCCGGCTGGAACACCAGCACGACGCGGCCGGCGAGCTGCGGCGCCAGGTCCCGCAGCACGGCGGCGACGCCGAGCAAGGTGGTGGTGTGGATGTCGTGGCCGCAGGCATGCATCTTCCCCGCGACGGTGCTGGCGAAGTCGAGCCCGGTCTCCTCATGGATCGGCAGCGCGTCCATGTCGGCGCGGATCGCCAGCGTCGGGCCAGGCCGGCCGCCCTCGATGATGCCGACCACGCCGGTGCGGCCGATGCCGGTGCGATGCGCGATCCCCATGCGCGCGAGTTCGGCGGCGACGATGCCGCTGGTGCGCACTTCCTCGAAGGCGAGCTCGGGATGCGCGTGGATGTCGCGCCGCATGGCCACCAGCCCCGGCTCGATCGCCGCCACCGCGTCGCGGATCCGCGTCTGCGGATCATTGGTCAGACGGTCCGAGGTGATGATCGTCATGCTGGCATCCCGCGCGCTGAGAACACGGGGAGGATCGCGGCAAGCCCGGCGGCTGTCCAGCGCCGCCGGCGGCGGAATTCCGCGGTGCAGCAACGGCCTGCGGCGGCTTGCCCCCTCTCGGCATGGCATGCGATACGCAACCTTACCCGTCTGGGGGGAAGAATGTCCGGGATCCTGCCGCGCCGAGCCCTGCTCGCCGGCAGCGCCGCATTGGCGCTGCCCGCGTCGGCGCGTGCGCAATCCCCCGCCGCCTCCGCCTGGCCGACCCAGCCGATCCGCCTCATCGTCCCCTTCGCACCCGGCGGCACCACCGACCTCGTCGCCCGGCTGCTGGCGCAGGGGCTGCAGGACCGGCTCGGCCAGCCGGTGATCATCGAGAACCGCGCCGG
>JBMOJU010000613.1:0-2150 GCA_049315625.1 Paracraurococcus sp.
TATCAGGCAGCATGGCCGCAGCCTACCACGTCACGCCGGCGCCGCATCTGGTCGCCGGCCGGCCGTCAGCACGCGGCATCGACCGCCGCCGGGCAGTCCGCCGCGGCTGCCGGAAGCCGCAGGGTGAACACCGCTCCCGCCGGCCCATTCTCCGCCTGGATGGTGCCGCCCATCGCCATGATCATGGCCTGGCAGATGGAAAGGCCGAGCCCGGTGCCGTGTTCCGGCCCCTTGGTCGAGACGAAGGGCTGGAACAGCCGCGCCATCACCTCGATGGGGATGCCGCCGCCGGTATCGGCGACGGTCAGCCGGACCGTCCCGCCCTCCGTCGCCGCGGCGATGCGCAGCCCGCGGGCCGTGCCGGCGGGCAACCCCGCCATGGCGTCCCGCGCATTCGCCAACAGGTTCACCAGCACCTGCTCCAGCGGCACGAGATGCCCGAGGACGCGCGGCGGCGGCGTGCCGAGCGCGACGTCCAGCGCGACCTCGGCCTCCCGCAGCGCGCCGCCGACCAGCGCCAGTGCGCCATCCACCGCCGCATCCACGGCTACGGGCGCGACGGCGGCGTGCGGTTCCGCGCCGCGGGCGAAGCGGCGCAGGTGCTCGATCAGCGTCCCGGCCCGGGCGGCCTGGTCGATCGCCCGTTCCAGCCGCGGCGCGACGGCGGGGAGGTCGCCGCGCGCCAGGGCGCGCTGGGCATTGCCGAGCGCGAGCGTGATGACCGACAGCGGCTGGCGCATCTCGTGCGCCAGGCCGGCCGCCATCTCACCCAGCGAGGCCAGCCGCGCCGCGGCGACGGCGCGGTCCTGCGCCTCGCGCTCGGCGGTGATGTTGACCAGGTAGCCGACCATTTCGCCGCTGCCATCCGGCCGCAGCGACAGGCGCCGGGCGCGGGTGCGCAGCCAACGCCAACTGTCGTCGGGCTGGCGCATGCGCCAGTCCCCGTTGAAGCTGCCGTCGCGCAGCACGGTCCGCCCGATAGCGGGGAGGCTTATCCCGCCCGGTTCCACGTAGGCCTCGAGCGAGCCCTGCTGCGCCAGGATCTCTGCCGGCCATCCGAGCACCGCGTCCGTATCGCCGCCGCGGTACAGCAGGCGGGAGGTGCCGTCCGCCGCGACGTCGCGCAGGAAGATCACCGCCGGCAGGCCGGTATGCAGCCGCTCCACCTCCGCCCGTCCCGCCTGTAGCGCCGTGGCGTCCCGCGCCTCGGCCTGTTCGCCCGCCAGCGCGACGCCGCCGATGCCGGTGGCCAGCAGCAGCACGGCAGTGGAGAGCGCGATGAGGACGAAGGAGAGGTCGGCCCTGTCGAGCGTCATCAGCACGACGCGCGCCAGATGGGCGCCGCCGCAGAGGATGGCGAGGCCGGCCAGAACCCGGCCGGTCTGTGGCAGGGCGCCGGCCGGCCGCCAGCGCAGCAACTCCACCGCCGTGGCCCATTCGAGGGCGGCGAAGAGGAGCCCGCCGGTCACCACCCGGGCGGCCAGGGTGTCGTAGAAGGCGGGGATGGCGCAGGCGGCCAGCCAGACGGCCGGCGCGAGGCCGATCATCCACGGCCGCACGGTCGCGCCGCGCAGCCACCGCGCCCCGGTCCAGAACAGCGAGGTGGCCAGCAGCATGGTGACATTGGCGCCGATGATCGGCACGGCCGGCGGCGTGCGGTCCCGCAGCGCGAAGAGCATCCCCCCCAGTGCAGTCAGCAGGCAGAAGCACGCCCAGGCCAACAGGAAGGCGGAGCGCCCGACGGTGGGCCCGGGATTCGGCCCGGCAGCGCCCTTCGCCAGCCCGGAGAGCCGCCAGGTGCCGATCAGCAGGCCGCCCGAAAGCAGCCCCAGCAGGATGCCGAAGACCACCACGGCACGCAGGTCGGTGGCGGCCTCCGGGCCTGCCGCTGCGGCGATGCCGGCATCGGCCGGAGCCGCCGTCTTCCTTGTTCCGCGGTCACCTGTCGCGTCCCCGATCCCGCTGCGGTGCCCGGCATGCCGACGCGGCATGGCTGCCGGCGTGTCGACCGGCCGGGCTTCACAACTGTGGATCTATATGCCGGACAAAGTTTCTTGGAAATGGATCAGTGTCGCCCATCGGACATACCGGGTCGGCCGATCGATGCCGCCGCCGCCGGTCCCATGTTCCAGGGCACCTCAGCCGTCCAG
>JBMOJU010000205.1:0-9546 GCA_049315625.1 Paracraurococcus sp.
CGATCACCGGCACCAGATTGTCGATCAGCGCGATGGGGCCGTGCTTCATCTCGCCTGCGGCATAGCCCTCGGCATGGATGTAGCTGATCTCCTTCAGCTTCAGCGCGCCTTCCAGCGCGATGGGATAGAGGCTGCCGCGGCCGAGGAAGAGCACGTCGCGCGCCTTGGCCACCTCCGCCGCCAGCTCGCGGATCTGCGCGTCCTTCTCCAGCACCAGCGCGGCATTGCCGGGGACCTCCAGCAGCGCCTGGGTCAGCCGCCCCTCGTCGATCGTCGAGAGCTCCCGCCGCGCCCGGCCGAAACCGATGGCGAGGCAGGCCATGACCGCCAACTGCGCGGTGAAGGCCTTGGTCGAGGCGACGCCGATCTCCGGCCCCGCCACCGTCAGCACCGCGCCGTCGCTTTCCCGCGCCATCGAGGATTCCGGCACGTTGACGACGGCCAGGACCTTCTGCCCGCCCTCCTTCAGCAGCTTCAGCGCGGCCATGGTGTCCGCCGTCTCGCCGGATTGGGAGACGAGGATGGCGGCGCCGCCTTCCGCCAGCGGCGGGTTGCGGTAGCGGAATTCGGAGGCGACGTCGGCATCCACCGGCAGGCGGGCGAGCTGCTCGATCCAGTAGCGGCCGACCGCGCCGGCCAGGAAGGCGCTGCCGCAGGCGGTGATGGTCAGGCGGGGGATCTTCGCCGGGTCGAAGGGCAGCCGCGGCAGCCGCACCTCCAGCGTCTTGGGGTCGAGGTATTGCCGCAGCGTGTCGCCCAGCACCGCCGGGTGCTCGTGCAGCTCCTTCTCCATGAAGTGGCGGTAATTGCCCTTGCCGACCGCGGCGCCGGAGACGGCGGTGACCACAACCTTGCGCTCGACCGCATTGTCCTTCACGTCGAAGAAGGCGGCGCCTTCGGTGTCCAGCACCGCCCAGTCGCCCTCGTCCAGGTAGGCGATGCGCCGGGTCAGCGGCGCCAGCGCCAGCGCGTCCGAGCCCACGAACATCTCGCCGTCGCCGAAGCCGATCGCCAGCGGCGCGCCCTGGCGGGCCGCCATCAGCAGCTTCGGATGCCCGGTGAAGACCGCGGCCAGCGCGAAGGCGCCATGCACCCGCTTCAGCGCGGCGGAAAACGCCGCCTGCGGCGCCAGGCCGGAGGCCAGGATGTCGTCCAGCAGGCGGACGAAGGTCTCGGTGTCGGTCTCGGTCTCGAACACCGCGCCCTTGGCCTCCAGCATGGCGCGCAGCTCGGCATGGTTCTCGATGATGCCGTTGTGCACGACGCTGACGCGGGCGGTGCTGTGCGGGTGGGCGTTGCGCTCGGTCGGCGCGCCATGCGTCGCCCAGCGGGTATGGCCGATGCCGGTGGTGCCGCTCAGCGGCTCGCGCTCCAGCACCGCGGCCAGGTTGGCCAGCTTGCCCTCGGCGCGGCGGCGCTCGACATGGCCGTCCACCAGCGTGGCGATGCCGGCGCTGTCATAGCCGCGATATTCCAGGCGCCGCAGCGCCTCCAGCAGCAGCGGTGCCGCATCCGCCTTGCCAACGACGCCTACGATGCCGCACATCAGTTCGATCCCTTCTTGCCGCGGAACCCACGGCCCGCCTTGTTCGCCTGCCGGCCGCGCGCGATCGCCAGCGCGTCGTCCGGCACATCCTCGGTGATCACGCTGCCGGCGGCGACCAGCGCCCGTGCCCCGACCCGTACCGGCGCCACCAGCGCGGTGTCGCTGCCGATGAAGGCGCCCTCGCCGATCTCGGTGCGGTGCTTGTGCACGCCGTCATAGTTGCAGGTGATGGTGCCGGCGCCGATATTCGCCCGCGCGCCCACCGTCACGTCGCCCAGGTAGCTCAGGTGGTTCGCCTTGGCGCCGGCGGCCAAATGCGCCGCCTTGAGCTCGACGAAATTGCCGACATGCGCCTCCGGCCCGACCTCGGTCCCCGGCCGCAGCCGGGCGAAGGGGCCGATGATGGCGCCGCGCCGCACCACGCAGCCCTCCAGGTGGCTGAAGGCGCGGATCTCGACGCCATCCCCCACCGTCACGCCGGGGCCGAAGACCACGTTCGGGCCGACGCTGACATCCTGGCCGAGCGCGGTGTCCCAGGCGAAGAACACCGTCTCCGGCGCCGTCAGCGTGGCGCCGCCGGCCATCGCCGTGGCGCGCAGCCGCGTCTGCATCCCGGCCTCCAGCAGGGCGAGCTCGGCGCGGCTGTTGGCGCCGGCCAGCTCGGCCTCGGACGCCTCCTCCGCCACCACGCGCTTCCCGTCGGCGACGGCGAGGCCGACGATGTCGGTCAGGTAGTATTCGCCCTTGGCATTGTCGTTGCCGACCGCATCCAGCCAGCGGAACAGGTCGGCCGCCGGGGCGCAGACCACGCCGGCATTGCACAGGCCGATCGCCCGCTCGGCCTCATTCGCATCCGCCCATTCGACGATCCGCGCGACGTCGCCGGAGGCTTCGGTGACCACCCGGCCATAGCGCCCGGGATCGGCCGGCCGCATCGCCAGCAGCGCCAGCCCGGCCTCCGCCCGGCGCGCCACCAGCCGGGCGATGGTCGGCACGGTGATCAGCGGGTTGTCGGCATAAAGGACAGCGACGTCGCCGGCGAAGTCGCGCAGCAGCGGCGCCGCCATCCGCGCGGCATGGCCGGTGCCCAGCCGGTCGGCCTGCACCACGGTCGCATGCGGCGCGACGGCCCGTTCCATCACCGGCATGTCCGGCCCCACCACCACGACGATGCGGTCGAAGACCTGCTCGCAGGCCGCCACAAGGTGGTTGATCATCGGCCGCCCGGCGACCGGGTGCATCGCCTTCGGCAGCACGCTGCGCATGCGGGTTCCGAGACCGGCGGCGAGGATGATGGCTGCGGCGGGCATGGCATCTCCGGAGAGCGGGCGAAGCGGCGCCGAAGGGCGCCGCCAGACCGGGTTCGCAAAGCGTTTGTGACCGGCCTACCCGGTACAACGCAAGCGCCACGCCAGCCTGCGCCGCGCCCTGCATTGCGGAATGCCGCGACACGCGGTAGGCCGGGCCATGCCGCGCACCGCCGTCTTCGATCTCGATGGCACGCTGGTCGACAGCGCGCCCGATATCCATGCTGCCCTCGACCGCCTGATGGCCGGCCAGGGACGGCCCGGCTTCGCCCGCACCGAGGTCACCTCGATGATCGGCGACGGCGTCCGCGTGCTGGTCGAGCGCGCGACGGCCGCCCGCGGTCTGGTATTCTCCGAATCGTTGCTGGCCAGCTTCACCGCCGACTACACCGCCCGGGCGGCGGAGGCGACGGCGCTGTTCCCCGGCATCGCCGCGGCGCTGGATGCCCTGGCTGCCGAAGGCTGGCGGCTCGCGGTCTGCACCAACAAGCCGGCGGCGGCGACCGCGGCGCTGCTCTCGGCGCTCGGGCTCGACGGCCGCTTCGCCGCGGTCGGGGGCGGCGACAGCTTCCCCGTCCGCAAGCCCGATCCGGGCCATCTGCTGGGCACGCTGCACCAGGCCGGCGGCGACCCGGCCCGGGCGGTGATGATCGGCGACCACAGCAACGACGTCCGTGCTGCGCAGGGCGCCGGCCTGGCCTGCCTCTTCGCCGGCTGGGGCTACGGCACCGCGGCGATGGCCGAAGGCGCGGCGGCCACGGCGCCGACGCCGGCGGCGCTAGCGCCGCTGCTGCGCGACCTCCTGCCCTGAGGGCACCGGCCGCACCTCGGCCAGCACCACCCGGATGGTGCCGAACCAGCGGCTCGGCATCTCGATCCTGACCGGGATGGCGTGGCGGTCCGGCAGCGGCCGGCCGAGCCAGGCGGTGGCCGGCTGCGGCTTGCGCGCCGCCTCGGCATCCTGGTCGCCGCGGCGGCCGGCCAGCAGGCGGCTCTCGAAGGCGCAGCGCAGCGCCTCCCCGCCGAAGCCGCCCTCCGGTGGCAGCACCTGCAGCCCCTCGGTCTGCACCGTGTAGTCGGCCCGGCGGCGGCCGTCATAGACCGCGGCGGCGGCATCGCAGCGGCCGGTCAGCGCCACGGTGCGGGTCAGCTTGGCCAGCGCCGAAAGCGCATCGACGGTGTTGCGGCGAAGCGCTTCCGGCACCGGCTCGCGGTCGGCCTCGTTCGGCGGCTCCAGCAGGCTCAGCACCGGCTGGTCGGGGCTTGGCCAGTCCATCACCACCGCCCGCTTGCCGCCACGCCAGGTGCCCTCCACCCGGTAGCGGGCCGGCACGGGATCGGCGCCGCGCCAGACGCCCTCGCTGCTGGTGACCTGGTCGCTGGCCGAGAACACACCGACGACGCCGGTGGTGCGGATGCGGGTGCGGACCCGGTAGCGCGGCCCGTCCAGGTCGAACAGCGCCTCGACATCCATCACCTGCATGCCGGCGGCGCGCACCTCGTAACGGGCGAGCATCGGCTCGGCGCGGGCCGGGAGGGCGAGCAGGGCGGCGGCGCAGGCAGCCAGGGGGAGCAGCCGGGACGAGGCCATACTGGGGGATATGGCGGCTTCACCGCGGCGCAGCAAGCGCGGCAACAGGGGCGCTTGACACCCCGGAAGGCTTTCCGTATCTCCGCGCCTCCCGCAGGCCGGGCGCGTAGCTCAGCGGTAGAGCATTCGCTTCACACGCGAAGGGTCACAGGTTCAATCCCTGTCGCGCCCACCATGCTCCCGGGATCCGCCATGCCAGCCGCGCCGGTGCCCGGGACCGAGGGCTATGCCGTCGAGGCTGCGGAGCTGCTGCGGCAATACGAATCCATCCCGTTCGAGGCGGTGCACCGTGCCGTGCTGCCCCTGTTCCCGGCGCCGCCGGCACGGGTGCTCGACATCGGCGCCGGCACCGGGCGCGACGCCGCCGCCTTTGCCGCGCTGGGCCATGCCGTTGTCGCGGTGGAACCCGTGGCGGCGCTGCGCGAGGCGGCGCGGGCGCTGCATCCCTCCCCCCGCATCGACTGGCGCGACGACAGCCTGCCCGACCTGGCCGGCCTGGGGGCGGAGAGCTTCGACCTGGTGATGCTGACCGCCGTCTGGATGCACCTGGATGCCGGGCAGCGGCAGGCGGCGATGCCGCGCCTGGCGCGTGGGCTGCGGCCGGGCGGGCGGCTGGTGCTCTCGCTGCGGCACGGGCCGGTACCGCCGGGGCGGCGGATGTTCGCGGTCACGGCCGGGGAGACGATCGCCCTGGCCGAGGCGGCGGGGCTGGCCACGCTGCTGCGGCTGGACCGCCGGCCGGGCGCGCAGGCCCGGCCGGGAATCGCCTGGACCAGGCTGGCCTTCGCCCGGCCGGAAGGCTGATCAGCCCGGCTGGGTGCCGGGGCCAGGACCGCCAGGGCGCCGGTGGTGGTGCGGCGGCGCGGGGATCTCGTCCCGCGTCACCGCGCCGTCGCCATTGGCGTCGAAGGCGCGGAACCGCGCCTCGGCCATCGGCTTGATCTCCTCCAGCGTCACCACCCCGTCACGGTTGGCGTCGAGGCCGCGGAACATCATCCCAACCATGCGGGCATGCTGCGGGCCCTCCGCCCGCTCGGGGCGGCCTGCGCCGGGGCGCAGCCGCGCCGCCTCCATCTCCTGCTGGGTCAGTCTGCCATCCTTGTCCGGGTCGGCGGCAGCGAAGCGCTGCTGGACGAAGGCCCAGCCTTCCTCCCAGGTCACCTTGCCGTCCTTGTTGGTGTCGACCAGGCCGAACATGGCGCCGGGACCGCGTTCCCCGCGCGGGCCAGCGCCCGGGCCACCGGGCGGCGGGGCAGGCTGCGCCAGGGCAGGCGCGGCGGCCAGCAGGGCGGTGCCCAGCAATGCGGCGCGAATAGTCATCATCGGCAAATCCTCCTCGGCGGGCCCAACGGGCCGTGCCACCGAGAGATGCACCCGACGTGTAACCGCCGCATGACGGCGGGAACGCAAAGGGGTGAGGTTTCGTAACGGCGGCCGCTCAGGACTCGATCCGCCGCCAGGGCGTCAGCAGCCGGCCCGAATCCCGATCGAAGCCAAACAGGGCGCCGCCGCCGGCACCGGGCTGGTCCGCCGCACGGCTGATCGCCACGCCGGCCAGGTGGCAGCGCAGCAGGGCGCCGACGCCGCCGTGGGCGATGATCGCCACATCGCCCGGCGGCGCCTCGGCCAGCGCGGCGGCGACCGCGGCGACGATCCGCGCCTGCGCATCCACCGCCCGTTCCCAGCCGCGGATGCTGGCGTCCGGCTGGGCGAAGAACAGGTCGGCGGTGGCCTCGAACTCCGCCTTCGCCAGGTAGCCGGTGGCGCTGCGGTCGTTCTCCCCCAGCGCGGCGCGCACCCGCACCGGATGGCCGAGCACGGCCGCGGTCTCCCGCGCCTTGCGCTCGGCGCTGCTGAACACGGCGGCCAGGCCCGGCACCCAGGGCAGCCGGGCCAGCAGCGCGGCGCGGCGCTGGCCCTCGGCGCTCAGCCCCCAGTCGGGCACCGGCACCGCGGGGTCGATGGCGACCTCCGGATGGGTGACGAACCAGGCGGTGGGCATCAGCGCTTCGGCGTGCCCGTTTCCCCGAGATCCCACCACAGCCCGGCGAAGGCCAAAATGCCCTCCCGCGCCGGGCCCATCAGCAGGTGCTCGTCCGGGCCGTGCTGCTTGCAGCCATTGTAGCTGTGCGGCACCCAGACCATCGGCAGGCCGAGCTGGTCGGCGAAGACGTCGCCCGGCAGGCCGCCGGAGCTGTTCGGGATGACCTGCACCCGCGTCTCCAAGGTGCGTTGCATGCTGTCCTGCGCCCAGAGCACCCAGGGGTGGTTCGGCGCGGTGCGGGCCGCGGCCATGCGCTTGCCGGCATTCTCGATGGCGATGTCGGCGAAGCCCTCGGCATCCAGGTGGCGCCGCAGGGACGCTTCGAAGGTCGCCGGGTCGGTATCCGCGGTGTAGCGGATGTGGCAGGTGGCGCGGGCCGAGGGCGCCACGGCGTTCATCGGGTTCTCCGGCTGGCCCGACAGCATCGCCAGCACGATGAAGCCGTTCCAGCCATAGATCTTCTCGGCCGGCGTCAGGCCCGGCTCGCCCCAGTCGGCGTCGATGGTGGCGGAGGCCGCGCCCTCCCCGGCGCCGACCGGGCAGCCGGCCAGCGCGGCGCGCACCTCGGCCGGCACGCCGTTGCGGGGAAGCCAGTCGCGCACCAGGATCTTGCCGCGCGGGTCCATGATGCTGGACAGCGCATGGGTCATGCGGATCGCCGGGTCGGTGGTCAGCCCGCCCCAATGGCCGGAATGCACCCCGCCCTCCCGCAGCTTGAGGACCAGATCGAACTGGAAGATGCCGCGATTGCCGGTGGCGATGGTCGGCAGGCCGGGCTCCACCCGCGGGCCGTCCGAGGCGATCAGCACGTCGGCGGCCAGCGTGTCCTTATGCGCTTCGGCGAATTCCTGCAGGCCGCGGGAGCCGCGCTCCTCCGCCATCTCCAGCAGCAGCTTGATGTTGAAGCCGAGGCGGCCGCCGCGCTCGGCGATCACCGCCTCCAGCGCCGCCAGGTTGATGGCGTGCTGGCCCTTGTTGTCGGCGGTGCCGCGGCCGTACCAGCGGTCGCCCTCCTCGGTCACCGTCCAGGGGAGCAGGCCGGGGCGCCATTGCTCCTCCAGGCCACGGACGGTGTCGCCGTGGCCGTAGAGAAGCACCGTCGGCAGCGCCGGGTCCTCGATCCGCGCGGCGGTCATGATCGGGCCGAAGCCGTCCAGCGGGTTGGGGTGGATGGTGGCGGCGAAGCCCAGGCGCTCGACCCAGGGGCGGATGGCCTGGTCGAGGTAGCGGTGCAGCTCGGCGGCGAAGGCCGGATCCTGCGCGGTGGAGGGGATTTCGACCAGGTCGGTGAGGAGGGCCTTGTAGGCGCCGTCGTCGAAGAAGGCGGCGGCGCGGGCGATGGCGCCTTGGCGGCTGGGCATGCGGGGTTCCGGGGCTGGTGAGGGTCGGTCGGGAGCATGGCGAAGCCGGCGGCGGTGGTCCATGCGGCGCACGCAAGCGAACATCGCAAAAATTGCGTGCCCAACATTTGAACCGGCAATAAAATAAATCAATCAGAGATGCTCAATCTCTATCCCGTTCTTTCTCGAGCACGTATGAGCAATAGGAGCATAATCCATCATCTAGTCCATCTAAAAAGTCTTGTATACTTATCGTCTCGCTGCACCTGATGCAAATTTCCTGATAGTCCAAGGCTTGATCGCAATTAACGCACTTATACTCATCTTCGATTATGCAAGTTCGTTCGCATGCAGGGCATCTATAGATGGGGCCGTCTCCACCGCCGTCTTTGGCCCGATTATGCGCCTCTGCGCCATACATATCGTCGACAGCAGCCTCGATTATTTCACCAACGCTGGGGGTAGTTCCGCAGCTCCTACAGCGAAATTCGATCTGACCCTGTTCTGTATTTTTACCATCGATTTGTTCGAGAAGTTCAGATTTACAAGCAGTACATTTGAAATTGCAGTCATGAAGCACTGACGAGTACCATGATATTTTTGCAATAGACTCGCGTGACTGTCGCAGCTCATCATCGTATAGCTCTTTCGTGTTCAACATTAAGTTCCATGTTTCTCCCAACAAAATATAGGGGTTTTCATTTATTTGCCGCAATAGACCGGCGACTACGGGAAAAACTTTGCTGATAGCTTCTCGAATGTTCGTTGTATTTTGACTGCTAAAATTATGTTCCATATCATTTCTTATATTATTCAGCTCTTCTAGAGATTTCCTATCGATTCTAAGTCCAAAATCCTTGAATCGCGTATGGATCTGCTCAAAATCCAAAGATTTTTTCCCTGACTTCACAAACTTTAGCCCACCGTTGCCGTCGGATACGGGCTTATGGTTTGCGCCAATGATAACATCGGGCGAAGCGCCAGGAACTTTACGTATCAGTACTTCCTTCGCCAAGAGAAGTACTCCAGCATAAAAATTCCGAACGGCGGAAATGTCGCGATCGTTATCCTGCTGGCGAAAATCTTCCACTCCCATACGGATAGATGCGACAGCATTCTCAAACAACGACGACATCGTCCACCCAATTGTAAATATATACAAGGACATCGCCGTGTTTGACAAACTAACTCGCACGCCTCTGGCGATCGCCCACTGACTTAGCTCAGCGTTTGCAAACGTGGATGCCGATCGTGTGAGCGTAGTATCTTATAAGGCGTCCTGCAAACTTCAATCGCCACACCAAGGGCATGATGTGCCAGGAGAGGAAATGACGACGCCGCTCGAAACCGCCCCCTTCGACCCCGCCGAGGCGCTGACCGACGACGAGAGCCGTCTCGAATACCTCCGCCTCTCCTTCGCCAGCGGCGACCCCGCCGATATCGCCGAGGGCCTTGGCACCGTTGCCCGTGCCATCGGCATGACCCAGGTCGCCGCCGAAGCGGGGCTGGCCCGCCCGGCGCTCTACCGCGCCCTGGCCGAGGACGGGAATCCCGCCCTCGCCACCGTCGCCCGCGTCCTCGCCACCATGGGCCTGCGGCTGAGCGTCGAGCGCGTCACGCCCTGACCAGCAGCGGTTTCGGCTTGCTTATCTAGCAAATCTTTCCTATATCGGCCTCCGGTTTGGAGGTTCCCGGATGGGCAGGCGCGCCCGCTCCCC
>JBMOJU010000614.1:0-2139 GCA_049315625.1 Paracraurococcus sp.
GCCGTGATCGGGGTGGTAATCGGTGCCGCGGCCTATGGTCTGGGGCTGCCGCTGGAGGATTACAGCATCGCCGGCATCGACGCCTTCTTCCTGGCCAATGCGCTGAGCTTCCACCACCTGCGCCATTCGCACATCCAGCTTTCCTACGGCTGGCTGGAGCGGTACCTGATCAGCCCGGCGCAGCACCAACTGCACCACAGCCTGGAGGCCGAGCACCGGGACCGCAATTTCGGCTCGCTGCTATCCTGCTGGGACCGCATGTATGGCACGCTGGTCTATAGCCGGCCGGGCGAGCGGTTCCGGCTGGGAGTGGCCGAAGCGGAGGGGCGCTACGCGACGCTGGCGCAATTGTACCTGACGCCGCTGCGCGGCATGGCGCGGGTCTGCGGGGTGTCGCTGCGGCGCGCCCGGGCACGCCGCAGCGGGTGATTGATTGACCCCGACCGGTCAGAACCGCAGCGGCGTCGCCTGCACCACCAGCGGCAGCGCCCGCACCGCGGCCAGGACGGGCTCGGGGATCGGGCCGTCCAGGCTGACCAGGCAGATCGCATCGCCGCCCTGCGCCGCGCGGCCCAGGTGGAAGGTGGCGATGTTGATGCCGGCATTCGCCAGCACCATGCCGAAGCGGCCGATGAAGCCCGGCTTGTCCTCGTTGGTCACGTACAGCATGTCCGGGGCGAAATCGGCCTCGACCGCGATGCCCTTGATCTCGACGAGGCGCGGCCGGCTGTCGCCGACCAGCGTGCCGGCGATGCTCTTCTCCGCCCGGTCGGTGACGATGGTGACCCGCAGCAGGGAGGCATAGTCGCCCCGGCGCTCATGCACCGTCTCGGCGACGTCGATCCCCCGCTCCTTCGCCACCACCGGGGCGTTGACCATGTTCACCGCGCCCATCAGCGGCGCCAGCACACCGGCCAGCGCGGCTGCCGTCAGCGGCCGGCGGTTCAGCTCGGCGACATTGCCCTCGTACTCGACGCGGATGCCCTTGATCTCGGCACCCTGCACGGCGGTGAGCTGCCCGGCCATGCCGCCCAGCAACTGGGCGAGGGCCATGTAGGGCTTGAGGCGCGGCGCTTCCTCCGCGGTGACCGAGGGCATGTTGATGGCGTTGGAAACGGCCCCCGTCAGCAGGTAGTCGGCCATCTGGTCGGCCACCTGCAAGGCCACGTTCTCCTGCGCCTCGGCGGTCGCGGCCCCCAGATGCGGGGTGCAGACGACGTTCTCCAAGGCAAACAGCGGGCTTTCGGTCGCCGGCTCGGTCTCGAAGACGTCGAGCGCGGCGCCGGCGACGTGGCCCGACTTCAGCGCCTCGTACAGCGCCGCCTCATCGACGAGGCCGCCGCGGGCACAGTTGATGATGCGGACGCCGCGCCGCAGCTTGGCGATGTTCTCGCGGCTCAGGATGTTTCGGGTCTGCTCGGTCAGCGGCGTGTGCAGGGTGACGAAGTCGGCCCGCTCCAGCAGCTCGTTCAGCTCCACCTTCTCGACGCCGAGTTCCACCGCGCGCTTGTCGGACAGGAAGGGATCGAAGGCGACGACCTTCATGTGCAGCCCAACGGCGCGGTCGGCGACGATGGAGCCGATATTGCCGCAACCGATGAGGCCGAGCGTCTTGCCGAACAGCTCGACGCCCATGAAGCGGTTCTTCTCCCACTTCCCGGCCTTGGTGGAGGCGCTCGCCTCCGGCAGTTGCCGGGCGAGGGCGAACATCATCGCAATCGCATGCTCGGCGGTGGTGATGGCGTTGCCGTAGGGCGTGTTCATCACCACGACGCCGCGCGCGGTGGCGCTGGTGACGTCGACATTGTCGACGCCGATGCCGGCGCGGCCAACGACCTTGAGGTTCGGGGCCGCCTCCATCAGCTCGCGCGTCACCTTGGACGCGCTGCGCACCGCGAGCCCGTCATAGGGGGCGATGATGGCGCGCAGCTCGGCGGGCGTCAGGCCCGGCTTGAAGTCCACCTCGATCCCGCGCCGCTTGAAGATCTCGATCGCGGCGGGGGAGAGCTTGTCGGAGATGAGGACGCGCGGCATCAGGCGGCCACCTTCGCATGCTCGGCTTCGACCTGGGCGAAGGCCCAGTCGATCCAGGGGAGGAGCGCGGCGATGTCGGATGTCTCGACCGTGGCGCCGCCCCAG